>NZ_BAAIYF010000003.1:0-544788 GCF_057546105.1 Paenibacillus sp. YAE3 | reverse complement strand
AGCTGTTCTAAAATTCTGCAAGTCTGCCCTTTTCTTCATCCATATAATACCATTTTCGAAAATTACCCCTTAACGACAGTGAATATGCTATCGCTTCTTCTCTGAAACGGAATTATGCAAAACACTCATATAAAAAATCATTGACGCTGGTTGAAAAGACAAATACGACGGATGTCGCGATTTGAAGCAAAAAAGCTGCCGTCGCAAAAATCCAAAGATTCATCGGTAAAGGGGAGATGACTGCTTCTCCCGCCCATGCCGCGATGAGCGTAACGATATTCCATACCGTAAAGATGACGAACGCCCATTTGGCTTTTTTCACGCCGCAATAGATTAAAATCATCATCACAATCCAAACGGCGGTTCCAAGAAGATTGGAGAATATGCCTTGGGCCAGCCTCAATTTATTTTACCACCATGTAACAGCCCTTCCCACTTCTTATTTTTGTGGACTGCAAAACAAAACCCCCAAAAAAGCTTCCGCTTCTTAGGGGGCATGATCACACGCGTATGTAGGGCTTTAAGGATTAATCCACAAAAAAGTCGGGTTCCGGACGGATCTTCGTTTTCAGCTGTCTGAGGTTGTACTCCATTTTGAGCACGATCTCCTCGATTTGCTTCGGATCGATCGCGAACCGGTCGGGTTCGGGGCGGGAGCTCGACTTCATCTCGCGCAGCGCAACCTGCTGCTCCTGCCATTTATCCATCAGATCGGAAATGGTTGCGTAAAATCGTTCATAATCGCTAATAATTTCATCCAGGTAGGAATCGACCTCTTCCGGATCGTATCCTCTAAGTTTGGTGCTGAACACTTTTTCGTGGATCGAAAGAGCATCCAAATGTATTCCCAGCTGCTTAAACAGCTTTCTCTGTTTATCCAGTCGGCGCTGCATATGCTCATCCATTGCCAATACCTCCAAATATGTTGCGACTCAAAAAACGGGGCAGTCGTTTCATTATATACATCCCCATTCACTTTTATATCACAACCGGGCCCAAGATGAAAATGGTTGGCCGTTTTTTTGGAGAATATTCCAATACGCAAGCGTTTTCCCTGCTTCTTGGAATGAATCCGCCGCGTGAACCGCGCATGTGGTCGTCGACGCTTCCGGCAGGAACGACCGCATCATCCATCTAGCCGCAAAAACAACCCCGTTTCTCCGATTGGAGATTCGGGGTTTCGCGTCGAACGTCAATAATTGTCTTTTACGGCTTTGTTCAGCATGCCGAGGCAGCGATCCAGATCGGCTTTGACCTGTTTTTTGTACAGCTTGGCCTTTTCGCGGCCGTCTTCGGTAAAATGGTACAGCACGATCTCCTGGAAATCCACGCGGGGATCGTTGCCTTTCAGCTGCTTGGTCCGGTAAAAAACGCCCTCCTGCACCAGCTCATGCAGCGCGCGATAAATTTCGCTTTGGGGCGGCGAATACCCGAACGACTTGAATTCCTGCCTCATTTCTTCCAGCATTTGATAGCCGTATCCCCGGTGCTGTTCCACCATCGTAATCAAATACGTTTTAATAAAAGCACGCTGGGCAATCATAAAAGCCACCGCCGCTTCCCCCTTTGCTCATTCGCTAATTCCATTATAAACCACTATTTTCAAAAAAGCATGACATGAAGCATTCACTTCGTTTCAACCACGCGGAAGAATGCAACCGGGAGGCAAACGGCAAGATGGGTGCGAAAGAACGTTTAAGGTTTTTCTATTATGAATTTTTCATGTATTGAAATTGTAAGATCAGGACTCGAAAAATCCCCCGCCTTTTACGAAATCGTCCGTTGGCTAACGATGGTTGTAAAAAGCAAGGGTCGTTTGCTGCCGATCGGTATCAGCTGCCGTCGAAATTCCGTACAGACGGTTGTCCTTGCGCCGGAACGGATCCCCGCGGTTTGCGCCGCAGCGAAGAAACCCCGGCCGTCCATTTGCCGAACGGCAAATAAGACAGGGCGACGGTTACCGCATAAGACAAAACCACGCAGACCAGGAAAGACATCAGCATCCGCAGCGTCACGTTCCATCCGGCAAACAGCCAGGCATCCACCCTGTAGCTTTGGCGCAGCATCAGCGCATGGGCCAAATAAGCGCCGTACGAATATCGGCCGAGAAAATTCATCGCCTTATGGACGGTCGGCCCTGAAGATTCGGACCATGATTTGGACCAGGCATAAAATACGAAAATCGAGCTGACGAGAAAAACCATGATCAGCGGCCGCAGCAGACTGAGCCCGATAAAAGAAATATGAACACCGTCCGGGGTCGCAAAACCCTGCACCGTTATATACATATAATATCCGAACAGCAAGGCGAAAACGGCCAAGTACGCCGCCTTTCCCCGGGCAAGCCAATAACTCCAGCGATCCGGAGCCATTCCGGCCGCAGCCCCGAGGATGAAATAAAAGGCAAAATACAAAAAATTGCGGTCCGCGTATGCCGTAAAAAACGGCGTCAAAAACGGAATCCCCGCCTCCGACATAAATCCTGATATCCGAAACAAATGATAGACAAGCAGGAGGCATAACATGCCTGCCCCCGTCAATGCGGCAGCCCGCCACCGGAACGGGATCCTTTGCGCGCATGCGCGCATGAGCCAGCGCAGTACCGGGAACAGCGCATAAAATTGAACGATCATGACGATGTACCATAAATGGTAGCTGTTTTTTCCGGTGACGAGATGGCTGGCAAACGTTTCGAGCCGGTGCAGAAGATCCCCGTTCCATCCCGGGTTTTCCGTAAAATACACCGCAGACCACAAGATATAGGGAACCACGATATCGCCGAACCGCTTGCGCAAAAACGAGCCGTACCGCAGCTGCCCGTCATAGTTATAAAACAATACCATGCCCGTGATAAAAATGAAGACAGGCACGGCAAACTTGGCGGCCAGCAGGAGGATGGCCATCAAGACCCCGTCCTCCATCCGGGCCTCGTTCAGGCCGGCGTAATGGGCGATCGCGTGCTGAAGCGCAACGGCCAAAAAAGCCAGACCTCGCAGCAATTCGATTTCACGTATTCTGGCTTTTTTCGGCATGTCCACCCTCCCTTTGAAATCAAAAGTATTTTTGGTTATCGTTAACCCCGTTATGCGGCATCTGAAGCAGAAAAGCCAAAAAGAGCGCCAGACAGAATATAGCATCCGCTGCGCTCTTTTGACAAATGTTTTTAGAATTTTTTCGGCAAAAGCCCGTAATGCACCCGTTCCGGAACTTCGATCAGCAGCATTCTTACGGCCTCGTCACCGGCATGAAGGAATACCTCCTCCTCGCGGTCCGTTGTCAGCAGCATGAAATCCCGCTCATGAAAAGCTTCCTCATGCGCTTCCCCTTCCTTCCAGCTCCCCGCGCCTCGAACCGCCAGGGCGGTTAACGTCGTGCCTTTAGACAGGGTATGGGCGTATTCATGGCCGGGCTTGAGCTCAACGTCCCACATCCGGGCATCAGCCGTCAGCAGGATCGGCGATTCTCCGCCCAATATCTGTTTCACGCGGCTGCCGTTTTGCTCTTTGGACGGGATGTCGTCCCGATCAAACTGTTCGTAAGCCGGCTTTTTTTTCGCCTCCAGCTTCAGGTCAGGTTCGAACCAGATTTGAAAAGCCTCCATATCCGGACCGATAAAACGTTCTTCATGGCTGACGCCGCTGCCGGCTTTGATCACCTGCACCCCGCCTTCGCCGATCGTGCTGCGGGTGCCGAGGGAATCGCCATGTTCGGCGGTCCCCCGAATCACGTACGTCATAATTTCGAAACCATAGTGGGGATGCAGCGGAACGTAGCCTTCCTTCGACGTGTGGGCCCATGCCCAGTAATATAACGGACCTACGCGGTTGATGACGGAGCCTTCGCCCGGAAAACCGATCGGTTTCTGCTCCGTGATGTTTCCTCCGTCAAATTTGCCTTTTCCCTGCAGCGCAGGCGTGTACAAACGAATTCTCACGGCAATTACCTCCTTCAAATACGGGATGTTCTGGCAGTGTCATTAAAACAGATGATAAGCTCCCGGACCGGTCAACGCAACGCCCACCACGACCGCAAGCAGGATCAGGTTGAATTCGATGCCGCCCGAAGTGCTCCAGAAACCGTTTTTTATATGAACCGTCAAGATGGCTCCCAACATCGTCACGGCCAACATCGCCGCACCTACCGGTGTAAAAAGGCCTGCCGCAAACAGCAGCCCGCCCACCAGTTCGAACAATCCGACCAGGACGGCCATCGGCAACGCCGGTTTGATGTTGATGGACCCGAACCAGCCGGCCGTGCCTTTTATGCCCGGACCGCCGAACCATCCAAACAATTTTTGGGCTCCGTGCCCGACAAACGTCAATCCGACGATCAAACGGATTATCAACAATCCCCAAGCTATCATCATTACTCATTCCTCCATTATTATTTATTCTTTATTTTAATTAGCTTTAATTTAAGATATGAGTCCAAAAAAATAAGCGCTAAGCTTTGGATAAACCAATCATTTTTTCACTCCTATGCGTTTGTTATTTATCTTGATTTAAAGATACATGATCTTTAGATATTAGTCAACCCTTATTTTTAAAAAGAGCACTTCGTTCCGGAGATCGAAGCAAACCTGCAGATCCGCTCATAAAACCGCTATTTTCCGCTCATAATATGCCGAAAGAGAATGGAGTACGTCTATGGAAAAAATGTCCGGGCACTCGTCCCCTATTCCAAACACTGCGGCAGCCTGCTTCCAATGGCAAGGCCTTCTTCGGCATGAGACTCTGCGGCTTGTCAAATCCGGCACGTTCGTCCAATTGATCACCTCTCCGGAGCTTGCAGGGCTCGCAATGGAGTATGCGGAACTGAATCGGCGGCTGCTGGATGCTTTTGACGACAGGTTGGACCGCCGGTAAAATCCCGGCTGAATTTTTCGAAGAGCAAAAAGCGAGGTGTCTACCTTTGAATCCCGTGACGGAAAGCTTGCTGGGTATCAAAGCGTTTAATGATCAATTCATCGCGCAGGACATGCTGCAGGATAACCGGCTGCGCATGACATTGCTGGCGGAATGCATCGAAGCTGCCGCAGATGACGCGCTTTTGGAAGAGCTTATGGTTCATCTCATGCATTCCATCTATTTGGAGGAACGCTTGCTTAAATTATGCCTCGATCAAGATTGGCTGACGGCCGACGCGTCGGAGCAATGGGAAAGGGATATCAGGTGGGCAAGCAAAGTTCGTAAAATGATGCCGCGCCGGCGATAGGTCCTTTTTCCGGCTCGTAACCGCCGATAGAAAAAGGCCTCTGCGTAAGCAGAAGCCTTGTTTGTATCGCTATTATTGGGGACGCGTGCGTCTCGTCGGGATCGCTTCCAGCGGGTCGTCCGGCCAGTAATGCTTCGGATACCGTCCTTTCAAATCCTTTTTCACTTCAAAATATCCGTGTTTCCAAAAGCTCGCCAAATCCGAAGTGATTTGGACCGGCCGCTGCGCCGGCGACAGCAGATGAATGGTCAAAGGGATTTTGCCGAAGCAGATTTTCGGCGTTTCATGAAGCCCGAACATTTCCTGCAGCTTTACCGCCAGCACCGGCTGCTTCGGATCGCTGTAGTCCACGGCGATTTTGGAGCCGCTCGGGACGGTGATATGCGTCGGCGCTTCTTGATCGAGCCGGGACTTTTTGTCCCACCCGACCATCTGCTCGAGGATCGGAACCAGCTGCAGCTTCTGGAGGCCGCTCCGGCTTTTGATGCCGTAAAGATAGGGCAGCAGCCATTCCTCCAGATGTTCCAGCAGAGCCTCGTCCCCCATGTCCGGCCAATCGGGGTCGGCCTCGTGCATAAGCTGCAGGCGCTGGCGAAGCTGCACCGCCTGCTTGGTCCAGGCAAGGATCCCCAGCCCTTCGGCGCGGATCCCGTCCAGCAAAGCCTGCGCCACCGCTTCCGCCGGCGGCTCGGCGGCAGGCGACTCGCGCAGGACGATTGCGCCGAGGCGCAGCTGATGGCGGGATTTCACGCCGCCCAGCGCAGGGTCCCATTCTACGGTCGTCTCCTCCGTAATGTCGTCCCCGTGATGCTGCCGAAGGTCTTCAAGGCTGACGGGAGCGGCGAGCAGAATCTTCCCTTCCGCTCCCTTCCTGTCGTCGACCGCCGCCACCGTCACATAGGCCTCGCGGCTTAGCGGCTGCTCTCCGGGCAGTTCCACCCCGCGCCCGGATGTCAGCAGAAATTTTCCGCCGCCACGGCTTTGGCCGATCCGGTCCGGATAGGCGAAGGACAGGAGCAGGCCGCTTTTTTCGATCTGCCAAGCCCCGGCCGCTTTCGTTTCAAGCCGTTTGTGCATGTACCGGCTTTCCTGGACGATTCGTTTTAAGGCCGCTTCGTCTATATGGGGGCCTGCAACGCCTTGCTGTTCCCACCGGCTTACGGCCTGCACGCGGCTCCGGATATCCGAATCCGGACCTGCCCCCGGGCCGGCGCGGAAGATGTCCCGCTCCTGCAATACGGCGGCAAGGACGGCGGCCAGCCCGCTTTGCCCCATCTCCTCCGCTTGAAGCATCATCGCCGACAACCTCGGATGCAGGCCCAGCTCCGCCATTTTTCTGCCCTTTTCCGTCACGGAACCGTCCGGACGGGCGGCGCCGAGGCGCTGCAGCAGCTCTTTTCCCCGCTCGTACGCGGTTTCCGGCGGAGGATCAAGCCAAAGCATGTCCCGCGGATCCTGCACGCCCCAGGCGGCAAGTTCCAGGGCGAGCGGGGCCAGGTCGGTTTGCAACATTTCGGGGGTATTCCGCGGACGCAGATGATTTTGCACCTCATGGCTCCACAACCGGTACGCGATGCCGGGAGCCGTACGGCCCGCACGGCCCCTGCGTTGGTCCGCGGAAGCGCGGGAGACCCGGTCCGTCGCCAGATACGGCATGCCTGTCCGGGCGGAAAACAGCTGCGTGCGCATATAACCGCAATCGACGACGATGCGTACGCCGTCGATCGTCAAACTCGTTTCCGCGATCGACGTCGCGAGGATCCATTTGCGCCTGCCTTGCGGATCGGGAAGCACGGCGGCCTCCTGCTCCTTTTGCGGCAGCTGGCCATACAGCGGCCGGACCACGCAGTCTGCCGGGATGCCGCCGCTTTCAAGTTCGGCTTGGACCCGGCGGATTTCTCCCCGGCCCGGAAGGAAGGCAAGCACGTCGCCGGGGTGGCTGGCGGACGCCTCGCGAATGACGGCCGCCATATGTTTTTCCAGCGGCGTGCCGGCAGCGGGCGGCCTATAAACCGTTTCGACCGGAAACTGCCTGCCGGGGCAGTTCACGACAGGGGCATTTCCAAGCAGCGCGGCCACCGGCTCGGCTTCAAGCGTTGCGGACATCACCAGGATGCGGAGATCCTCCCGCAAAGCGGCCTTGGCTTCCAATGCCAGGGCAAGCCCCAAATCCCCTTGCAGGTTCCGCTCATGGAATTCGTCAAAAATGATCATGCCGACGTCTTCCAGACCGGGATCGCTTTGCAGCATTCGCGTCAATATGCCTTCGGTAACGACTTCGATTTTGGTCGCGCGGCTTGTCCGGCTATCCATTCTGACGCGGTAGCCGACCGTCCCTCCCGGCTGCTCGCCAAGCATCCGGGACATGTATTCGGCCGCCGAACGGGCGGCCAGGCGGCGCGGTTCCAGCATGACGATTTTACGTCCGGACAGCCACTCCTCATGTATGAATGCAAGCGGGACCTGCGTCGTTTTTCCCGCTCCCGGTTCGGCGACAAGGACCGCGGAACCGCCGCGGCGCAATCGGTCCAGAAGCTCGGGCAGAACCCGCTGAATCGGTAATTCGTTCATTGTTCTCCATCACCATGTCTTTCCAACCTATGTTTGAACTACTTCCATTATAGTGCGATCAGCGACTGGATATCCACGCCTGTTTGCTATAAAATGTACGAAGCGCATTTTTGAAGGAGACGATGACATTGAGCCAGAATCCACGTCGGGCGCGTGGCCGATTCGCGCCAACGCCTTCAGGCGAACTGCACATCGGCAACGCCTGGACGGCCCTGCTGTCTTGGCTGCAAATCCGAAGCGCGGACGGGACCTTTATTTTGCGGATGGAAGATATCGACACCCAGCGTTCCAAACCCCATCTCGCCAAACAAATCCTGGACGATTTACATTGGCTCGGGCTCGATTGGGACGAAGGTCCGGATATCGGCGGCCCGTTCGGCCCGTATACGCAAAGCGAACGCATGGAATATTACGACGAAGCGCTTAAGCGGCTTCAAGAGAATGGATATTTGTTCCGCTGCTTCTGCAGCCGTGCCGACCTGCTCGCGGCAGCGAGCGCTCCCCACGGCCTGTCCTCGGAGGGACCCGCTTATCCCGGTACCTGCCGGAACCTGACCGGCGAAGAAGCGGACCGCAAATCATTGGTGAAAGAACCGTCCCTGCGGTTTAAGGTCCGGCATGAACAGCTTGTGTTCCATGACGGCGTTGCGGGGACGCAGACGTTCGATGCGGCCTCAGGCGGCGATTTTATCGTCCGGCGGGCGGATCGCATGATCTCCTACCAGCTGGCCGTCGTCGTTGACGACCACATGATGGGGATCACGGACGTCCTCCGGGGAGCGGACCTGCTCGATTCGGTCCCGAGGCAGCTGCTGCTGTACAAAGCCCTCGGGATGGAAGCACCGTCGTTCGCCCATGTCCCGTTATTTATGGGACCGGACGGCAAGAGGCTGGCCAAGCGGCATGGAGGAACCAGCCTTGCCGCCCTCCGCGAACGCATAACGGCGCCTGAGCGTCTGGTCGGCTGGCTGATGTGGCTTGCGGGATTCACCCCGAATCCCGAGCCGTTAACCGCCCGCGAATGCATTCCGCTTTTCCGCATGGACAAGCTTCCTTCCGAACCGATCGTCATTACCGGCGAGATGCTTTCCCTTTTGCATGGCGCTTCATAACGGCAAAAAACCTCTATCCCTTCGCCATAGGTTCAAGGCAAGGATAGAGGTTTTTTCCGGTTTGGGCAACCGCACGCGCGCCGCATACGGGCGTCTGTTCATGCATCCTCCAAGCGGCCGCGGATTTTAGGCTCGTATTCCAGAAACGTCGTGCTTCCGCTTAACCCTCGTTGCTCCATAAGCATCTGGAAGCGCAGCTTTTTTTCGGTCAGCGACCGTTTCAGCTTTTCTTTTTCGCCGGCGTTTTCGCAGGCGTATATCAAATCCCTCAGCTTCAGCAGTTCGCCTTGCAGCTGCATCTCCTCCGGAATGACTCCTGCGTTTTTCATGACTTTATACGACATCCGAAGGTCCTCGGGAATATGCGACAAGTCTTCCAGCTCCAGCGGTTTTCCTTTGCCTGCCAAATCCTTGAACTCGCCTTGTTCCATGGCCTTATGGATGCGTTCTTCAGCAAGCCAAGACATGAGTCCCATGGCGGAAACCTCCCAATTGAAAAGATGCGTTCCACCCTTATGAAAACATGAACCGCCGGCGCTGTCAAACGAAAGAAAACCGCTGGCAGCGGAAGCGGAAACGGTTCGGTTGAAGCCGTCTTACCGGAGAAGCGACTCTGCTCCGTCGATGTATACCTGGGTGCCGGTGATATGGATCGATTCGTCCGAAGCCAAAAAAGCTACGAGATCGGCTACGTTTTCCGGCCTGCCCGGCCCGTCCGACAGCGGCTGGCTGCCCTGAGGGTATTGTACCGGAATGACGATTTCCTTCAGTTCGTCGGTTTTTTCGGTGCTCTGGTCGATGTTGGTCGAGATGGCGCCCGGACAGATGACGTTGACGCGGATTTTGAATTTCGCCAACTCCAGCGCCGCCATTTTCGCGAACGCGACTTGTCCTGCCTTCGAAGTGCTGTAGGCCGCCATCCCGAAATTGGAAAACGTCCGGTTGCCGTTGATCGAGCTCGTAACGATGATGCTGCCCCCTTGTTTTTTCAAATGGGGAATGGCATATTTCACCGTCAAAAACGTGCCGTTCAAATTGACGCTTAACGTATGCTGCCAATCCTCGAGTTTCATGTCCTCGATGGGCGACAACACACCGTTGATGCCCGCGTTGGCAAACACGATGTCAACCGTCTTAAACAGCTCCGCGGTTTCCAGCACCGCTTTTTCGACGCGCGCGGCATCCGAAGTATCGACGTCGAAGGCGCGGGCGCTGCCGGGCCGGATGGCGTTGATTTCGGCTTCCGCCTGGGCAGTGCGGTCGTCCAGCAGGTCGAACAACGCGACGTTTGCCCCTTCCGTTGCCAATTTAACGGCTGCCGCCTTGCCGATCCCGGAACCCGCCCCGGTCACGATGGCCGTTTTGCCCGAAAAACGCAATTTGTTGATTTGCTGCTGGCTCATGTTAGATCTCTCCTTTTGGTTCCTGATTCTATTATGTTGCATTTGTCTCAAGATTACCCAAAAAAAGGTTCTGTCTAATCACGCCCGCGGAAAAACAAATCCCCGGACGCTGGCCCGGGGACAAAAAAAACCGGGCCGTTCGGCCCGTGCCGAATGATCCGGTTTTATCTTGAACGCCTTGCTACCATTTAAGCTCCAAAAATGCCGCATCGTCCTGCAGCCCGCCGGTATGCCGCGCTTCCAGCAGAACCTGGATTTGTTCGTCAGGGAGCGGCTCGCGGATCGGGTCCAGATCGTCCAGCCCGTCCGTGTATAACTGGAGCCTCATCGGCATCCCGTATTCCAGCCGGGTCTGATACACATGCGGCTGGCCGCCGACAGGCCCCGTAAGCGTCGACCAGCGTTCATTCGTCTGCATCGTTCCCCGGAAATGCTCGCTGATCTCAGTCTCGTGCCTCCAGAACCGCAGCCGCGAATCCCCCTGCCAAGCCATCCATATCCTTCCTTGCTTTCTCTTGGACGTCGGCAGCTCGATGCGGCCGCAAATGTACATCGTCTGGCTGCCAAGCCGCTGCTTGTCCTCAAGAACCTCGCGGAGCAAGGAAGGCGTCTCGCTGGGAGGAATCAGCTGCTTTAACTGCGCGGAGGCGGCCACGGTAATTTCCCGCATAAAAGCGGCAAACCCCGCCGACGACCATTCCCGGGTCTTCCCCAGCCACTCGAGCAGCGTATGTCCCAGAAACCGCGCCGCAAAATCTCCCCTATAACTCATGCTGACTCCGTCGCATAACACGAAATTGCACACGTCCCCATCGATGTGGACGCCGACAAAATCCTGTCCCTTTTCCCCCTGCACCAAACTTTCCATTGCCCGTCCGTAGGCGTATCTGCAAACGAACCGCCCGCGGTACGTGGAGAGCCGCTGCTCTGAAGACTGGGAACTGACATACATAAAGACGTCCTTCGCTGCAGCCGAATTCATTTTCATAGCTTACCCCTTCCTACGCTCTGACCGGCGTCGCCGCCGACATTTGGAATCCGATGGATACAAGCTCCGCACAGCTGCCCGGAAGCATCATCAGCGCGCCCGGGGCGAGCTGGTAATCCGCTTCGGCGAGCATCTCCCGGTAGCTTTCCGGCAGCGGCGAAGACATATTTCTCAGCTTCACCGCATGTTCGTCCTGCAGCACGGTTTCCGGATGGATGCCTTTCCAGCGCCGCGGCTGAAGGATGGGTTGGTCGAGCATATGATCGGAAATAAAAATGTTTTCCACCAGCACGTTCCCGTCCGGGACGCTCATGTTCATGATGCGTCTGGCGATCGGCTCCGGATCTTCTCCCGTTGCGACGCCATCGGTCATGTGGCACACCAGCGGAGCCGGACAATCCTGCATGGAGGGGAGCTCCGACTGCAAAATCAGCTCTGCCTGGCGGAACGCCTTGGCGGAATCCGAAAATCGTTTCGGTGTCAAATCCGGCAACGTTCCGGCCGCCGCGATTTCGTCGATCCCCTTGATGCCGTTCAGCAGGTCGTAAACGTCGTCGCTGTACGCCAAGATGGCGATCCGGTATCGCGGCGTCAGGCGGTTCCCTTTCGTCGACCGGAACACCATTTGCCGGATGGCCAAAGAAAGCGCTTCGTATACGACGTCGATGCGGCGTTTGTTATCCATCAGCATGTTCATGGAAGCACTGATGTCGATCAGGTAGATAATAAGCGCGGGCGTGCGCTGGGAAGCCTGAATGGTATAGTTCATCTGCGATTTCAACTCCCCTTTTTGAAAATTGAACTGAATTATATATTAGGCAGTATGTAACCCGTATTGGCCAAAAACTTATAGATCGCATTGGCGCGCGAGCTGACTTTGCCTACCGTTTTGAAATAAGCGGCGTCTTTTTCGTACAGGCTGATAAAATTCAGGGCATATTGCCTTGCTTTCGACGTATTCCCGGTTTTTTGGGCGTTGTATGCCTGATTGTACGAGGCGATCAGCTGCACCACCTGGTTGGATCGTCTCTTTTGCAGCTCTCTGGCCTGCTGCTGCTTGCGCGCAGCCGCTTCTTTCGCCTGCTGAATTCTTTGCTGCTCAAGTTTCTCCTGCAAAATTTTCTGCTGCTTCAGGTAAGCCTCGTATTGGGCCTGCTTTTCGTACAGCTCCTTCAAACGCTGCTTTTCCGCCGCTTTTTTCTTTTCTTCGGCAAGCTTTTTCTTGGCAAGATACGCTTCGTATTTGGCCTGCTGCTCGTATTTCTGCTGCAGCTTCTTCTTTTCCTCTTTTTGCTTGGCCAGCTTGATGGCTTCCTCCTGCTTGCGCTTCTTTTCCGCCTCTTCCTTTTTGCGTTTCTCCTCTGCCTGCTTGCGCTGCGCCTCCGCTTCGGCCTGCTTCCGCTTCTCTTCCTCCAGCTTTTGCATCTCCGCTTTCCGGGCCTCTTCCTGCTGCTTCGCTAACGCCTCGGCTTCCTTTTGCTCGGCCCGATCGGCCAAAATTTGATTGACCGCAAAAGCCGAACCGACGATCAGAATCAAAGCCGCGATTCCGGCTGCCAGCCATTTGCGCGAACGGTAAAAAGGAACCTTCCCGGACGGCTGCTCTTCGGGTTTCGGATTCAGCGTTTCTTCCAGTCCCGCAATCGCCGCCTCCAGCTCCACCTGCATCGGCGAACCGGCCGGAACGAAATGATGCGCAGACCGGTACACTTCAAGGGCTCCTTTCAGATCCCCCTTTTGCTCCATCTCCCGTGCCTGATTAAACAAACGGTCGACGACTCCATGTTCGTTGCCCGACTCAGCGGCGCCAGCTGCTGTTCGCCGCGGCGCTTGCTCCTCCATGTCAGGCAAAGCCGCTGCCGCTGCCGCGGTTTCTAGCGCCCCTTTCGAGCGGGGACCCGCCGCTTCTGCTTTCCCCGGGTCCGCCGCCGGTGCAGCCTCCGTTTGGGGTTGCGGCAGCTCGTTCCCGTTCATGGAGGAAAGAACGACCAGCCACTCGCCGAACGTCGGACAGCTGCTGATGTCCTGGCTTTCCCAGGCCCGGGCGAACAGTTCCGAGACTTTCGTCCCCCAATTGCGCTCCAGCGATTTTTTCAGGACGAAATACCGTTCGCAAGGATTCTGCATCTCATGCTGATCGAAGTAGCTTTCTCCCCATGCTTTTTCCACCACGTGCGGATCGCACCAGCCCAGCATTTCGGCGATGATGATCGCCCCTGCAAAACGGTCCGCATAAGCGCTCCACAGCCCGCTTTGCACCGTGCGATGCGCCGCGTAGCCGGGAGAACCCGACAAAAGCACGTCCGGCCGGTCCATTTTGGGACTGTACATCTGTTCCACGTCCACCAGCTCGACAACGGATTTTTTGCCCGGCATATCGACTTCTGAAAAAAACGGAAGCATGACGTTCGGGGCAGACAGGTCGCAATGCGCCAGCCCGCGTTGTTCCATCCCCGAACCGATCGCCGCAAGCGCTTTGGCAAGCGCAAGGCTTTCCGTCCGCTTGAGCTGTTTTTGCTCGGCGATGATGTCGAACCAGGTCACCCCATGGACCCAGGGCATCAGGACGGCATACAGCAAGTCGGGATGTTCGGTGATGAGTTCTCCGTTTCTTTCGGGAGTGAGCACGTCTCGTTTGCAGACCTGCAAGCCGGGGCTTTCGCTGTAAATCTCCATCGTCTCCGACTGGTAGACCATCGCGGGAATCCGAAATTTCGGAAAAAACACTTTCAGCGCCTTCGCCTCTTCCGGCCCGCCGTTTTGCGGGATGAGCTGGTAAACGATCCCCTGCCTGCCGGCCTGGGCATACGCCAAACCCGGGGCGGCCGGATGCTGGCCTACCGTATAGGTTTTACCGTTAATAGAAATAGTGTCACCCGCATTGGGTTGAAAAGACATAGATATCCCCTCTCTTTATCCGACAACAGATATAGACCGCAAAATAACCCCACTCAGGTGGAGCTATCGCTTTGTACGATTATTCTCATGCAATAAGTGGGGGGACCTCCAGACCAAAACACTTTTACTTGGCAGAAAACCGGGAGTTCAAGAACACCCGGTCTCGTCATACTTTATTAAAAATAGTTCAACCCGATCCCCTTAGTCCTATTAAACCATAACTTAGCGGGATTCGTCGACCGTGCGGAATTTCTGTGCGATGGCAGTCAATTCCTGACTGATATTGTTCAAAATTTGAACGAAAGATTGCATTTGCTTGTTCGCTTCCTGGAATTCCTGGAAGAAACGCTGCTTGGTCATCCCTTCCCATTGACCTTCCATGCCGTGGATCGCCTGGGTCAGGCTGCTTACGATTTGCTGGCTTTGCTGGCCGCCTTGCTTGAATTGGTTTGCAACCGAGTCCACCTGTTCCGGGGTAATTAAAATACGTCCTGCCATTTTGCTCCTCCTTCAAATTCAATGATTATCGTAGTCGACTATACTATAAACGACCGGCTTCAACAAAAGTCCCTGGTCCTGAGTCTTTTTACCCGCTTCTTTATCCGATTGAAACATCTTCCAGGATCTTTTGGAATCTTTTTTCCTCATCGTTGGAAAATCCGGTAAACTCGATTTTGTCGATATCCTCATGATTGAACAAAAAAGTATAGTTAGGGTCGATGTATCCCTCCGGATAAACCACGCCGAGATAGTCGTATAACGTGTTGCTTTCCATTTGGATCTGCTTGCGTCCGTAAATCATCAGCTTCTTTTGGGCCCCTTTGAGCAGAACGATCGACCCGAGCGGAAGCAATGATTTCGCGAGTTCCCGTTCCTCCATCGTTTGTTCAACCTTCCTCTCTCTATGACAGCTTGTATGCTAGCGTCTTTTTCTTAGCAAATAAAATTTATGAAGATTGCCGGCAAGCATGATATAAACAAGAGCAAACAAAAAAAGCAGCGCGATGATCAGCGTTATTTTCATGCTGTATCCCCCGAAGGTTTTGATCAGCACGCACGAGACGAGCACGCCGGCGCCGGAGGAGGCCAAAATGATGCCTTGCGTTTTCCTCAGCCCGCGCGTGTCTCCATCCGGTTTCTCCTGTTCCTCCCGGCTGTAATACCCGCTGTACAATAATCTCATATGTATTCCGTAAAGCAGCGCAAATACGACTATGTATCCAACCGCGGACCCGATCAGAAACCAGGGCGACGAAATGTCCAGCGTGGCATAAGCCAGCTTGTTCGCAGCCGCCGCAAAAGCGGCGGAACCCAAAATGCCGATCGCCCCCAGAACAAAAAGATGGAACTCCTGCATTTTTCCCGGAGAGATCACGACGGCCAGTCCCAGGATGTCCATTACGGCCAGCGGAACCAACAGCAGCCAAGCCCAAACCGGAACGAACGGATCCGCAAAAGCCGCGATCAGAAGCAGCAGGTTGGGAAGCAGCAGCAGGCTGATCGTCTGGGATCTGATGATGCGCAGCGGATAAACTCCCGCATAATCGTTAACGAATGATTGCTTTTGCCGTGGAGCATTGCCGTTCACCGTTCCCACTCCTTTGCGTGGCCGGATGCCGCCAAACGGGTTTCGAACGCGGCGTGGCATCTTTAGCCGAATAAATTCCCGAGCTTGCCGAGTTTGTTTTTCACTTGATCCGCCAACTCGCTGGCGCCGTGGGATACCGCTTTGACGGAATCCGACACGGCGTTGAAAGTTTCTTCGGCCGCATGGCCGATCCCTTTTGCCGCCGACTTCACTCCTTCGACCGTTCCGTCGATGGCCGCGTCTACCGCATCCACCGCATAGGTTTTAAGCGATTTCCCGTTGATTTCAATGTCGGTGACGGCCGAGATGACGACGCCCGACGCCAGTCCCACCACCGCGCCGACTGCCGTTCCCGCTACGGGCACCGCGGAACCGACCGCGGCCCCGATCGCCGCGCTGCTTGCCATGGTGCCGAGCCCCAAGCTGCCGTTGACCAGAACGCTGGCCGCGGCCCGGCTGGCCCCGCCGGTTTTATAATCCTGAAAGCCGGACACGCCCGTATCGAACAGCAGCCCGGCATAACCCAGCTTTCCGCCGAGGCCTTTGATCGAAAGGGCTTCTTTCGCCGCGATTTTAGGATCGACGAATTTCCATACCTGCGGATTTTTGGCCGCGTTGTTCAGCGTGTACCGGGTTCCCCGGATGCCTTCGCTGAGGGCAAATGGCGAGCGCGCCCCTTTGATCGTGGCGACCGAGCCGTTGTTTCTCATATTGACGTTAAACCCGCTTTTGACCATCGTGCCTACCATCAGGGCGCCGTATCCTAACGTTGCCCACCCCGCAGGCGTAGGCCCCTGGTATCCCCATCCGACATTGAGGCCGTCCTCGTCGCCGTTATGCGCTTGTACGGCCATGACCGCCGACGACGGGTTCGAGATCGGGATGCCGCGCCCGCCGTACCCCGGCAGGATGGAACCGTCCCCCTGAACGCCTACGGCGCGGAACATCGCGACCGGAGAATGGTATAGGGCGGAGTTTCCCAAAAAGGAATGATGCTGTTCGTCCGCCGACTGGAACATTCCCGCTTTTTTGTGCACGTTTCTGCCCATTTCCCGTAACATGGACGAAATCTGTTCCCCCTGCTGATTCGCGGCCTGCCACTCGTTCAAGAGAGATTCCCGGATAGAAGTTTCCCATATGAGCGATCCCAAAGCCTGATTCAATAACGCGGTTAATTGGCGGATTTGCTCGCCGCTTTGCTCCAGTTGACGACTTAATGCCCGGAGTGCTTCCGGTTCGACAGAAATACGCACGGACCATCACCTTCCATCTGATTCTGCAGACTGCTTCAACCATAGAAGCAGCATCTCTTGAAATTGTAGTTTGCTGGCAGGACTGGCGGTCAACCAGTCTTGATCTCCCCTCAGGCTCATGCGGACAAGCCAGTTCATCGTATCATTTACCACAAAAGCGGCGCTTTGCGTCTCCCATCGGCTTCCCGTCCAAGTGGAAAAATGCAGCTCGCCTTCCCCCGTCCGGAACTTCAGGCACCGGGCAAGGGCTATGGAGCCCTCCGCGTCATTGGTCGCGGCCGCAAGCTCGTCACCGAGCTCGTCCAAAGTAAGGGCCGGAATGCGGCTGTATATTTCGCCGAATTTCTTTTTGGATAGGAGGAGCGCCGGCATTTCCGCTGGAGCGTAATCTTTCAAATCCATTTTGTCTACCAGCTGGCTGCAGGCCGCTTCCACGTTGCCGAGCTCATCCAGCTCGTACACCAAATCCTTCTCCGACTTGCACACCTGCACGACGCGTTCATTCGTTGCATGCAAGTACCCCTCGAAGGCTTCCTCTTGGCGTTTATACCGCAGCCAGCATGAACGTTCCGCCAAGCTAGCGATGGCGACGCGCGAAAAAACCTTAGGCGGCATGGCCAGCAGGCTGCCGTCGTCTTCCTCGACGAGGTAGCCTTTTTCCAAAAGGGATCTTTTCACATCGTCCCATTCTTCGGCAATTTCCTGCGCCAGATAACCTTGAAACGGGTCCTCCACGCCCAGCAGGCGGTCGGAACCCAATATTCCGGCAAGGAAAAAAAACTCTCTATTATCAAGCGTAATCGTATCCTGTTTGGAAGCATGAATCGTCAACATTATGAGCCACCTCCCCTCAAACAACAACATGCCATCGGTCGCGAATTATTTCCGCCCATCGTTTGCCGTCCCACTCGTCATCAAACGGAACCGCGGCTTTTACCCTGGTAAATTTCCGCTTTATGTAGTACCCCTGTCCCGGCGGCAGGATCTTCAAGCCCCCGGGAGCCTGACTCGATTCCGAAAAAGGAATCCGGAAGAACGACAAATCGTTAGGGTCCAAAGTCCCGAATAAAAATCCGCTTTGGCAAGCTTTGACGTCATTGAACCAATCCGCTCCGAACGTAGGGAAATCGGCCGGAACGCCGGAAAGCAAAACATGCACGTTCCGATCCCGTCCAAGGCGCACAATCGCTCCCAGTTGATCTTTTATCGTAAAGTCGTTTAATTGTTTAGCCAAAATATCCGCATCATCGATCGCCAGAAGGATGGCCGGCCCTTCCTCCCCGCCGCTGCGGCGCTGCACCAGCTCAAAAACTTGTCCGATCAGCGCGGCAAGCTCTTCTTCCCTCGTTGCCGACGCCTGCACATGCGGGAGTCTGCCGATTTGGGAGAGCCCCCGGCTGCCGTACCTGGCATCGACCGTGTACATTTGCAGCTGCTCCGGGGAATAATGATAGGCCAGCGAAAGCATCCAGCTCAGCATGAAGGCCGTTTTTCCGCCCTCCATCGGGCTGGCAACGATAAAGTGCGGTCCTTCCTGCAGGTCCGCCTCGAAAGGCTCCAAATCATCCGTATACAAGCCTACGGGCACTTTAAACGAAGCGGCGGGACCATGTTCCGGCTTAAAGCTGGCCGCATGCGGCATCAGCTCATGCAGCCGGATCCGCTCCGGCAACTTCTCGATTTTCCGGACGTTCCCGGCCGGATACCGGGACTCGATGCTTTGGATCTGCTTGCGAAGCTCGACCGACCGTCCGGCTTCGTCGTCGCCGCTGGCCGGCAGCGCGGCCTGAAATTCAAGCGGCGGGGTATGACCCTTCGCAAGGCCCCTGCCCGGCGGCATGGAGCCCGGATTCCTTGCCGGCCGGCCGACGGCATAATAATAATCCGACGGATCCGCAAGCTCGAAGGTTACCGCGTTGGCGATATTGCTGCGTACTTTTTCGAATATGTCCGAAATGCGGTTCGAGGTCAGCACAAAGGTGATGCCCAGATTTCCGCCTTCGCGCAAAATGAACTCCAGCAGTTCGTTTTCCTCGGGAAAGGAGTTCCGGAAATTCAAATATCCGTCGATGACGACGATAAACTGCGGCAAAACCGCGTTTCGCGCCCGCCGGTAAGCGGCGGCCGTCTTCACGCCGGCGTCGGCGAACAGCTCTTTGCGCTCCGATATCGTTTTGACCAGAAAGAGGAACAGCCGCTTGATCCGGTCGTCCTCTTCGGCCATCATCACGCCGCCGATTTGCGGCAGCTTGGCGAAATCCCTCATCATTCGTCCCATGTCCACGATGTATCCGTGCCATGCGTCCGGAGAATAGGCTTGGGCGAGCGACATCAGCAGCGTCTGCACGAACGTCGTCTTGCCCAGTCCCGGCATGCCGTAGACCGCCCAATGCCCTTGCTGCATCGGAATACGCAGCGGACGCTGGCTTTGGTTCGGCAGATCGTCGACGATGCCGACGACCCCTTCCAATTCGCCGCATTCGGGCGCGGATGCCTGCGCTGCCAGCTCCTCAAGCTCCAGCCTTTCCGGCAGCGGCGGAAGCCATGGCCCTTGCAGGCGCTCGATGCCTTCCTCCCTGGCCGCTTCGGCGAGTCTGTCGATGAATACTTGAAGCTGTTTCGGAGGCTGCTCCATTTGCAAATTGGCTGCGGACATGCTGGTCGAAAGCAGATTTTCCCGTTTCCCGTTCAAAGCGATTTCGGTCGGAACGACCCGCCCCGGAGAATCCGTCTGCTCCACGTAGGGCGCGCCGCTCCAGGCAAACTGCATTTCCTCGAATATTTCGTCGCTGCCTACCTGGAAATAACCCCGTCCGGGTTTGTTGATCCAGGCCGCGTTCGGTATTTTAAGCATATCGCGACTGTCGCCTTCGTCCTGCACGCGCAGGCAGATGCGGAAACGCGCGTTGCTCCATATTTTATCGTCAACGACGCCCGCCGGTTTCTGGGTCGCCAGGATCAAATGCACGCCCAGCGTACGGCCGATGGCCGCGATGCTGATCAGCTCGTCCATGAATTCCGGCTGATCCTTTTTGAGCTGCGCGAACTCGTCGATAATGATCACCAAATGCGGGAGCGGCCGGCCGCCCTCGCGTTTCAGAAGCTTGTAATATTCGTCGATGTGCTGCAGGTTTCCGGCATCGTTCAATATTTTCTGCCGTCTGACCAGCTCCGCTTTGAGCGAAACCTTCGCCCGTTCCATGAGCCCGCTGCTCAAATTGGTGATCGTTCCGACGACATGGGGCAAGTCGACGAACGTGTTGGACATGCCCCCGCCTTTGTAGTCGATCAGCATGAAAGCAAGGTCATGCGGGTGGAACTCGGCGGCAAGCGAAGCGACGATCGACTGGATGACCTCGCTTTTGCCCGATCCGGTCGTGCCGGCGATCAGGCCGTGCGGGCCGTGCCCCTGCCGTTCTATTTTATCATGAATGTTCAAATTGATCTTTTTGCCGCCCGCGCGTACGCCAAACGGGACGGGCAGGCTTTCCGGATACCGGTTGTTTCTCCAGCGCTGCTTCACGTCCAGGTCGGCCGCTTTTTTGATATTCAGCATTTCGAATAACGTCAGCACGTCCGGGATATCCGACGCAAGCGACCGCTTGAGCCGGATCGGGGCCATGTAACGGGTCAGCGCTTCCGCTCTTTCCAGCGTGAGCATGTCCGGGACGAAGCTTACCTGGTCGAACGCCCCGTCCTCGCGTTTCAGCGAATATTGCCCTTCGCTCCGGCCGACGTCCACGATCAGATGGCACTGCATCGGGAGCGTCTCCTTCCGGTCGGAACAAATGATGGTGCATGCGTCGATTTCAGCGGCATCCTCCAGCAGGAGCGGCAGCAGCGGCTCTTCTTCGATCAGCTGCCCGCTGGACAGCAGGACGACCTGGATCGGCAGTTGAGCCGTCTTTTTTTTCTGCTCGTGGCGGGAGGACTTGCGGCGTCCCAGCCGCTGGAACAGTTCATCCGCAAGCTGGTGGGCGGTGCTTCGCCGATCCGACATATAGCGGTAGCTGCGGCTTTCGTCCCAGGTATGGGGCAGCCATCGCATCCAATCCCATTCTTCGGCATCTTTTTCCTCATAAAAAGCGGCCAGCTTGACCTCATCCGGCGAATGGCGGACCGTCATTTGCGCGACGATGACCCGCAGGGCGTTCATGACCGAATCCCGGTCCCCCACGATCCCGACCACCTTCGCCTGAAACAGCGGCAGCGCGATCGGCGCGTCCGGCACCGTTTCGAATTCGCCGGCAAGCTCCTGCGCCGCTTCGATCAGAGGATCTTTGACGTACCCGTCGGGACGGGGCGCGTTGACCTTCATGTAAAACGGGACCTGGCCAGTTCCGATTCGCGTATGCAAAAAATCGTCGTCCCCGAAGGAACGTTCCCATAACACGCTGCTTCGGTTTTTGACAATATGAAAGCAGACATCCGGATCCCCGTGAACCTCAAACAGCACGTCCACCTGCTCCTTATGCCCTGCGGCCAGTTCTTCCCTATGCTTGTCGAGCTCGGCATGATACAGGCGTACCCGCTCTTTGAGCTGCTCGTTGTATTTCTTTTTGTTGCCCAAATAGACGAAAAACGGAATCGTATACGACGTCAACATCATCGTCACGGATACCATTTGGAACATCATATAATTGCTGTTGCCCATTTTTCCGGTCAAATTCATGTATATGTAAAACCCGATGCTGAAGACGGTCATGACGGCGGGCAGCAGAATCGAGATGAGCGAAAACGAAGGTTTGCTCGGTTCGTTCTGCGGCTTCGGGATTTCGACCGTCTCCTCCTTCAGCGCCGGTTTGATTCGCGGCGAGCGTTGGTACAACACATTCACGATGCGTCAGCTCCTCCTCTGCTTTCCCAAACATGGTTATGTAATTTGATTTGCATAGATTTCAACCCTTAATCCTCCATTACCCCGATCGAATCATGTTGAAACAGGCTCCTTTTCCCGAATACCGGCGCCTCCTCGTCGGTCGTCGAAAAAGCGCGCTGCAGGCGGATCAGGCACCCTTCCCTCAACCCGGCCCCGGCCACGTCCTGCGGATCGCGGATCGTAAACCACAGCCCGTCCGGAAATTTCCCTTCCAATATATATTGCTGCCCGGCACGGGGCGCTTCGCCGTACACCCTCATGCCCAGCATTTCCTTCAACTGAAGCACGGGATAGTCGTCCGGCACGTCGATATCGAACCAATCCCGTTCCAGGCGGCTTTTGACCACGGTAAGAATCATTATTTTACACCTCTTGTTCCCTGCAAATCTATGATTCGCAAGATGCAATAACTTCTATGATAATGTATCATCCGCTCCGAATCATGTCAATTTGTGACAAATTAACTATTTTAAATGATGTAACCATGAAATGGTATAGGTTTTTATAGCTATTTTCGTCGTACGTCGGTTTCGTTTTAGTGAAAGAACTCCCTCCGACAAGCGGATTCCACTCTATTATCTCATATAATTCGCATTCTTTAAATCTTTGAAAAAAGTTTGAAAATTTTATGCAATTTAAGTATTTATAAGCTTTCTTTAAGGTTTTTTTAATAATCGGGGTTTACAATGCAATTGTGGAATAACACGAATGAGGTGATTTTCTATGAGAATGCTAATCAGTTTTCAAAACAAACTTATCCCTGTATATTTTACCACTGAAAACAAACAATCCGTTCAAAAAATACTTAAGCTGCTCAGCGGCACCTTGGAAAATAAGATTCAATACGGCAAAAGAGCGCTCAAAAAATGCCTGGATTCCTTGATCAGCATCGAAATCGAAGGCTCCGAAGCCATTCTTCACAGCAAAAGCGAAAACGACACGCTCGCATTGTCCCTCTATTAAGAGGGATTTTTTGCGCGCAAAATAAAGGAGCCCGGTCATCCGGAGCTCCTTTTTTTGGATTCGCTTGCGTCATACGCTTCGCCCTTCGTCCAAGCAAGCGGCGAACGGGCTTTACGGCCCGCCTGGGCCGCAGTCGTTACTAGCGGCGAAGCACATGCTCCGCTTCCTGCATCAGCAGCATCATCAGCACGTGTATGCAGACGGAAGCGATCATCAGCGCAAGCGCCAGGACGATGGCCAGCCCCGGAACGAGCGGCGCAATCAGCATGACGACGAACGTAGCGGCAATGACGGCAAGAAACCACCGCCAGCGCTGCACGGCCTTGTTCTGAAACGCCCGGTGCCCCTTTCGCCCGGCCATGTCGCCGATCCCGTAGCAGATATGAAACACCATGTACAGATTCAAAATGAAAACCACGGCTTGATACAGGAACATAAACAGCCATGACGTTGGCGGCGACAGCTCCAGGATCAGCGTGACGACCGAAAGAATGATCAAGGTGACCGATACGGTTTTGGCGCTCCGAAAATGGCTGGACCTGCGCTCCAGCTTGACGAAACCGAGAAAGAAGAGCACGTACCCGATCACGTCCGGCAAAATGTCGAATTGGTTGATGCGGATATCGATCAGAAACAAAAATCCCCAAAACAAGTGCACAAACCCCACACTCTCCACCTCCCGCAGCTTCCTTCATTATCTATATATGGATCGGGCAAGCCTGATTATACCCCGTTTCGAAAGCCCTTTCACGGAAATCAAGCCGCTCTGCTGCCCGGCAGGGGAAGAATCTCATTCATCGTGCAGACGCTGGTTCCAATAGGACGATTTGCGCCGCACGGGATCCTTTCCCGACCGATCCGTCCGGTTCATTTTGCGCTGGCCGCGCGCTTCCTTTTTCATCTGAAATTCGAGCTCGCGCTGGGTTTTCCGGTAATTTTGCAGCCGTTTGGCATCGAGCTCTCCGGATTCCACCGCCGCGCGCACCGCGCAGCCCGCTTCCCGCTCATGCCGGCAGTCGGCAAAACGGCAGGATCTGCCGATCGCCTCGATGTCGGCAAACGCCTGCTCCCAGCCTCCGCCGTCGTCGTCGTATAACTGCAGCTCCCGCATGCCGGGCGTATCCACCATTAAACCGCCTTGCGGCAGAAGAAACAGCTGACGGTGCGTCGTCGTATGGCGTCCCCGGCTGTCATCCTCGCGGATGCCCTGCGTCCGCTGGGCGCTTGTTTCCGCCAGCCAATTGACGATCGTCGATTTTCCGCAGCCGGACGAACCCGTAAGCGCCACCGTCACCCCTTCTCTCAAATAACCGGTGACCGCTTCTTTTCCCCTGTCCTCCAGGGCGCTCACCACATGAACCGGCACGCCCGGCGCGATCAACTCCATTTCCGCGGCTTTGATGTCGGCGTCATCGCACAGGTCGGCCTTGCTTAAAAGAATGACCGGGTTAACGCCGCTGTTCCAGGCCATAATGAGGTACCGCTCCATTCTCCTCGGATTGTAATCGTCGTTCAGGGAAGTAACCAGGAACAGCACATCGACGTTGGCGGCAATCAGCTGCTCCTGCGCCGATTTCGCCCCGGCCTTTTGCCTGGAAATGTTCGTTTTCCGGTCAAGGATGCCGTGGATCACGCCCCTGTCCTCCCCTTCAAGCATTTGAAACTCCACCCAGTCGCCGACGGCTGGATAAGGGGCTCCGCTCTGAAGCCCATGTTTCATCTTGCCGGACATCTCGCCCCATGCTTCGCCTTCTTCCGTGCATACCTTGAATTTCTGTCCAAAATCGGCGGTGATGCGTCCGGGTCGATGGAGTCCGCGGTCTTCCTTGCTCCATTCCTTGTCCCAATGGTCATTCCAACCGTATTGCGTTAAATTTGTCAAATCAAATCCCCCTAAAGTTGGTTATCGTCGGGCCGGTTCCCTTGCGGGGCCGGCGCCAATATATTCCGGGATGCCGCATCATCCGTTCCCATTCCTTCGGCCGCCCGTTAAGTCCGGCGGCGGGGTTCAGGGAAATTTCGCGGCAGCCCGCAGAAAAACGCCTGTCGGCGTGTTTTCGTCTACAGCAACATCCGTTTGAAGCAGGACATCTCCGACACAAAAAGCCCCGGAACGAAACGCTCCGGGGCTTTTGCGCGCAAAACGGCAAAAAAAAGCGCGGAGACGTCAGGTCTCCGCGGCATATGAAAATCATTCCCTCATGTCGTATCAGAACACGGGAATCTTCTTAAGCCGATGAAAGGAGACCGATATGCTTGTCGAACGAATGGCGTTTGCGGCAATGGATGTGTTGTTTTTCATGATTTATCGTCTCCTTTCCTGTCATATGCTGCCATCATAACCAGCAGATGAAGCCGTTGTCAAGCCCTTTTTATTTGACGTCCTCCCAACGGGTCCAAAGCTCGCGCGGATTCAGCTCGTAAATTCCGTCTTCGCGGTACATGAACTGGTGCATGATGAATTCCCGGCGGATGGTCGCATAATCCTCGTGGAACTGTTTGATGAACTCGTTGATTTCCTTTTCCGTGTATTTTCGGCCCGGTTCCAGCCGCTCCACCACATGCTCCAGCGCAATCAGCTTTTTCTTGTACTGGGCCGGTATCGAACGCAAGCGTCCGTCTTTGGCGAAAAAGTTGCGGATCACCGCGCTTTTCATTTGCTCATTTGCGGTCGTGGTCATTTCTTTCCCTCCTTCCCTCAAGATCAATTCAAGCGATGCCTGCGCGTGCTGCTGGATAAAATAACGGTTTTGGGCAAAATAAACCGTATTCTTCTCGCGGCGTTCCGTAATGAGCGCCGCCTCCCTGAGCTTCGCGGCGTGATGAGTCACCGTCGGCTGGGAAATGTTCAGTTTTTCGGCCAGCGCCTGGCCGTTCATCTCGCCTTCGGAGAGCAGCAGCAGGATTCGAAGCCGGGTCGGGTCGGCCAAAGCCTTATGGTAATTGACGATTTTCTCGAGCTGCATATTTGTCATCCTTTCTTTAGAGTTATGGACGCGAACGATGGATATACGAATCATTTAAAACTCAACTAATTTTATGATTATCTAATTTGATCTTAAGCTAATTATATCTTTGTCTAAATAAATTTGTCAACCTGTTTTCGCCCATTTAATCCCGGGTATGCTGCTGGTTTTTGTCAGTCAATTGCGTTACGATGGTATGTGAATTGTTTTAGTCAGAGGAGGAACCAAACGTCATGCAAGATGTCATTATTATCGGAGCCGGCCCCTGCGGATTATCCGCAGCCATCGAGTGTCAACGCAGGGGGCTTTCCACGCGGATCATCGAAAAGCACTGCATCGTGCATTCCATATTTTTATACCCGACCCATATGCAATTTTTCAGCACGGCCGAGCTGCTGGAGATCGGCGATGTTCCGTTTCCTTCGTCCAACGAGAAGCCGTACCGGTATGAAGCGCTTGCTTATTACCGCAAGGTCGCCTCGCATTACGGGCTTGAAATTTCGCAATACGAAGAAGCCCTTTCGGTCGAGAAAAAAGCGGACCAAACCTTTGTCGTCCATACGGCGGACCGCACCGGAAAGCATCACCGCTACGAAGCGCGAAACGTCGTCATCTCGACCGGTTACTTCGACCATCCCAACTACATCGGCATTCCGGGGGAAGAGCTGGACAAGGTCACGCATTATTTCCGCGAAGCTCATCCCTACAGCGGCATGAAGGTAGCCATCATCGGAGGCAGCAATTCGGCCGTCGATGCGGCCATGGAACTGATCCGCGTCGGCGCCCGGATCGATATGATCTACCGCGGCGAGACGGTGTCCGAGAACATCAAACCTTGGGTGCGGCCGGTATTCGAAGCGATGGTGGAAAAAGGGAAAATCACCGTGCACGTACAGTCGCACGTCACGGAAATTACCGAGGATTCGGTCGAAATTACGGGCAAAAACGGCGATAAGGTCCGGATCGAAAATGATTTCGTCCTGGCTTTGACCGGATTCCGCCCGGACCGGAAGCTTCTCACCTCCTGCGGCGTGGAGCTTGACGACGACATGGAAAAACCGCGGTACGACCCGGAAACGATGGAAAGCAACGTACCCGGCCTTTACGTGGCCGGCGTAATCGCCTCGGGGCGGAACGCGAACGAGGTGTTCATTGAAACGGGACGCAAACATGGCGCCCTGATCGCGCAGCATATCATGAAAACCAGAGGATAACGATAAAACATCCGTTTTTGGCGCCCGGCCATGGCCGTTCGGCCGAAAACGGATATTTTTCGCCTGCGGTAAGAATACTGCTGTATAGAAGGCGCCGGTACGCCTTAGGCGTCAGCCGGGCTTCGGGCGTTTTATGTGAAATCATCGAATTCGTTTACAGCGAAGGGGGATCCGGATGGACTTCACGTCATTGATTTTGCTGCTTATGGCGGCTCTGGGCATCATCAGCAGCAATACGCCGATCACCATAGCGATGATCGTGCTGCTGCTGATCCGGGTGCTCCATTTGCATCAGCTGTTTCCTTGGCTTGAGAAATACGGGCTGACGGTCGGCATCATCATCTTGACCATTGGCGTCATGACGCCTCTCGCGAGCGGAAAAATGAGCCTGCAAACGATCGGGGAATCGTTTTTGAACTGGAAATCGCTGCTTGCGATCGCCGTCGGCATGTTGGTTGCCTATCTCGGAGGCCGGGGAGCGACCCTGATGTCGATGAATCCGACGGTCGTCGCCGGGCTTCTGATCGGGACCGTGCTTGGCGTGGCGCTGCTGCGCGGCGTGCCGGTCGGCCCGCTCATCGCGGCCGGGATATTATCGCTTCTGATCGGAAAAACATGATCATCCATTTTCGCAAAAAAAAGAGCCTTGGCTTTCTTCAGCCAAGGCTCTCAGGCTGTCGAGAAACCCCCTGTTTTTTTGCAGGGGGTTTAAAATTGCCTCGTCGGTCACTGAAGTAGGGTTCTCAGAGCGCTTTAAATCGATTTTTATTTTAAAAGATATGATTCCCCATATAAAAAATAGAGTGTCGAAAAGTCCGTTGGACTTTCTCGACACTCTGAGAGCCTTGGCTTTCTTCAGCCAAGGCTCTTTTGCGTTCATACCTCGAGATGCTGCACGTTAAACAGTCGGGCGTAGCTGCCGCCGATCGCCATCAGCTCGGCATGCGTTCCCTGTTCGGTAATCATGCCGTGTTCCATGACCACGATCTGGTCCGCGTGCGTGATCGTCGACAGGCGGTGGGCAACGATCAGCGTCGTCCGGTTCGCGGACAAGGACTGCAGCGCCTGCTGAATCAAATGCTCCGACTCCAAATCCAGCGCCGACGTCGCTTCGTCCAGCACGAGAATGTCCGGGCCTTTCAAAAACACGCGGGCGATGGCGATCCGCTGCTTTTGCCCGCCCGACAGCTTGACGCCCCGTTCCCCGACTTCCGTATCGTAGCCGTCCGGCAAATCCATGATGAAATCATGGGCGTTGGCGCGGATGGCCGCTTCTTTGACTTCTTCGTCCGTAGCGTCTGGATTGCCGACAAGAATGTTGTCCTTCACCGATCCGCTGAACAAAAAGTTGTCCTGAAGCACCATGCCGACCGAACCGCGGACGCTTTCCATCGTCAGTTTTCGTACGTCCTGCCCGTTGATGGACACGCTGCCCTTTTGAATGTCGTAAAATCGCGGGATCAGCGAAATAAGGCTCGATTTCCCCCCGCCGCTCATGCCGACGAAGGCGACGGTTTGTCCGTGGCGAATCTCCAGGTTGACGTCTTTGAGCACCCAATCGCCCTGCTCGTTATATTTGAACCAGACCCCGTCAAACGTAATCGAACGCGCCGGGGCATCCAATTTTTTCGCATCCTCGGCATCGACGATGTCGTACGGCTCGTCCATCAGCTCCATCACCCGCTCCAGCGAAGCGGAAGCTTGGGTAAGCACGGTGGATGAGTTGATCAGCCGTTTGAGGGGCGCGTACAGCTTGTCCAGATAACCGAAAAAGGCGACGAAGGTGCCGATGGTCAAGCTATGGTGGATGACGCGGTAGCCTCCGTAGCCGATGACGAGCAGCGGCGCGATGTCGGTCAACGTATTGATCACGGCAAACGTCAGCGCATTCCAGCGCGTTTGGGCCATCGCTTTATTCAAAAAGTTCCGGTTGATTTCGGTAAACTGCCGATGGTCATGGCGTTCGAGCGTAAAGCTGCGGATTACGGAGATTCCCTGGATCCGTTCATGCAAATAGGCCTGTATGCCGGCCAGTGCCTGCGAGCGGTCTTTGGTCAGCTTTTTGAGCCGCTTGTATAAAATGTTGACCGCGATGCCGTACAGCGGCAAGATCGCAATCGCCACCAGCGTAAGCACCGGATTCAGATAGAACATCGCCCCAAGCACGAACAGCAGCGTGAACATGTCCAGCCAAATATTCATCATGCCGACTTCCACGATGTTTTTCGTTTGTTCGACGTCGTTAATGAACCTGGATATCGCTTCGCCGACCTTCGTGTTTTGGTAATAGCGCAAGGAAAGCCGCTGAAGATGGGCATACAGCTTGTTCCGCATGTCGAACAATACCCTGCTTGTGATGAACTGGGCAAAATACTGCCGCAAATATTCGACGGGTCCGCGCACGACGATAAACAATACCAGAGCGCCGCCCAAAATCAGAAACAGCTGCGTGACCTGCTCCTCCAGCGTCTTTTGGGGATTGAGAAGCAAATCGTCCACGACGTATTTCAAAATCATCGGCAGCGTAAGCGGGATCCCGAATTTGACCATCCCGATGATCAACGTTAAAACAATCCATTTCGTATAAGGTTTGACGAATCGATAATAAGATTTCCAATGATTCAAGTGATTGTACACTCCCCTTTTCAGGCTTGTATGATAGGTTTTTGCGCGGATTCCCTGGGCTGACCGGAAGAGGCGGGCCGTTCACCGGTTGACATTTCCCCTTTACAATGATTATATATCCTTAAGTTGCAAGAAACGTTTTCTTGCGCCCAAATCTATCGAAACCATAGCCCTTGCCGCTGCGGCAGGACCTTCAGGAGGACCCAAATGTCAAGACAATTCGTTACGGAAGCTGTCATGCTGGCGATTTACGGAGAACTGCTGCTGACTCCCGTGCCGGTTGAATATATGGTACCGTATACCAGTTTGCTCGAGCTGTACGAATTCATTTCCAGCGACGAGCCGCTCATGAGCAACAGCGACGACGACAAACACGTGAAAGAAAAAATCAGGGAACTCGTCGATTATCTCGAAGAGCCGTTAAACAAGAAAAAGATCCAAAAAGGGCTCAACGCGCCTTGGGCCAAAAGCTCTTCCATCCTGATCGGCGAAACGGCGCGGATCACCGTGGTCAACGCCATGGATACCGCTCCGTACGGGGAATTTTTCGATCCGGTCGAAACGGAGCTGCTGCTCGTTTCCCAGCGGGAGCAGGTGCCGCTGCTGACGGATCAGCCCGAGCTGATTCACCGCATCATCGACGCCGCGGTACCGGTCACGGTATATGACATCGACGATTTCCAGTTCGCGGTGGAATCCGATCCGTTTTCGCACCATATTTGATCCCCGGCGCCCTTTCGGGCGCGGTCAGCAAGAAACTCCTTTCCGGCCGGAAAGGAGTTTTTTCATGCGCGGCATTCGTTATCCGCGGCAGTGCTCGAGGAGAGTTAAGGTAAGCGCATCGAGGGCCGGCAGCGGCTCTCCGAAAAAACGGAGCGCCTTGTTCACCTCGGCCTTAAAATCAAGCTCGCTTTGAAGCCCGTCGGCTTCGTACAGCGCAATGACCAAAAATTCCTCATCCCCGTTTTTGGCGACCTTTTTGAATTCCGGGCCGGAAAACATTTGCGCCAGCCTGACCTCTTTGGCCGTCAGGGACGTCTCCTCCCACAGCTCCCGGCGGGCCGCATCCTCCAGCGATTCTCCAGGTGTCATGGACCCGAGGGGAAGCCCCCATTCCTCAGCCCCCGCCCGCTGCTGCAACAGCATCTCCCCGGCTTTGTTTCTGACGAGGATCGCTACCTGCACGGTAATTTTGGACGTTTTTTTAATGTATTGGCGGAAATCACGGTCCAAATGAGACAAGCTTCTCCCTCCTTCCGCAAATCCCAATTTGCTGATTACCCGGCGCTTGAAGGCGTACGATCTTGATTCGCTTCGTAAACATAATCAATGTCATCCAGGGATTCCAAGTACCGAACGACCAGATCATAACCTTCCAAATACCAACCGTCCTGCTCTTCTATAAAAAAGGTGATCCCTTCGACCTCTTGCTTGAGCAGCGGACGCTCGGGCCCTTCGACCGAGATGCCCAGCGAAAAGCCGGGATGAAGGCCCCCTCCAGAGCTATAGCGGGGAAAGAAGCGAAGCGCGCTGCCGGGCTGCAGCTCCAGTTCCTTGATGTACCATTTTGCCGCGTCGTTGCTGATTCGAAGTTCCATCTGCTTCATTCCCTTCGTTGTTGTGGCTAGGCAACGTCATTGCCTATCTCCAATATATCATAACTTGAATATGGCGACTTAGGAAAATATAAATTGACAGACGTTCGAGGAGGGTGATAAAATTCTCAGCATACGAGGTCTGAAATTCAATTTATTACCAGAAGGTATGACGGGTACCCGGGCTTCCCGCCCCAGGCGCCGTCAAATCCTGACCGAAGAAAGGGTGGGCGAACGTGTTCAATTTCATCGATCATCAACGGAATCAACCGACAATTGAATACCGTCGCAGCCCAGCTGGTGGAACTGATTGTTGAAATTTGGAAACAGGTTTCAAGGAGCCAACGAATATCAGCCATTCCTCATGCTCGGCTTGCGTCTACCGTCAACCGTACGCATGATAGATGTTTGGATCGCAAAGGCATATCGTCCGTTTACGGGCAGTATGCCTTTTTTTAATGTCCTTGTTCTCCGGCAGTTGACTTACCGGCACAAAGAGAAACGTAGGAAGGGAAGTGAAAGATTTGTTCTCTGTATTAAAGAAACTGGGCTGGTTTTTCCGCCAAGAAAAAAAACGCTACTTAATCGGCCTGTTCATGCTGATCATTTGCGGCATCGGCGAGCTGTTTCCGCCCCGGCTGCTGGGAAGCGCCATCGATGAAATCGTGCGCGGCTCCATCACCTGGGCATCGCTCGCGAAATACATCTCGCTGATCATCGTGACCCTGATCCTGATCTACATCTTCACGTACATATGGATGCACAAGCTGTTTGGGGGCGCCAATCTGGTGGAGCGCATCCTGCGCTCCCGTTACATGAACCAGCTGCTGCGCATGACGCCGCCGTTTTTCGAACGGAACCGTACCGGCGACCTGATGGCCCGGGCGACCAACGACCTGCGCGCCGTCGCCAATACGGCCGGGTTCGGCATGCTCGTCATGACCGACTCGACGGCGTATCTCGCCGTGATCCTGTTTGCCATGGGCTTCCTGATCAGCTGGAAGCTGACGCTCGCCGCCATCCTGCCGCTGCCGTTCATTGCGATTGCGATGAAAATATACGGCAAAGTCATTCATGAACGTTACACGGAAGCCCAAGACGCTTTCGGCGACATGAACGACCAGGTGCTGGAGTCGGTGGCCGGCGTGCGCGTCATCCGTGCTTACGTTCAGGAAAGATCGGACGAACGCCGTTTCCAGGTGATCGCCGATGACGTCTACCGCAAAAATATGCGCGTCGCCAAGCTGGACGCCTTGTTCGAGCCTACCATCCGGCTGTGCGTCGGGCTCAGCTACGTGATCGGGCTTGCTTTCGGCATTTATCTCGTATTCAAAAACCAGATCACCCTCGGCGACCTCGTATCGTTTAATATGTACCTCGGGATGATGATTTGGCCGATGTTCGCCATCGGCGAATTGATTAACATCATGCAGCGGGGAAGCGCGTCGCTGGACCGCGTCGACGAAACGCTGTCGGTCGTTCCCGACGTGCAGGACGTCCCTCAGCCGGTTCGCGTCGATTCGCCGGACACCATTGCGTTCAAGGACGTGACGTTCCGTTATCCCACCTCGACGGTGGATAATCTGAAGCATATCAACCTTTCGATCCGGCGCGGGCAAACGCTCGGCGTCGTCGGGCGGACGGGAAGCGGCAAATCGACGCTGCTGAAGCAGCTCTTGCACGAGTATCCGACCGGAACCGGCGAAATCCTCATCTCGGATACGCCGATCGAGCAAATCGCCAAAGACCAGCTTCACGGCTGGATCGGCTACGTGCCGCAGGAGCAGATCCTGTTCTCCAAATCGGTCCGCGAAAACATCCAATTCGGCAAACATCAGGCGGATGACGGCACCATCATGAACGCCATCGCCACGGCCGCATTCGATAAGGACCTGCACACGCTCTCCGACGGTCTCGACACCCTAGTCGGCGAAAAAGGCGTTTCGCTTTCGGGAGGACAAAAACAGCGCGTATCTTTGGCCCGGGCTTTTATCTCCGACCCGGAAATCCTGATCCTGGACGACGCCCTCTCCGCCGTCGACGCCCGCACGGAAGCGCGCATCGTGGATAACATCCGCGAACATCGCGCCGGAAAAACCACGCTGATTTCGACCCACCGCCTTTCCGCGATCGAACATGCGGATTGGATCATCGTGCTGGACGAAGGACGCATCATCGAAGAAGGAACCCATGCCGAGCTGCTGGAACGCGGCGGGTGGTACCGCGAGCAGTTCGAACGGCAGCAGGTCGAAAACAATCTGACGAACGAGGAGGAAGCATCATATGACTCCTAATCCCGGGACCGGAAGGCGTTTGTTCCAATACGCGCTGACCGCCAAAGGCATTTTCATCGCCGCATTTATCGCCCTTGCCATCGGCGTCGGGGCGGAACTGGCCGGACCTTTCATCGCCAAAAGCATGATCGACGATCATATGCTGGGCATCGAACGTCCCTATTACGAAACGGCGTCGGCCGAGCAAGCGGCCGAATATAAAGGGCATTATTACAAGCGGGGCGACCGCTTCGAGCCGGGCGAAACGAAGGGCGCCGAGGTGCGCCTGCTGCAGTCCGGACGCAGCTTTTATTTCATCAACCAGCCCGTGGCTTCCCCGGAAGGCGAACGAACCTTTGCGGACGGCCTGATGACCATCAAATACGGCGACAAGGTGGCGCAATATCCGGCGGAAAAGCTGTCGGCCGCCGAGCTGTATTCCTTTTACAAGCCTGAAATCCCCGGAATATTGAAGCTGGTGGGCTTGTACTGCGTCTTTTTGGTCATCAGCATCTTTACGGAATTCGGCAAAACGTACTGGCTGCAAGCATCCGCCAACAAGGTCATTCAAAAGCTCAGGAACGACGTTTATGCCCATATGCAGCGTTTGCCGGTCTATTTTTTCGACACGCTGCCTGCCGGCAAAGTCGTCTCCCGGATCACGAACGATACCGAAGCGGTAAAGGACCTGTTCGTGGCCGTGCTCGCCAATTTCAGCTCCGGCGTCATTTATATTACGGGCGTTTACATCGCGCTTTTCCTGCTGGACGTGCGGCTTGGTCTCGTCTGCCTGTTCATCATTCCGCTCCTGATCGCCTGGATCGTGCTGTACCGGAAGCTTGCGACCAAATACAATACGATCATCCGGTCTCGCCTGAGCGAAATCAACGCCATCATCAACGAATCGATCCAAGGGATGTCCATTATCCGCGTCTTCCGCAGACACAAGCAAACCCGCGAGGAATTCGAAGCGTTAAACGACGATTACATGAAACACCAGAACAAAATGCTGAACCTGAACGCTTTTACGTCGCATAACCTGGTGAACGTGCTCCGCAGCTTTTCGTTTGCGGTCATCCTCGCCTACTTCGGATTCGGTTCGCTGTCGGGCGGAACGGCCGTATCGCTGGGCGTCCTCTACGCCTTCGTCGACGTGCTCGGCCGCTTGTTCCAGCCGATTACCGGCATGGTGAACCAGCTCGCGGCGCTCGATTCCTCCATGGTATCCGCCGGGCGGGTCTTCACGCTGATGGATGAGCCGGGCGAGGACGTAACGGACGGCACGATGCCGCGTTACAAAGGCGACGTGGAGTTCAAAAACGTATCGTTTGCCTATAAAAAAGAAAACTACGTGCTGAAAAACATCAGCTTCGAAGCGAAGCAAGGCCAGACGGTTGCGCTCGTGGGCCATACCGGCTCCGGCAAAAGCTCGATCATCAACCTCCTGTTCCGTTTTTACGACCCGCAAAAAGGGACGATTACGATCGACGGCCAGGACGTCAAGGAGTTGCCGAAGCAGTGGATCCGGCATCATATGGGGATCGTGCTCCAGGATCCGTACCTGTTCACGGGTACCATCGCTTCGAACGTCAGCCTCGGGGACGAGAAAATATCGCGCGAGCAAATCGAAAAGGCGCTGCGAGACGTGGGCGCCGAACGGATTCTTGCCCATTTGCCGCAAGGCTTCGACGAGCCGGTGATCGAAAAAGGCAGCACGTTGTCCGCGGGGCAGCGGCAGTTGATCTCTTTTGCGCGCGCGCTTGCCTACGACCCGGCGATCCTTATTCTGGACGAAGCGACGGCCAACATCGATACCGAAACCGAAAGCCTGATCCAATCCGCGCTGGAGGTGCTGAAAAAAGGCCGGACGACGTTCATTATCGCGCACCGCCTGTCAACCATCCGCAGCGCCGATCAGATCCTCGTTCTGCACCGCGGGGAAATCGTCGAACGCGGCACGCATGACGAGCTGATGCTGCTTGGCGGCCGATATTATCAAATGTATCAGCTGCAGCAGGGGGCTTCGGGAGGCGCCGTCGAGGCACAGCCCGCAACCATTTCTCCGGCTTAACGGATGGAAGTCCGTTAGTTCTTACCGACCATCGTCTGCTTAGAATGTGACTCTATCCTACGGCAGCCCGTTCTTTTTGAACGGGCTGCCGTTTTATTGATGGATTGCCATTTGGCTGTTAATAGGTCACTTCCACGATGCCGCGAATGGAGTTGGGATGATGTACCTGCTCGATCATGCACGATGCCAAATCTCCACGCGTAAGTCCTTGGAGTCCCTTGGGCTTTTTCATGGGTTCGTTTACGGCCACTCTGTAATGTCCCCTCGGGGGACCATCCACTAATCTTGGCGGTCGAATAATGGTCCAATCCAGCCCTGAGTTTTTGATCTCGTGCTCCATGCGAGCCATGTCCTCATACAGATTTTTAAACAAACGCATCACGATTTGTTCCGTAATGATGCGGGATAACAACGGCGTTTCCGGAGGAAGGGCGAGCGTAGACGCCGACAAACAAACGATCCGCTTTGTTCCAGCATGACGCATCGCGTTCATGATATTACGGGTTCCTTCGGAATACACGTTTGACGGTTTGCGGTGATTTACCCCCAGCGCGGATAGAACAACGTCCGCTCCTTCCATCGGTTTCAGCAAAGACGACGGATTCAAAACATCTCCTTGAACGATATGCAGCTTTTTGCCGTTCTCCGTAAACCGGGAAGGCTCCCGCACAACCGCCGTCACTTGATAGTCCAGATCCAGCAGCTGCTTGACGACTTGCAATCCCGTACCGCCTGTTGCGCCAAAGACGATCGCTTTCATCATGGTTTCCCTCCATATTCTCTTATCATGATTCCCAGCCATGGCAAACGAGCTATCGGTCTTCTTGACGAACGACGGCCGGTCATAATCCATGAATTGATGGTTCGCTTGCCCCGCTTCATGACAACACCCCGTACAACCGCCGATACGCCGTCGGGGTCATGCCCTCATGCTCCATAAACCGTTTGTTGAAGTAACTGACGCTCGGATACCCGGCATCTTTGGCGATTTGGCCGATCGTCGTCTCCTTCCTCTCCAGCAGCCACTGTTTGGCCATCTGCAGCCGGCATCTCGTCACGAATTCCATCGGAGTCATTTCCGTGACGCTGCGGAACAGCTTGCAGAAATAATAGCTGCTGACGCCAAGCCTCCCCGCCCATTCCTCCAGGATAAACGGCTGCGCGGCCTCCTGCTGCATGACGGGCAGCAATTCCAGGATCCGGTTGCCCGACGTTTTCGAATTGCCCCGGGTTAATGCGGCCGCATGCGCGATAAATTCGGTCAGCAGCGCATACGTCAGCGTGGATAGATGGGAAGAATGCAGCATCCGGTAGGTTTCGGCTTCATGAAGCAGCGCCTCGTGGGCCTGCTCGAACGCTTGCCGGTTGCGGACGGTCCACAACGGACTCTCATGAAAACCTCTGCCGATCAAATATTCCTGGAGTCCCGTCCCGTAAAAATGGATCCAGCGCACGTCCCACGGCTCCTCCTTGCTGCTGTAATACCGCTGGCGCTGCATCGGGAAATAGAGCACGGCCTCCCCCGGCCCCAGCTCGTGGGTCTCCCCGTCGATCTCAACGTACCCTTTGCCTGCGGCGACGTAATGGATATTAAAATTGTTTAACGCCCCCGCCTCCCGAAAAACGCTGTGTTCCGGTTCTTGCCGGTAATGGCCCACCGATTCCGGAAAGCAAAAAAACGGCATGTCGGGCAGCGTCAGCAGGTGAATTTGCCTTTGCACGGTCTCATCTCCATAAATGACAATATATTTATAATCGATTGCAAAATCGTATTATATTAATTTTAAATTCGCTATTTTATAATGGCAATATCATATTATAAAGCCTTCAACCGCAAATCAGGTAAACCGTTTTCATCGCCGTTTGCGGGGCTTTCCGAACCATAAAGGAGTTGATGATCCCGATGAGTCCGAAAACATTAAAATGGGGGATTCTCGGCTGTGCCGGCATTGCCAAACGTTCCGTCATACCGGGCGTGCAAGAGTCCGAACTGAACGAGGTGCATGCCATCGCAAGCCGCGATCTCGATAAAGCCAAACAAACGGCGGAACAACTAAACATCCCGGTGGCCTACGGAAGTTATGAGGAGCTGCTCGAAGACCCTTCCATCGATGTCGTTTACATACCGCTGCCGAACCATCTTCACAAAGAATGGACGATCCGCGCGGCTGAGGCCGGCAAACACATTTTATGCGAAAAACCGCTGGCCCTGACCGAAGCCGAAGCCGTGGAAATGGCGGAAGCGGCGGCAGCCGCCGGCGTATACTTGTCGGAAGCGTTTATGTACCGTTACCATCCCCGCTACGATATGATCCGGGATTTGATCTCTTCCGGGGCGATCGGCGACATCCGCGGAATCCGCGGCGCGTTTACGTTCAATAACGCGGGCGACAAGGGCAACGTCCGTTACAAAAAGGAATGGGGCGGCGGGTCGATTTACGACGTCGGCTGCTATCCGATCCATGCGGCCCGGATGCTCCTCGGCAAAGAACCGGTCGCGGCAACGGTAAACGCCTTTTTCTCCGCGGAGCATGATGACGTCGACATGATGGCTTCGGGGCTTCTGGAGTTCGAAGGATCGGTAGCCCTGACGTTTGATTGCGGCATGTGGGCGGCTTTCCGGAATCCGCTCGAGATTTTGGGAACCGAAGGCATCATCGAGCTCCCTTCCGCTTTCGTCGGAAGCGACAACTTTTTCTTGACGGCGCTCGGGGAGCGCAAAGAAATCGAAGTGCCGAAGGTGAACGCCTATGCGCTCCAGGCCGACCACTTGGCGACTGCCATCATTCACCGGCGCCCCCTCCGCTTCGAGCCGGAAGATGCCATCCGGAATATGCGGGTTATCGATGCCTGCCTGCGGTCGGCAAGGGAGCATGTCCGGGTCGAACTGTGATTGCCGGCCACGTTATCTAGAAGACCAACTGCTGCAACAGGAATTCGTTGTCTTGGATATTTCCGTCTAGGGATATAAGGGTGAAATCATCATACAATCCTTCAGGGAGGTCACTTGCCATGGAATACATTTCGGTGCAAGGCTTGGATAAAAAAGTTTCGCGGCTGATGAAAGGTTCGGACTACTTTTATCACGAAAATTACGAAAAGGCGGCGGCCAACATGGACGCCTTCTTCGCCGCCGGAGGCAATTCCGTCGATTCGGCGCATATTTATTGCGGGGGACAAAGCGAAGAAGTGATCGGGCGGTATTTGAAGGAAAGAAACAACCGGGACGAGTGGGTCATTTTGACGAAAGGCGCGCATCACGACCAGCACGGACCCCGCGTCAGCCGGGAGGCGATCAAACATGACCTCACCGCCAGCTTGTCGCGCCTGCAAACCGACTATATCGACATGTATGCCCTGCACCGGGACGATCCGAACGTGCCTGCGGGCGAAGTCATCGAAATCTTGAACGAATACGTCAAAAACGGGACCGTACGCGCCATCGGCGTGTCCAACTGGACATGGGAGCGGATCCGCGACGCCAACGCTTATGCGGCGGAAAAGGGGTTGACCGGCTTCTCCTTCAGCAGCCCGAACCTGAGCCTCGCGAAAGCGAACGAACCGTTTTGGCCCGGCTGCGTATCGGCGGACGAAGAAACCTGCCAATGGCATGAAGCGGAGCAGTTTCCTTTGTTCTCCTGGTCTTCCCAGGCCAGAGGTTTCTTTACGGGAAGGTTCACGCCCGAAAACCGCGATAACGCCGACCTGGTCCGGGTCTTTTACAGCGATGCCAACTGGGAGCGGCTGGAGCGCGCCAAACGGCTTGCCGCGGAGAAAAACGCCACTCCGATCCAGATCGCGCTTGCGTACGTGCTGAACCAGCCTTTCCCGACCTGCGCGCTGATCGGCGCCCAATCCGAAGAAGAGCTGCGTTCCTGCGACGAAGGTTCCCGCATCAAGCTGACGCGCGAGGAGCTCGCCTGGCTGGATCTTTCTTCGGACGATAGGGGATAATCCCGCATTCCGGAAGCTTGGCAGCAAGCACGCTGGGTCGTTCATGATCAAGCGGCCGCGGTGGCGCGATCCCGCTTTCACGCAGCCCGGGTTAACCTGGCCTTGCGCCACGCCAAAAAGCCCCCGCCTGCCGAAATTTTTCGGCTAACGCGGGGGCTTCCTTTATCCCGTCCATTTCGAATCCAGCGTTTCCTTCCCCTGGTAGGCCGTGCGCTCCAGCGGAATGCGAATATGGACGGTCGTGCCGATGCCCGGGGTGCTGTACAGCTGTACGCCGTAATCTTTGCCGAAATACAGCTTGATCCGTTCGTTTACGTTGCGGATTCCGTATCCTCTTCCCCTTCCGTGGCTTCCCGGCGCACCGGGTGCGTTCATCGCGGAGACGACCTGCTTCAGCATCTCCCTGGGCATGCCGCTGCCGTCATCCATGATTTCGAATACAATCGAATCCGTCTCTTCCTCCATCCGGCCGCTCACGCGGATATAAATGTGGTCTCCGCGCCAGGCGTGCTGCAGCGCGTTTTCCAAAAACGGCTGCAGGATCAGCTTGACCGTCATATAATTGACGATTCTAGGCTCGATGTCAAACTCCACTTCCATGCGTTCCCCGTATTTTACCTGTTGGATGTCCAAATACGCCTGCGTTTGCTCCAGCTCCTTATGAATGGCGATGATCGTCTGCCCGTCGTTTAACGATAGCCTGTAGAATTTCGCCAAGTTCATCACCATCTGATGCTGCTTGTCCACCTGTCCGAATTTGGCCAGCCGGCTGATCGAAGAAAGCGTATTGTACAAAAAATGCGGATTGATTTGAGCCTGCAGCGTCTCAAGCTCCGCCTGCTTTTTTTTCAGGTTGGTCAGGTAGACCTCCTGAATCAGCCGTTCCGTCTGCTCTCCCAGCCTGTTCAGCGAGGCGGCGATCATCGTAAATTCGTCGTTGCCTTTATAATGAAAGCGCTTATGAAAATCCCCCTGCTGAAACAGGTTTAAAATGGACACGACTTTGGACACCCGTTTGGAAAAAAAGCGGGAGACGCCCAGAGCGAAAAGGAGCACCACGACGAAACTTGCCAAACAGATGACGATCGTGAGCAAATTGATTTTCCGGGTCTCCTGCTGAATGATCGTGTCGGGGACTAGCGCCGTCATTTTCCAGTTCAGCTTGGGCAGGCTTTCGCTAAGCACCGTAAACCTGGATACGTCCATCAACTCGTAATCGGAATGCATGTCGGGGACGTTTTCGCCCGAACCGTAAATGATGCGGTTGTTTTCGTCGAGAATAAGCAGCATGCTGCCGCTCCCGAATTTGTTGATGTCCACGCTCTGGAAAATTTCCGAAAGGTACACGCTGATCCGCATGAAACCGATCGTCTCCAGATCCAGCGGATTGCGCGTATCCACGAGCCGCCGCAGCAGGCTGATCCGGCCGAACCTGCCGTCGTCTTCGACTTGCTGCCATACGACCGTTTTGCCGTAATCCTCCTTCGGAAACTCCGCATACCAGGGTTTGTCCATGATCCGGCGCAGATGAAACAAATCCCAATGTTTCCCTTTGGCGAGCGGATCGGCGGCGGACAGGTCGTTGTTGTAGATTTCCGGCAGCGTCTCGTTTTTCAAATAAATGCTCATCCATATTTTGCGGTTGGTCGAATCCACGGTCTGGCGGAATTTCGGAATCAGCAGTTTGGTCGTCGTTTGGTAGCTGACCCACCCTTCCTCGTAGCTCATAATCTCCAGCGGCAAGCTTTCGTCGAAATACAGCGTATCGGACAACCGCTGGGTGTCCTCCAGCTTGTAATTGATGTTGTCGCGGATCTGCGCCATCGTGCCGGTTAAGTTGGTATTCATCTGTTTGCCGTAAAGGTCGACCAGGATGGTATTGGCAATATACCCGAAAATAAAGATGGGGACGATGATCAGAATCATATAAGAGAAAAACAGCTTCATGCCGAAGGGCATGAACATGCGTTGCTTGGAATCCAACCGGTTTTGGTTTTTCATACGTTACATCTTTCTCCTGAATTCGCCCGGCGTCATGCCGAACACTTCTTTAAACTGGCGGCTGAAATACGGCATATACCGGTACCCGACCTTGTCGGCGACCTCATAGATTTTAATCCGGGGATCCTTGAGCAGCTCTCCCGCCTTCTCCATGCGCATCATAATCACGTATTCGCTGAAATTCGTCCCCGTAACCTCCTTGAACAGCGAACCCAGATAATTCGGCGAAAAGGACAGATAGTCGGCCACTTCTTTGAGCGTGACGTTATCATGCAGCTGTTCCCGGACGTAACGGATCATCTCTTCGACCAGCTTGGCGCTTTTTTTCTGCCTTTTGTTCTGGATGATTTCGGCGGCGCTGAACAACCGGTACCTTAACCAGGATCGGATATCGTGAAGCGTTTCGTATTTCAGCATCATATCGGGACTGGGCAGCCCGTCGTGCTGAAGTGTCTGAAACATGTTGTCGCTGAGCGATTTGAGCTGGCTTTCCAGTCTCAGCCAAATGTTCATCACGAAATACTGGATTTGGACTTTGGAGCGCATTCCGGCCGCCGCCGCAAACAAACCGTCCACTTCATCGCTGATTTTCACCAGGTCGTAATGCAGCACGGCGTTTAAAAGCGGTTCGAGCGGCAGGTCCGCCGCCTGGATCTCCCCGCCCCTTTCGGCTTCCAGTTTTTCATGCGGAATCACTTTTCCTTTGCCGACGATCAGCTTGTAATCCAGCGCGGTGAGCGCCTCTCCGTAAGAAGCCCTAAGCCCCGGAAGGCCATCCGCCCGGTTCCCTAATCCGATGGTCACGGAATAAGGTTGAAGCGCATGAAGCTGCCGAATGACCTGCTCCAGATCCGGTTCTTGTGCCCCGCATTCGGCCAGCAGAAAAATCCGCTGCTTGGAGGTACGCCCGATATGGCGGATGCCTGCGGCTTCAAAAATCGGCAGCGCCGATTCGTAAAATCGGTTGAACCATTCCTGCTTCACATGCTCCGGCAGCGCCTCCAGCTTCCAGCCCAGATCGTCGATTTCAAGCGCGGCGGCCCGGGCGGGCCAGCTTGCGTGTTTGAGGCCGTAATGCTCAAGCAGGATCGTTTCCGCCTCTTCCGTGAAGTTCCCCTCGAGAAGCTGCAGGAGGTATTCGTTTTTGGCGGTTTGCCGGTAAGCCTGCTCCGTTTTTTCCCGCTGTCTTTCCGCGTCAAGCTCCAGCACGATTTTTTTTAAGGCTTCGGTCAACTCCGTGTCGTCCATCGGTTTCAGGACATAGTTGTAGGCATGGAGCGAAATCGCCTGCTTGACGTAGTTAAAATCCTGGTATCCGCTTACAAAAATGACTTTGATGCGGCCGTATAACTCTTTTGCTTTTCTGACAAGGTCCAGGCCCGACATGCCCGGCATATGTACGTCCGTGACAAGGACATCGATGCTTTCTCTTTCCATGACGCTCAAGGCTTCAAAGCCGTTATGCACGGCATCCACGACTTCCAGGCCAAGCTCAGTCCAAGGTATGAAGGTCCTCATCCCTTCCAAATCGAGGATTTCATCATCGACGATTAAAGCTTTATACATGAAATCATCTCCTGACCGAATAGTTCACAGCCGAACGCTGTACATGGAATTCGCCGCATAAACGCATGAGCCGCCCCGAGGGACGGCCTAGCGCGCACGATAGCTAATCGATAGTTCAGTATCGTTATATATGACAATTATACCATTTTTTTGCGGTTACCCGCCGATTTTTTTCAGGTTCTCCTGCCATTTTTGCGTTTTGAACGCGAGCAGCTTGTCGTAACCGACGGCCATCGCATCTTTTTCGGCTTTGTCCAAAATGGCCAAAACCTCTTCGTCGCTTTGGGCGTACAGCGCCTTCGCTCTCGATTCGGAGAAGATTTCGTCCACGCTTTGTTGGATGATGCCTTCTTCCGTGTCCGGCATCGGGTTCAAATTGACGAATGCGGTGGCGTTATATTGCGTTTTCCACGTGATGGACGACTGGTAGCGGCTCTCCCAGTTTTGCTTTTCAGGCGGCAGCGTTTTTTCGAACTTCATCTTGGATTTGTCGATATACACCGTGTTGCCGTTCCACTGCAGGTTGACGGTAGCGTCCATGATCTTGCTGCGTCTTTCCACGTCGTTGATGTACGTGTCGGTAAAGATCGGATATCCTTCTTCATCGGTTCCTTTCCACAGGATGCCTTCCGGTCCCCACATGATGACGCGGCTTCCTTCTTCCCCTGTCAGCCAATCGAGGAACGCGAAGATTTTTTCCGGATCTTTGGCGGATTTCGTGATCAAAGCCACGTTCCAGCCGAGCTGGTTATAACTTCCCGTCCAAATTTTGTTTTTGTCGAGCCCTTCCTTATGCACCGGCCAAATCATCTCGTATCCGGCGGTCGGATCTTTTTTCTTCAGCTCCACGTCGCCTTTGCTGCCGTATTCCGTCGGGCTTGCGCCTGCGGCGATCGCAAAACGCCCCGTGTACGCTTTTTCGAGCACCTGGTCTTTCGTTTGCGTCAGCGCGTCCTGGGCCATCAGCTTCTCGCGGAACAGCTTCGAGGCGAACTGCATCGACTCGCGGTACGTCGGATCCTGGAAGATGGAGGTCAGCTTGTCGCCGTTTGGAACGGCTCTTTCCCGCAGGAATACCGGAGGATGGTCTTCGGCGAACGCGCTGTACAGAATGTCCAGCCCCTGGCCGTCTTTCGCGAGATCCGGCTCGAACGGAACGACGTTCGGATACTTGGCTTTGACCGCCTTCAAATAGTTGTACAGGTCGTCGGTCGTTTCGAGTTTTGGCGAACCGAGGTCTTGGTAAATTTTGCTGTTCATCAAATATCCCGCGTTGCCTGCCGGCTGGGAAGTATACCAGTTCGGGAACTGGTACAGCTTGCCGTCGCTCGAGCGAAGCATGTTGAGCGTGGAATCGCCGGCCCATTTTTTCAGGTTCGGGTACTTGTCGAGATATTCGTCGTAGGATACGAGCATACCTGCCGCCCGCAGACGTTCCACGTCGGTGCCGCGGTCCGTCCAAATGACGTCCGGAAGCTCCTTGGAGGCGATCATCGTGTTCAGCTTCTGGGCCGCGTTGCCGCCGGAGTTGATGGCCGTGACCTTTACTTTTTTGTTGTCCTGAATCCATTTGCTGGCTTCGTCCGCGCCCCATGACGGCATCGTGTACCAGTCGTAGTGGCCGTAGAAGCTGAATTCGAGAGGTTCGCTGCCGAGCTCGAATTTGCCCGTGCCCGCGCTTTCCTTGTTGTCCGTTTTCTCTTCGGCTTTCGTATTGCTGTTGCCGGTTCCTTCCGCCGCCTTGCCGCTGTTGCCGCTGCCGCATCCCGCAAGGGCCGTGGCCGCGGTGCATAAAAAGACAAGCGTCACGATCAGCGATCTTCTAAAGCTTTTCATACGATATAACCCCTTTTCCAAAGATCGATTTATGTCAGGATTTAGGCTGAAACCCTGATGGTTAAAGCGCATAGCTCTGAACCCTATTCTTTTAGCGATCCTACCAGCACGCCTTTGACGAAATACTTCTGGACGAACGGGTAGACCGCGATAATCGGCAGCGTCGCCACCATCATCGTCGCCATCGACAGCGATTTGGTCGTCACGCTTTTCATGGCCGACATGCGGCTTTGCGCCGCGGAATCCAGTTTGGACATCTGCTCGGTCATGATGTTGGTGCTCAGAATCTGCTGCAGCATGGACTGGATCGGCAGCAGCTTTTCTTTCGTGATATAAATGCTCGGCAGGAACCACTCGTTCCAATGCGCCACCGCCGTAAAAAGCCCCAGCGTCGCGATGACCGGACCGGAAAGCGGCAGCACGATGCGGAAGAACGTGGACCAGTTGCCGCAGCCGTCGATTTTCGCCGATTCCTGCAGCCCGTCCGGTAGCCCCATGAAAAAGGTGCGGAAAATGATCATGTTCCAGACGCTGATCAGGCTCGGAATGATGAACACCCAGAAGGAATCCATCAAGCCGAGGCCGCGGACCACGAGGAACGTCGGGATCAGCCCGCCGCCGAAATACATCGTGACGATGCACATCAGCATGTAAAATTTGCGGCCGATCAGCTCCTTTTTGGTCATGCCGTAAGCGAATATCGCGGTGCACAGGACGGAAAGGATGGTGCCTACCACCGTTCTCATCACGCTGATCATAAAAGCGTTCAAGATCCGGTCATCCCGGAACACGACGTAATAATTTTCGAGGGACCATTTGCGCGGCCAAAACGTCACGCCGCCAAGGGCGGTATCCATGCCGTCGTTCAGCGAAATCACAAGCCCGTTCCAGAACGGATAGAAGGTGCTGAAGCCGAGCAGCGTGAGGAATCCGTAGACGAACATGCTGAAGATCCTGTCCCCGATGCTTTTTTTGTACATTCGATTGCAGCCTCCCTGTCTTCTCCCAAGTCTTTCAAGCGATGCCTCTTACCACAGGCTGTTGCCGGATCGGCGCGCGAAGCTGTTGGCGAACGCCAGCAGGCCGACGCTGATGACGGCTTTGAACAGGCCGACCGCGGTCGCGTAGGAGAAGCGTTGGTTCGTAATGCCCACCCTGTAGACGTAAGTGTCGATGACGTTGGCCACGTCCCGCAGCACCGGATTCGATCCGAGCAGGAGGATGTCTTCAAAACCTGCGCTGAGCAGATTGCCGATCGCCAAAATCATGAAGATGGAAATGACGGGCATGATCGAAGGGAGGGTAATCATGAACAGCTGCTTGATCCGTCCCGCTCCGTCCATGGCAGCCGCCTCGTACAAACTCGGATTGATGCCCGCGATGGCCGCCAAATATACGATGGATCCGAATCCGATTTCCTTCCACACGTTGGTCGTGACAAGGATGCTCCAGAAGTATTCGGCTTTGCCGAGGAATCCGATGGGCTCCTTGATCAAATGCAGCTTTTGCAGCAAAATGTTCAAGCTGCCGTTATCCGTCGACAGGATCGACATGGCGAACCCGGCCACGATGACCCAGGACAAAAAATGCGGCAGATAGCTGACGGTTTGCACGACCCGTTTAAAGGCCATGTGCCGGACTTCGTTCAGCAAAAGCGCCAAAAATATCGGCGCCGGGAACCCGATGCAAAATTTCAGCAGGCTGATGATGATCGTGTTGCGGATGATCGGCCAAAACTCGGGGGAGTGAAAAAACATGTTAAAATGCTTGAACCCTACCCATGGACTTGCCCAAAAGCCGTCGAAAATGCTGTAATCCTGAAATGCCATCAATACCCCGTACATCGGTATGTAAGAAAAAATGAAAATCAATACGAGCGCCGGCACGACCATCAGCTGGATATCCCACTGCTTGGCCAACCGGTAAGCGACTCCCCGCCTTTTCTTGACGTGTTTCACTTTGTTTACGCTTGCGAGCTGCGCCATACGTTTCCCCCCTCGCTGTTATTGTAATCGTTTGCATGCGGGAGAATCTATTTGCCTCGTCAACGAAATCTTATACATTTTACGGTTGCGGGGACTCCTTTTCATAGAAAGGATGAAAAATCGTTCCGGCCGAAACAAAAAAAGACCCGTTCCCCGGATCCCGGAGAAGGGTCTAACCCGATCATTTATTTTATCGTTTTGCCGGGGCCGGGAACGGAAATCGATCCCTGGTCATGCCCGGGCGTTGTTTTCACGCTGATTTCAAGGCTGCTGTCCAAATAAAACGACGCCGTGGCGGTCGAAATGACCTGCGGATACATTTTTCCAGGTTCGGGCGACGTCAAATGATAATACGCCACGGCCTTTTTCCCCGGAAGAAACTCGATACGGTCGACGACAAGCCCGTACCCCGGATTCGGCATGTCCGCTTTGGACAATACGATTTTGTTGACCTTGTCGTTCACTTTTTCGATACGGACCGAAACGTCGGCTTCGGACGCTCCGGGGTCCTGATTCTGATGGCTTTGGATGAATTTCAGCGCATTGTATATCATTTCGGCGGCCTCCATGCGCGTAATATACTGCTTCGGATGGAATCGGTCTTGGGCGTCGAGTTCGGCGATCCGGGTGAGCAGCAAAAACTGCAAAGCGCTTTTGTATTCGGAAGACATTTCCCCGTCGTCCTTAACAAACACGTACATCTCGATCGTCGAATATTCCCCCGTAGCCTTTACCGCTTGATGAAGCATGCCGGCAAACTGCTCTTTCGTCAGCTTCATGTTCCAGTCGCGGATTTGTCCGACCGATATCCCGTTGTCCGCCGCAATGCGCGCCGCCTGGGCATACCAGGCTTTGGCCGGTACGTTCGCGGGCGGGGGCGGGCCGTCTACCTTCCCCTGGAGTTTCATCGCCTTGACGAGGAGCTGGATGCCTTGAGCCGCCGTTAGCGGCTCGGCCGGCGCGAACCGGTCCGCGGACACGCCGCTGATGATGCCTTGCGACTGCAGGGACGCAGCGATCTTCTCCTGTTCGGCGTCCTTAATATCCGAAAAAGCGTATGCGGACGATGCGGCTGCAAGGCAGCAGAAGGCCATCAGTGCCGCCGCTATTCTTTTAAACTTGTTCATTCAAGATCACCTCCATCCTCTCAGACGGAAAGCATCCGGCAAAGGTTTCATATATTTGGCAAAAAACGAGCGAAGCCAATCTGGATGATCTTAAGCGTTCGCCCCGTTTTTTTCCGGTTCCTGATCCAGTCCCAGCTTGGCGTACAATTCGCTCGTATATTTTTGAAGTTTGCGTTCGAGCTCCTGGGCTTGTGCTTTAAAAGCGGTCAGTTCGCGGATCATTTTCGACCGCCCTCCCGGGCTGAAGGTTTCCTGGATGCGTTCCTTGAAATAGTCGTGGACGATGTAATTCCGCTGCTTCCATACGTCTTTCAACAGCGTCGTTTCATCCGGCGAGAAAGGGAAGTGATGCTGGATTTCATTGACGAGCTGGCCAAGCGAGTTGCTCAGCTTCTGATGGTACAATTCGGCGAGATCCTCTTCCGTCGGAACCTTGCCTTGCGAGACCTTCATCAGCATAAGCAGGTTGACCAGCTGCTGCTCGAGCGCCTGCGAATAATAGACCGCCAAGCCGAAATAAGCAAATAGTTCCTTGGAATGCTCGCTGTCCAATAGCCGTGTCTGCTTCATCATGCCCTCCTCCCTATCCTGTCATGTATCATGCCCTGATGGTTTCGTCATACCTTCATGGTAAAGGATATGCCTTCATTCATCAACCGCCGGATCCGCAGTTTTTAGGTACGGGCGTCCCTCCGCACCGAAACAAGCATGTAAACCAGCCCCAGCAGGAGCGCATAAACCAAACCGTAGCCTAAAATTCCCCACAGTTTATGGAGCGGCGCCACGCCGCTGTCCAACAGCCTGTCGAGCATCAGCGAAACGGGAGGGAAAAACCAGCGCAGCCACCCCAGCTGCTCCGGCAGCAAGCCGACGATGGACTTCGCCCCGAGCGACGCGACGACCAGGACCAGCAGCAGCGCCGTCGCTCTCGTGCCGTTCGGCATCCATGCCGACTGGAAAAACATCGCCAGCGCGGTGCCCAGCATCCCCATGATCAGATGGGCCGCCGCCGCAAGGAATAGCTCTCCCATCCTGACGGGCCTGTCGAACATTTGCGCGGCAAGCGGGTAGAGCACAAACAGAACCGTGCACAACGCCACCGGAACGAGCAAAGCCAGCATTTGGCTGAGCAGGTATCTTTTCATGCTGCCGGCGTGGATGATATGCAGCTGCTCCTGCTGCGGGGTTCCATGGTTCAGGAACGTCAACGCGATCCAAGCCGAGCCGACGAACAAAAACACGGAAGTGACGGCATAGCTGTCCATCACCGGATTCGGTTTGTAGGAATACAGCAAAAACATCGCGATCAAGGTTGCCGCCAGCGGCGCAAAATAAGCATGTTTCCTTGTATAGCTTTTCAGCATAAAACGGGATAATGCCAGCAACTTCTTCTCTCCTCCCTAGTTCACAGCCGATTTCAGCCGATTCTCCAGGCGATCATCCATCCCCCCGGCCGGCGTGACCGATATGACCGAACCCCCGCAGTCCAAAATCAGGCGCAGTACTTGGTCAACCGCTCCGGGTTCCGTCTCGAGCAGGCATGCCTCCGAAGCGGGCGAGATGCCGACCACGCCGCCAAGGGCGGCGATCCGCGCCAACGCGCCGGGATCCGGCACAAGCGCCACGATGCGCGCGATCTCTTGAAATGCCGGGCGTTTTTCCCGGGTTTCCTCCGCGATTCGCCCGTCCCGAATCAACAGCACCCGGTCCGCCGCCCGTTCGATCAATTTCGATTCATGGACCGACATGACGATGGCAGAGCCTTCGCGTTTTCGCATCAGCAGGATTTGGAGGAGATTCTCCTGCGCTTTGACGTCCAGCCCCGAAAGGGGCTCGTCCAGCAGCAGCAGGTCGGGATGGCCGAGCATCCCCTGGATCAAGTTGATTTTTTGCAGCATGCCTTTGGAGAACCGGTTCATCTTGACGTGCAGGGCATGCTCCATGTCCAGCTGCCGCAGCAAATCGTAGATTTCATCCTCCGCCGCGTGTTTATCCATGCCCCGGACGGCCGCGACGTTTGTCAGATACTCCCAAGGCGTAAAAGGGAGCGGAGGAAACCGCTCCGGCACGTAACCGACGGACCCGTTCCGCCCATGACGGACCTCGCGCGTTCCCGACGTCGGTTGGGCAAGCCCCGCCAACAGCCGCAGCAGCGTGCTTTTCCCGGAACCGTTTCTGCCGATCAGCGCGATGCCTTCCCCCTGCATTATTTCAAGCGATATGTCTTGCAATACCTTGCGCCTGCCGAACGTTTTAGAGGCGTTGCGAATTTCGATCAGGCTGCCGGAATAATTTTCCGAAGCACTTGTTAATGCCAAAGCCAAGATCCCCTCCCACGGTATTTCTTGAATTTACATCCGTTCAGGCGTCTGGATGCCCAACAGCCCCATTGTCCGGGCGATCGTCCGGCCGGCCAGCCGCGTCAGCCGCAATCTTGCCATTCGAACCCGGGCGTCATCGGTGACAATTCTTTCCTTATTATAAAATTGATTGAAGGACTGCGCCACATCCAGCGCATAACGCGCGAGAACCGACGGTTCCTGGTTGCGCACGCCCCGCTCCAATGCTTCCGGAAACCGGGTCAGCAGCTTGAGCAGCTCCCAGCCGGCGTCGCCGATTAGATGGGCTCCTGCGTTGGGATCGGTCTCTTCCATGGCGTCCTCGGCCGCGCCATACGCAGCCGCCCCCTTGGCAAGCACGCTCTGGGTTCTAGCGTAGGTATACTGCACGTAAGGCCCCGTTTCCCCGTCGAAATTCAGCGCGTCCTCCAGCGAAAAATCCACTTCGTTCAGGCGGTTGTTTTTCAGGTCGCCGAAAATGATCGCGCCGATCCCGACCGCCTCCGCAACCCGCTGCTTGGACTCCAGCTCCGGATTTTTTTCGTTGATGATGGCTAAGGCCCGTTCGACGGCTTCATCCAGCACGTTTTCCAGCTTGACGATTTTGCCGCGGCGCGTGGACATTTTTTTGCCTTCGAATTTCATGAGGCCAAACGGCACGTGCGTGCAGCTGTCCGCCCAATCCATCCCCATGCGGCGCAGCACCGCAAAAACCTGCTGGAAATGCAGCCTCTGTTCGTTCCCGACCACGTACAGCAGCCGGTCCGCTTTCATCTCGTCATGCCGGTAGATGGCGGTGGCCAAATCCCTCGTCGGGTATATGGTCGTGCCGTCCTTTTTCAAAATGAGGCATGGCGGCATGCCCTCCTCGTCCAGCCGGACGACCAGCGCCCCGTCGCTTTCGACCAGCAGCCCTTTTTCCTTCAAGGAATCGACCACCGCAGGCATTTTATCGTTGTAAAAGCTTTCGCCCAGCGTGTAATCGAAACGGACGTTCAGTCGATCGTACATTCTGCTGAATTCCTTCATGCTTACGTCCACGAAATAGGCCCATAACGAGCGGGCTTCGCCGTCTCCCTCCTCCAGCTTGCGGAACCACTCCCTTGCTTCCGGTTCCAACGTATCGTCGTGCTCCGCTTCTTCATGGAAACGAACGTACAAGTTCAGCGATTCGCCGATCGGGTCTGCGGATAACCGTTCGTCGTCTCCCCATCTCTTATATGCGGCGATCTGCTTGCCGAACTGCGTTCCCCAATCGCCCAGATGATTGACGCTCACGACGTCGTAGCCCGCAAGCTTATGCATATGGTATAAGGCCGCCCCGATCATCGTGGAACGGAGATGGCCGATGCCAAACGGTTTGGCGATGTTGGGGGAAGACATATCGATGACGACGCGGATGCCTTTTCCGGTTTCCGGCACTTTCTCCTGCTCCAGCCCTTCCATCATCAAGCTTCCGTAATGCCCCCGGTCGAACGTCAAATTGACGTAAGGACCGGCGGCAGACGCCGTTATATGCGCGTGGTCCCAGGCCCCGGCGATCGATTGTGCGATCTCCTGGGGCGCTTTTCTGAATTGCTTGGCGAGCGTAAAGCAAGGGAACGCGATATCCCCCATGTCCGGGGAAGGCGGCGTTTCAAGCCGTTTCGATATGTCGTCCGCCTCCAGCGGCACGTGTTTTTTCAGCGCGTTTGCAGCCCATTGGGTTATCATCATGGATCAACCTTTCTTTCTTTTTCTCAAAATAAAAAGCTCCCGTCTCCATAATAGAGACGAGAGCTGAATATCCCGCGGTACCACTCTAAGTAAACGAATCTTCCGGCCCCTGCCGCAAGGGTTCGTTCCCCTTCGCAACCTGTAACGGAGTTACCCGGACGAATCTACTTGCCCCAAAGTCCGCTGCCAAATGGCTTCGATGCCGATTCAAGCACTTTGCGCGGCTCCCGGAACTTTATATGCCTATCGATCAGGATCACCGATTCCGGAACGAGGTTTTGGATTCGCCGTCTCACGGGTGCGCTTCACGAAGGGGCATGTTCCGGCTTCCACCCATCCCGGTTCGCTGTCCATGCGTAAACCTTCGTTACTCTCCCGATCCCTGACGTTCAATATTTCAGACTATTATACCTAGCGCCAAACGAGGAAGCAAGCCCAAGTTCTTTTTGAGTCCCTGGCCCGGGTTCCCCCGCCATGTCGCTTCAGTTCCGGCTCTCTTGGCCTTCCAGCGCCCGCATCCCGTTTTCGATGGCAGTTTTGGAGAAATGCTCGCCGATGAAAACGACCACGTCCGGCACGTCGCCCTGAGGCGTGATCCGCAAAAAATCAGGCTCCCGGAAGGCGTATTGAAACAGGAAACGGCTCGCCGTATCGCTGAACGTCAAAACGCCTTTGGCACGGTATACCTCCCGCGGCAGACCTGCCACAAAACGTTCGAACTCCCCGCTGTCCACCGGCCCGCGCAAATAATGGGTATACACCATCACATGGTCGTGATGCGTATGATGATGCCCTGCTGCCGAATGGGAATGATGCTCGTCATCCTCCGCTTCAAGACCGATCGAAGCTGCCCCATCGGGTTTGTCCGATTCAAGCAGACCCGTTTTGCCGCCAAGCGAGGCCAAGACTTCGGCAACGTCCACCTCGCAGCGGACGGCCGGAAGGATGGGGGCATACCCGTTCCAACGGGAAATGACCGACTCCAGTTCTTCGCGCTCGCCTGCCGTGATGCGGTCCGTTTTATTCAGAATCAGGCAGGAGGCCGCGCGGATCTGTTCTTGCATTAGCCTGAAGGTTTTCCCTTTTTGCTCGCGGTACAGCTCCAGCAAATGAGCCGAATCGACGACGGTCAATACCCCTTTCAAATCGATTTTCATGTATAACGCCGCTTCGGTTACTCCGTCCAAAATCTCCATCGGGTTCGCGATGCCCGTTGCTTCGACGACGATCACGTCGGGATGTTCCCTTTCGATCAGGCCGGCCATCTCCACGCTCAAATCGCCGCGGATCGAGCAGCAAATGCAGCCGCTGAGCATCTCGGTCATCGGGACCCGCTCTTCCACCAGCAGCCCGTCCAGATTGACGTCCCCGATTTCGTTCATGATCACGGCCGGACGTAATCCCCGCTCCTGCCAGTGGTTGACGAGGCGCTGAAGGAACGTCGTTTTCCCGCTTCCCAAAAAACCGGACAATATGTAAATGGGTGTCGTTGTTTGATTTGGCATGTTCGTTTTCCCCTTGCGTTATTGGATTTTGCGTTTTACGCAAAGTGTACTACACCCCGGGGCCGGGCCGCAACCGCTTCGAATGTTTTGCAATTTTTGCCGTTCGCGGCCATTTGCAAGTTTGTCCCGAAAGGTCTATCCTAAAAAGACATTCCAAAAAAGAGAGAGGAGAATGGAAGATGAGATCCGTGGACGAACATCGCAGTCAAGCGCCGGACACCGTCTCCTGCATGGTCGTGACCGTATCCGATACGCGCACGCCGGAGACGGACGCAGGGGGAAAACTGATGAAGTCCCTTTTGGAGGATGCGGGATACCGTGTCGTGCGCTACGAAATCGTCAAAGACGATTATGAAGGCATTCGGGAGCTTATTCATGAAGCTGCGGGAAATCCGGAGGTGGAAGCCGTCCTATTAACGGGCGGAACGGGCATTTCCCCGCGCGACACGACGTACGAGGCGGTAGCCTCGCTGCTCGACAAGAAGCTGCCGGGCTTCGGCGAAATATTCAGGTATCTCAGTTTCACGGAAGATATCGGACCTGCCGCGATTTTAAGCCGCGCGATCGCCGGAACGGTCGGCGGCACCGCCGTGTTTTCCATCCCGGGTTCGACGGGAGCCGTCAAACTCGCTTTGGAGCGGATCATCGTGCCGGAGCTGCGGCATGTCATGCGCGAAATATACAAAAAAAATTAAAAACAAGCCGGGAACGTTGCGTCCCGGCTTGTTTTACGATTAAAAATCCATTCTGTCGATCAGTGAATTGAATATTTCATGAACCTGCGTTTCGTATTGCCCCTTGTTTTTTCCGGAAGACGTATAAATCAAAGCAACCCTGTTATGGCCGTAAATAAGCGTTCTGGACGTCGGGGTTTCCACCCGTTTTTGGTCGCCGTACCAATTTTGAATCCGCGCAATCCGTTCCTTTTCGTCGGTAAACACATGGAGTTTGACATACTGCTGCGGATTTCCCCGGATAAAATACTGGTAGCTGATATTGCCGCGCCCGTCCTCGGCATGCGTGTGATGGGTCAATGGAATGTTCTTCTCGCCGAAAGCAAGCTGCAGCTGATTCAGAAGCTGGCCGTTCAGCCCGCTGCCCTGCGATTGTGCCCGGATGTTGCCTTCGGAATAGGAATCGAAATTATACAGTTTGACTTCTTTTTTGATGACGGTATGCTTGTCGCAGCCGACCGTAACAGCCAGCAGCACGCAAGCGAGCAGCCATGCGAACCGTTTGTTCATGTTGATTCATCCCTTCCCCTGATACCGCTTCAAGCGGAAGACAGCCTAATATGGGCTTAGAATGCCATCATTTCAAACGGTTTATGCAGCATCGGCTGCTGTGAAATCTTAACAAGCGTTAACCCGCGGATCGGCATTATGCCAATCGGATGACCGTCCTTCCCACCGCTTTTCCCTGCAAAATGGACTGCAATACTTCGGGCAATTCTTCAAGCGAAGCTTCCTTAATTCCCGCGCTTAACGCCCTTTCGGGCTTCCATTCTTGACCGAGCTTATTCCAAACGCGTGTTCTCCAATCTTTCGGGCAAAACACCGAATCGATGCCCAGCAGCTGTACCCCGCGCAAAATAAAGGGATGCACCGTCGAGTTGAACGCCGTCCCGCCCGTTAATCCGGAAAGCGCGACCGCTCCCCCGTAACGGATGTTTTTTAAAATATCCTCCAGTCCCGGGCCGCCTACCGGATCCACCGCTCCCGCCCAGCGTTGTTTGCCGAGCGGGCCGGCGCCCGAACCGGCAACGTCCTCCCGGCCGATGACATCGGCTGCGCCAAGGCGTTTCAACCATGCTTCCTGGCTGGTTTTGCCGGTGCTGGCCGTCACTTCAAAACCGGACCGCGCCAAAATATCGACCGCAAAGCTGCCGACGCCTCCGGTTGCCCCCGTGACAAGCACCGTCCCTGCTTCCGGAGTGACCCCGCAATGCATGAGGCGATCGACCGACAGGGCAGCCGTGAATCCGGCCGTTCCGATTCCCATGGCCTCTCGCAAGCTTAAGCCCGCCGGCAGGGGAAGCAGCCAATCCGCCGGGATGCGGGCATATTCGCTGAACCCGCCGTGATGGGCGGTTCCAAGACCGTAACCGGTGCACAAAACCGGATCTCCTTCGCGAAAATCCGGGTGGCTTGAGCTGACAACCTCGCCGGCCAGGTCGATCCCCGGAATGATCGGATACTCCTTGACGACTTTCCCTTCAGGCACGCTGGCGAGTCCGTCCTTGAAGTTCACTCCCGAATAATGCACTTTCACAAGCACATCGCCTCCCGGAAGACCGTCCAGGCTCATTTCTTCGATTTGTCCGGCCAGACTTTCGCCGCTGCGCCGGATGACATAGGCTTTAAACGTTTCCATTCGTCTTTCCCTCCTTCAGAAATCGTTTGTCCGTTTGTAAAAAAGATTCGGCAAGGAGCGATCCCGTTCCTTTGCCGAATCTTGATGATCCGAATATTCCGTTTATTCTTCCGTTTGCATGAATTCGGCCATCAGCTTTTGCTTCAGGTCCCAGACTTTTTCGCTCAAATTGACGCGGTAAATTTCCGGATTCAGCTTGCGCAAATATTCCGGCCAAAACAGCTCCATTTGCGCGCGGTGGTAGCTGCGGATCTCCTCCAGGGAAGGGAGCTCGTACACCAGCTTGCCGTTTTCGAAAATTTGGTGCAGCATCGGGACGGCCTCGTAGTTTTTGACGTATTTTTGCAAATACGGGTGCTGCGGATTAAACAGCTTCAGCCTGTCGCGCGGCTTTTCTTCGTCCGGGAACACGATGTAGTCCGCCGTCGCTTTGCCGGTGACCCGGTCCACGATGCGGTAGACGTCCTTTTTGCCCGGCGTGGACACCTTTTCCGGGTTGCCCGAGATTTTGATTGTCGGGACCATTTCTCCGTTCACTTCGCGTTCCACGAGCTTGTATACGCCCCCTAGCGCAGGCTGGTCCGCGGCGGTAATGAGCTGGGTGCCGACGCCCCACGTGTCGATGCGGGCTCCCTGAGCCTTCAGGTTCAAAATCGTGTTTTCGTCCAGATCGTTCGAGGCAACGATTTTAATATAGGATAATCCGGCGTCGTCCAGCATTTTGCGGGCTTGGATCGACAAATAGGCCAGATCCCCGCTGTCGAGGCGGATCGCGGACATTTTTTTGCCGGCGGCTTCAAGCTTTTTGGCCGTCTCGATCGCATGCGGCACACCGCTTTTTAACGTGTCGAACGTGTCCACGAGCAGCGTCACTTCGTCCGGCATTACCTTCGCGTACGTGTCAAAGGCCTCCAGTTCGGAGGAAAAGCTTTGCACCCACGAATGGGCATGCGTTCCTTTCGTCGGGATGCCGAATTTTTGCCCTGCAAGCATGTTGGAGGTGGCGTGGAACCCCGCAATGTATGCGGCACGAGCGCCCCAGACGGCTGCATCGGCTTCCTGGGCGCGCCGCGTTCCGAACTCGAGCAATATGTCGTCCCCCGCGACCTGCTTCACGCGCGACGCCTTCGTGGCGATCAGCGTCTGGAAGTTCATGAAGTTGAGCAGCGCCGTTTCCACCAGTTGGGTTTCCATGATGGTCCCTTCCACCCGGATGAGCGGCTCGTTCGGGAACACCAGCGCCCCTTCCTTCATGGAATAGATATTCCCGCAGAACCGGAACTGCTTCAGCTCCTCCAAAAACGCAGTGTCGTAGTTTTCTTCCTGCTCCGACAAATATTTAAGGTCTTCGTCCGAAAAACGCAAGTTCGCGATGTAATGAACGATCCTCTCCAGACCGGCGAAGACGGCATACCCGTTGCCGAACGGAAGTTTGCGGAAATACGCTTCGAAAACCGCCTTTTGCTGATGCGACCGGTTCACCCAATGCGCATACATCATATTGATTTGGTACTTGTCTGTATGTAATGCCAGACCTGCTGTTTGCATGCAGGCTTCCTCCTTTGTATTCCAGCCCTGCAGGGTCCATGACTCTTCAAGCCTTCGATTCTTTCTTGTATCCCTATTTTCGTGGGCAGCCCTCAGCGGGCAGCGCCATTGCCGTGAGGTCTGCTTGCCTTTTCCTGCAGCTCACGTGTAGATGGACAACAGCGGCACGTAGTCGGTAAACCGGTACAGCTGTGCCGGACGCTGCGAATATTGGTTCGAACTGAGCGGCTTGCCGTTTTCGTCCCGGACTTCCTCCAAAATCCCTTGCCTGCTGCGGGTAGAGGTGATTTTGCGGATAAAATTCGGTTCGCTGAATTCGGGCACGACGGTCTGGATGACCTGGTAAAGCTCGCTGAGCGTAAACTGTTCGGGCAGGAACTGGCGGGCGATCGTCGAATGCAGCATTTGCTTTTGAATCCGCATGTAAGCGTCCCGGATAATGTCCCGATGGTCGAATGCCAGCTCCAAGTCGCTGAGCGCCTCTTCAATGCCAAACAGCCCCACTTCGCCCGCATCATCGGCGGCCTGCCTGCTTTCAAGCATCCATTCTTCCACCAAAGCAAAAAAAGCATGGCTGATAATCCAGCCCCGCGGATCCCTTCCCGGCGTGCTGTATACCCCGAGGTATTCCAAATGCCCTCCGTCTACCCCGGTTTCTTCCTTCAATTCCCGCTTGGCCGCATCATAGATCGATTCGCTTTCCCGGCAAAATCCTCCCGGCAAAGCCCACATGCCCGCGCACGGCCACGATTTGCGCCTGACCAGCATCACCTTCAGTTCGCGGATCGGCAGCGTTTTGGTCACCGTTTTCCGTTCCCTTTTGGTCAGGGTGAACATGACGATATCCGCCGGCACGCCGTCTGGCGTCCGGTATTTTTTGGCCGAATAAGCCCGTGCTTCAGGTGAAGTGTCCTGTTCTTTCCGATGTTCGTTCATATCATCACCACATAGAGTATCTTTTTGATACTTTCATTATGATTTACTGATAACAAATGTCAAGTCCCTTTTTGTTCAATGGATGGGTTTACGTGCCCGATAACCTACTTGCGATTCACGATTCGAAAGGTTGCCGTTGCCAGACAGCCCAGCGTCCCTTCGCTGTTATGGATGCGCGCTTCGGTCGTAATGGATCTGCCCGCGCGGTGAATGACCTTTGCCGTTACGATGAGTTTTCCCGTCGTCATGGCAGACATAAAATGCACGTTGAGGTTTGTCGTGACGCAGCTGTCCTGCTCCGCCGCAGCCGTTGCCGCCATCCCCATCGCCTGGTCCATCAGGGACGTCAGCACGCCTCCATGGATGATGCCCATCGAATTGGTATGGTGTTCCTTGGCATCCAAAGCGATCACGATTTTCTCCTCGTCTGCCGATACGAACTCGCAGCCCAAATAAGACCAAAACGTGTTTTCGCCTCTGGCGATCATTTCCTCCAATGCGTTCATCTGTATTCCCCCCATGCTGTCTTGAATGTCCGTTATTATTCCATGCGGAGCATAAGCTCCAGAACGATTTGATCCCGGCACGGAATGCCGTTTTCAAATATTGGCTCAGGATAGTTGTTCACAAAATAGTCCCGCTCTATCCGAATCATCCGGAATCCGCATTTTTGATACAATCCCAGCTGGTTTAAGCTGGAATTCCCGGTCCGTACGATCACCTTTTGATAACCTTGGCCTTGAGCCTGCTCCAAGGCGCTGGCGATCAGCCGTTTGCCAAGCCCTTTCCCCTGCCAATCCGGGTCGACCGCCAAATTCATGATTTCCGCGGAAGCCTGATCCAAAGGCATCAAGCCGCATACGCCGATCAAATTTCCATTCTCCTCGGCCACCGTCCAGCTGGATTTGTCCACATATTTCTCCACCTGGGACCAGTCCGGATCGGCAAGCAGCAACAAAGATGCCGGAAGCTTCTCCCCCGGCCGCGTCGGTCTGATATTCACCTGCCGCCACCTCCCTCATGCATAAAGAATCGCTTGCGGCTTATAAAGCCTTAATTAAATCCGATTTTGAAGCCTATATCCTAAAAAAAGGCGCGGATGCATGATCCGCCGCCTTTCTTATCCATCTTACCCGCAGCTTGCAGGAGGTTCGTCCGATCCCGCTTCCACGTTGATTTTCTCCGAAACGGTATCCCGGATGACCGACATGACCAGCTGCAGCAGGTAGTTGATGTCGCTTTGGCTTTGCTGGAATTCGACGACGAGCGGGATGCTGTCGATCTCGTCCTGCAGTTCTTCCATTTCCTTTTCGATTTTCGCAACCATTTGCGGATTTTGGAACGATTCGAAAGCCACAAGTTCCTTTTGCCGCTTTTTGAGCGTTGCGATCAGCTTTTGCACATGCTCATGATTGCGGATTTTTTCTTCCGCCTTCTGGTACTGTTTGACTTCTTCGCTGCCAGAGATCAGTTCCGCGAGTTCTTTGGCCTTTGCCATAATATCGTCGCGGATGATCAAATCCCTGGTATCGTATGACATCATGCCCAAACTATTGATACGACCCTTTTCTGTCACCTTACATTACCCCTATTCCGTTAAATTGACTCTTAATGAGCGAGTGCAGGAGCTTCGTTTGTTTCTGTCACGATTTCGCCTTTGATGTACCAGGTCATCGCATCGGTTATTTTGACGTTGACGAAGCTGCCGATGAGCTCCTTGCCGCCTTCAAAATGAACCAGCTTGTTGGTGCGGGTCCGTCCGGCCAATACGGAAGCGTTGTTTTTGCTTTCGCCTTCGACCAGAACTTCGACGATCTGTCCGCGCAGGTTTTCGTGGCTCTTGCGGCTGTGCACTTCGATGGCGCGGTTCAGCCGCTGCAGGCGTTCGCTTTTAACCTCCATCGGGACGTTGTCCTCCATGACGGCGGCCGGCGTGCCCTCGCGCGGCGAATAAATGAACGTGTACGCGGAGTCGAATCCGACCTCATTGACAAGCGACAACGTCTCTTCGAACTGCTCTTCGGTTTCGCCCGGGAACCCGACGATGATATCCGTCGTCAGGACGACGCCCGGAACGGCTTCTTTGATTTTCCGGACCAGCTCCAGATAGATTTCCCGGGTGTATTTCCGGCCCATGATTTTGAGGATTTCGTTGCTTCCCGACTGCACCGGCAGATGGATATGCTCCACCAGGTTGCCGCCTTTGCTGAGAACTTCGACCAAATGGTCGTCAAAATCCCGCGGATGGGACGTCGTAAACCGGATGCGCGGAATATCGATTTTGCGGATATCGTCCATCAGGTCGGCGAAGCTGTAGCTGATATCGGTGAAATCCTTGCCATAAGCGTTTACGTTCTGCCCGAGCAGCGTAATTTCCTTAAAGCCTTGGCGGGCCAAATCGCGCACTTCGGCGATGACGTCCTCCGGACGGCGGCTGCGTTCCTTGCCGCGGGTCATCGGCACGATGCAGTACGTGCAGAACTTATCGCATCCGTACATGATGTTGACCCATGCGCGCAGTCCTTCCCGTTTTTTCGGCAGGTTTTCGATGATGTCGCCTTCTTTGGACCAGACCTCGACGACCATCTCCTTGCTGAATAACGCTTCTTTCACCAAATGAGGCAGTCTGTGCAAGTTATGCGTTCCGAAGATGATATCGACGAACCCGTGTTTTTGCATGATGCGGTTGACGACGTTTTCCTCTTGGGACATGCAGCCGCAGACGCCGAGCAGCAGCCCGGGTTTTTCTTTTTTTAGATGTTTCAGATGGCCGAGTTCGCCGAACACCTTGTCCTCCGCATTTTCGCGGATCGCGCAGGTGTTGAGCAAAATGATGTCGGCTTCCTTGCGGTCTTCCGTCGGCGTGTATCCCATTTCCTCCAGCATGCCTTTGATCGTTTCCGAATCATGCTCGTTCATCTGGCAGCCGTACGTATACACGATGTAATGCTTTCCGTTTCCGATCCCGCGAAGCTCCTCGGGCACGGCCGTTTCATACAGAACCTGGACTTCCTCCCGGCGGCGCTTCTTGCTTTGTCTATGGTTAGGCTCCGAAATAATATGAATTTCCCGACCTTTGATGCGAATGGTTTTGCCGTGTTCATCCTCTGACAGAACCTTGGCGTCGGAAAAATCAAAATATTTGGAGTAATCCTTCGTTTCCTTGGCCATGCTTTCGATCACTCCTTCAATTCCCTTGGGGACAAACCTTCAAGCCTAAAAGGCATTCCAATAAATTATAGCATGAACATCCATCGTTAGCCACTTTCCTCCAACCAGAAAATCGTAGCTTTTACGAGCTGGCGGGTGCCGAAAACCAAGGTGTATGTAGGCAAGACGGGCGGTACGGCTTCGCGAATAAAAAAACGGGAGATGGCTCTCCCGTTTTATCAACCCTATGCATGTAAAGCTGGCAATTAGTCAATGATTTCAGCGGTATCCCCGGTTTTGACGCCGGCCGCGTTTCCTTCATCGGTATCGATATGCATGTCCAGCGCAAAGGAATCGGACACGCGGGCAATGACGTTCTCGAATACGAGACCGCGTTCGCCGCCGACGCGAACCTTCAACATTTGTTTGTCGGCGATTCCCCATTTTTCCGCATCGGATGTATGAAAGTGAATATGGCGGGCTGCAACGATCACGCCCCGCTCCAGTTCGATTTCGCCTTTAGGGCCTTTCACTTTGATGCCGGGTGTTCCTTCGATGTTGCCCGATTCGCGCACAGGCGCTTTGACGCCGATCGCAAAAGAATCGGTCCGGGAAATTTCGAGCTGGCTGTCTTTTCGGGCAGGGCCCAAAATTCTCACTTTCTCGAACCCGCCTTTCGGCCCCATCACGGCAACCGTTTCATTGGCCGCAAATTGGCCCGGCTGGGACAAAGGTTTAAACTCGGTCAATTGATATCCTTCTCCGAACAGCACCTCGATGTGCTCTTGGGTCAAATGAATATGTCTGGCGGAAACGCCAACAGGTACAGTTTTACTCACGTGGATCACTCCTTATTTTTTCTCTATGATCTGTACGCCAAACCATTATACCTCCATTTACCCAAAAATAAAAAGGCGCTGCCGGTGAAGCAAGCACCTTCTGCGCCGATTATTTGCGTTTCGCTACAAGATTGTCAAATATGAAGGGGCCCGCAGCCCTTCCAATTGGCAGGATGCCGGCTTCTTGGGGCAGCTGGACGGACGTTGGATCCTGATGCGCAGACGCCGCCCATCCCCAACATTTGGCAAGCGTGACACGTTAACCATTATCCGGCACTTGCGTTATCCCGTTCCGGCAGATGGCTCGTCAAATACGAAAGCGCATTCCCCGACATCCATTTCCGGACCGAGGCTTCGGGAAAATGCCGGGACAGCAGCTCCGCGAATGCAGGGTATTTTCCGGGATGCTCAAGCCCTTCGATCCACGAGTCGATCCCGTCGAAATCGGACCCGAACATCAGGTGGTCATCCCCTCCAAGCGCGCAAATATGCTCGATATGGCGCAGCAGCTCCTCCGGTTTGACGGCCCCTTCGCCGCCATCGCGCACGAACCACGGCACGAAGGTCAAACCGATCCGCCCGTTCATGGCGATGATCGCCCGAATCTGGTCATCGTTCAAATTCCGCGGATGCGCACAGACGGCTTTGGCGTTGGAATGGGAAGCGATAAAGGGACGTGCGGTCCGTTCCGCGAGCTCCCAGAATCCGGTTTCGGACAAATGCGAGACATCCAGGAGGAGTCCCGTTTCATTGGCCAATTCAATCAGCTTTTTGCCTTTTTCCGTAAATCCGCCGTTCCTTTGCTCAAGCACGCCGTCCGCCGCCCAATTGGCGTAATTCCAGGTGATGCCGAGAAAACGGACCCCAAGCTCATAACACATCCGGACATAATACAGGTTGCCTTCGAAGCCGTCGGCGCCTTCCACCGACAACAGTCCCCACGGAAGGTGACGGGACCCGCCCGATACCGCCGTTTTGATCGTTCGGCCAAGCTCCTCCGCGTCCTCCTTCCATTTTAACCACCGGACGCCTTCCCCGGTCCGCATCACTCTCGTTTTAAACGCGTCAATCTGATCCAAAATGAATTCATACCGCGGAATTCCCCAGCTCTCGGGCAAATACATGGCAAAACATTGCAGCATGACTTCCCCTTCCAGCATCCGGTCATACGTTACGTCAAGCTGAGCCCCGTCTTTAAAAGACAATCCGTAGTCCTCTCTCATTTTGCTCAGTACGTCGCAGTGAAAATCAATCACCGGAAAAGTCACATTTGTTAACTCCCTTCTCATGCCTCGCAGGGTCATCTTTTTTCCAAAATGCAAAAAAACCTGTCTATCCCATATAAACTGAATGCCAGCCACGGACGTCGGTTCCTAAATCCCCGGCTTCATTCAGCTTATATCAATAAACAGGTTTCAACAACGTATCGGCGACCGGATTCATCTCGGTTCCACAATGAGCTTTATCGCGGTCCGGTCTTCCCCGTCGATCACGATATCCGTAAAAGCTGGAATGCAGATCAAATCAACACCGCTTGGCGCGACAAATCCCCGGGCGATGGCAACCGCTTTAATGGCTTGGTTTAGCGCCCCCGCTCCGATTGCCTGCAGTTCAGCAGCACCACGTTCACGAAGCACGCCAGCTAGAGCACCGGCAACAGAATTTGGATTGGACTTTGCTGAAACTTTTAATACTTCCATGGTAAGAACCTCCCCTGGGAATGTTGATGGTTAGCTTCCACATAATAGATGTTATTCGTGAGCGGGAAAATAATTCCTTCTTTTTGTCAATTTCCCCTTCAAAAACACATCGATAGTCTCAGGCATCCCATTTCCCATTTCCTAGAGGCTGGTTTGGTTCAGCTCATGATCCATTCGTCTTCGAGCAGCCGGATTTTTTCCATCTTTTTGGCTTTTCCCGTGGACTCGTCAAGCTGCACGAACAGCCCGTGGAACTGCCATTTTCCTTTATCCACCTCAAAGCGGACCGGCAGCTGGGTCTTGAATTTGCGCAAAACGGCTTCCCGCTCCATGCCGAGTATGCCGTCTTTCGGGCCCACCATGCCGGCGTCGGTCAAATAGGCCGTGCCTCCGGGCAAAATCGTATCGTCATTGCTTTGCACATGCGTGTGCGTGCCGACGACAATCGAAGCGCGACCGTCCAGGTGCCATCCCATCGCGATTTTCTCCGACGTCGCTTCGGCGTGAAAATCAACCAGGATGCATTTATGTTTTTTGCGCAGTTGATCGATGATTTCATCGCTTGTACGGAACGGGCAGTCGATCGCCGGCAAAAACGTCCGGCCCTGCAGGTTGACGATGGCAAGCTCCTTCCCGTTCGCCTTAATGACCGCAGCCCCGCGTCCCGGCGTTCCCGGCGGAAAATTCGCAGGACGGATCATGCGCGGTTCGTCATCGATAAAATCGAAAATGTCCTTGTTGTCCCACGTATGGTTGCCCATCGTGATGCCGTGGACGCCCCATTCGAAAAAATCTTTGGCGATCGACTGGGTAATTCCTCGGCCTGATGCGGCGTTTTCGCCGTTGACGATAATGACATGCGGGTTATATTTCGCTTTCAGGGAAGGCAGCGTATCCTTTAATGCCTTTCTGCCCACGCTTCCGACGATGTCCCCTATAAATAAAACGTTAATAACGTTCCCCTCCTTAAGTACGGACCTCCAAACGGGCCTAAAAAGATGAAAAGTGGCCTCTAACGCGGCCACTTTTCCATACATCATTATTTTGCGTATTCAACCGCCCGGGTCTCGCGAATAACGGTAACTTTAATATGCCCCGGATAGTCCAGTTCATTTTCGATCGTTTTCGTGATGTCCCGTGCTAAGCGGAATGCTTCCGCATCATCGATTTTCTCAGGCTGCACCATGACGCGAACCTCGCGTCCGGCTTGAATCGCAAACGATTTTTCGACGCCCTCGAAGGATTCGGAAATTTCCTCCAGCTTCTCCAGACGTTTGATATACGTTTCAAGCGTTTCGCGACGCGCTCCCGGTCTCGCCGCGGAAAGTGCATCCGCCGCGCCGACCAGCATCGCGATGACGGAAGTTGCCTCCACGTCCCCGTGATGGGATGCGATACTGTTGATAACCACCGGATGTTCTTTGTATTTCTTCGCTAGTTCCACGCCGATTTCAACGTGCGATCCTTCCACTTCATGATCCAGCGCTTTTCCGATGTCATGCAACAATCCGGCACGTTTGGCAAGCACGATGTCTTCCCCGAGCTCTCCGGCCATCAGTCCCGTGAGGTAAGCAACCTCCATGGAGTGCTTCAGCACGTTTTGACCGTAGCTGGTACGGAATTTGAGACGGCCCAAAATTTTGATCAAATCCGGATGCAGTCCGTGAACTCCCACCTCGAAGGTCGCCTGTTCGCCGTATTCGCGAATCCGTTCGTCGACCTCTTTGCGTGATTTTTCCACCATTTCTTCGATCCGGGCCGGATGAATTCGGCCATCCGACACGAGTTTTTCCAAGGCAGTGCGCGCAATTTCTCTGCGGATCGGATCGAATCCGGAAAGAATGACGGCTTCAGGCGTATCATCAATAATGAGATCAATACCGGTAAGGGTTTCCAGTGCCCGGATGTTCCGGCCTTCCCGACCGATAATCCGGCCTTTCATTTCCTCGTTAGGCAATGTCACGACAGATACCGTTGTTTCCGCGACATGGTCGGCAGCGCAGCGTTGGATGGCAAGAGTCACGATTTCGCGCGCCTTCTTGTCCGCTTCCTCCTTGGCCTGCTGCTCGATCTCCTTGATCATTTGTGCGGTTTCATGCCTTACTTCCTGTTCCACGTTGTTCAAAATAATGCTTCTGGCATCTTCCATCGTAAGATTGGAGATCCGCTCCAACTCAGCGACCTGAGTTTTATAAATCAAATCAATCTGCTGCTGAGTTTCTTCGATGCGCTTCTCTTTGTTAGCCACTTGTTCTTCTTTGCGTTCCAGCGATTCAATCTTTTTATCCAGCGACTCTTCTTTCTGCAACAATCGTCTTTCTTGCCGTTGAATTTCATTTCGACGCTCACGAGTGTCTTTTTCAGCTTCGGTACGGATTTTGTGGACTTCGTCCTTCGCCTCCAGTACCGTTTCTTTTTTCAGTGCTTCAGCTTCTTTCTTCGCATTTTCGATGATTTGCATCGCAGCATGCTCAGCACTTGAAATTTTAGCTTCTGCAAGAGATTTGCGAATAAAATATCCAATCACGAACCCCAAGAACAATCCGGCTACAACGAGAATGATCCAAAGCCATAGATAAGGCATAATTTCACCTCCTCGTTGGTTCCTCCAAGGTATTCCTTGGGATTTTCTTCAGTTGTCCATTCAACATGTTTCATCATTACACTAATCGCAAATCAACGATTCTAATCTCCCGCAAAAACGGGCATTATCCATATGAATTAGCGTTGCTGAATCTGACAGAAACGAGCCTTTTTTGGAAGGAAAAAGGGTTCTTTTCTATACAAGATTCATATTCATTTTAGTATTTGTGAAAAGATATTGTCAAGAGAGAGGCTTTCATAATATGTTAACATTTGCCTTAATCGAACGCAAAAGGCTCTTCGTTCTCGTCGGCTTCCCCGTCTTCGCGGACCAATTCATTGATCACCTTGCGAACGAGTTCCCCCGAGAATCCCCTGCGCATTAAAAAAGCGCCTGTTTTTCGCTTCTTGTCCATGCATTCGCCGCGGGTCTGCCTCCATTTTTTCCTCCCGACGGCCAGGCAGCTTTCGAACTCCTGCTCTTCGCTGACCTCGGCTAACGCTTCGCTGATCAGAAGGCTGTCGACGCCCTTCTGGCGAAGCTCCTGCTTCACCCAGGCCCTTCCCTTCCTCTGGCTTGAAATGCGCTGCTCGGCCCACTGCTTGGCGTACAGCTCGTCATTAATCAGGCCTTCCCGCTCCAGCCTGTCGAGGGCTTGCTCCGTAACAGCTTGCCCGAAATCCTTCTGCCGCAACCGCTCCGCCAATTCCTTTTTCGTCCGCTGCTTCCGTTCCAAGTATTTTAGCGCCTGGACGTACGCCCGCTGCTTTTCGTTCGCCAGCACGATTTCTTCAAGCTCCTGCTTCGTAAAGATGCTGCCCTTCAGCATCCGGTATTTGATCATCGTGTCTTCATGGATGAGCAGCATGTATTCGCCGAATGAGACTTGGTATTGTCCCCTTTGCTTGGGATGCCGCTCCACCGCGGTGATGACCAAATCCACGCCGTCCGGAAAAAGGCTGATATCCGCCATATCCTGCTGCTCCTGCCGGTACGGCCGATCTTGCCGGTTCCGTATGTCTTCCTGCACGTTCGCTTCCTCCTGCCCTGTTTCGCAATCAAAGAAAAGGCGCTCTGGACGAATCGCCAGGGCGCCTTGGATTGAAGTCATACTTTATTTATTCAAGCTCTAACAATTCCTGCTCTTCCAGCTGCTCTGCTTCCAGCTCGGTCGCTGATGGAGAAGGCACCACCGTCGTCAGATTGCTTGCTTCCCGAATCTTCTGCTCGATGGTATCGCAAATTTGCGTATTTTCCTTCAAAAACTGCTTCGCATTTTCGCGGCCTTGGCCCAGGCGCTCCCCTTCGAAGGAATACCATGCACCGCTCTTGTTGACGATATCCAATTCCGTGCCGATATCGATGATGCTTCCTTCCTTGGAAATGCCTTCACCGTACATGATGTCGATCTCCGCCTGTTTGAACGGAGGCGCCACCTTGTTCTTGACCACCTTGATCCGGGTACGGTTCCCGACCACGTCATTGCCCATCTTGATGCTTTCTACGCGGCGAACGTCGAGGCGCACCGAAGAGTAGAACTTGAGGGCTCGTCCGCCTGGAGTCGTCTCGGGGTTGCCGAACATGACGCCGACTTTCTCGCGCAGCTGGTTAATAAAGATGGCAATCGTCTTCGATTTGGCGATCGCGCCGGACAGCTTGCGCAGCGCCTGCGACATCAGGCGGGCCTGCAGGCCGACGTGGGAATCGCCCATCTCGCCTTCGATCTCGGCCTTAGGAACAAGCGCAGCAACCGAGTCTACGACAATAATGTCTACCGCTCCGCTGCGGACGAGCGCTTCGGCGATTTCCAGCGCTTGCTCGCCCGTATCCGGCTGGGATAACAAAAGCTCGTCAATATTTACGCCCAACTTGCTAGCGTAAAGCGGATCCAAAGCATGTTCCGCATCGATAAACGCGGCTTGTCCGCCAGCCTTTTGAACTTCGGCGATGGCATGCAAAGCCACCGTCGTTTTACCGGAAGATTCCGGACCGTATACTTCAATGACGCGGCCTCTTGGAAGTCCGCCGATACCTAATGCTATATCCAAAGCCAGGGAACCGCTGGGAACGACTTCCACCTGCATGTGGGTCGATTCGCCCAATTTCATAATGGACCCTTTACCGAATTGTTTCTCTATCTGACGAAGCGCGATTTCAAGCGCAGCACGACGATCTGACAATAAACTCACATCCTTCACCGTTTATATTGATATCATACCTTGTTTTGGAACGTTTGCCAAGCATTTTTTCGAACATACATTCGTTTTTTTTGTTTTCGGCCCATTTCTCCTTTCGGCTGGAAGCCGCGGCCCGGAAAAGAAAAGAACCGCAGCAAATCCTTGTTTGCACGGTTCTTCCGTATGCTCGTATTATACCTCTTTTGAACGCCGAAGCACAACTGCCCTTCGAAGGGGAAGGCCTCACTTGGAAATTAATCTCAGCCAGAGCCGGTAAAGCAGCGTCTTGACCGAACGGACCCGGACGCTCTCCCGGTTGCCTCCCAGCCGCAGTTCAAACACCTCGGTATCTTTTCCCCGCTCCGCAAGGCCGACGTATACCAGGCCGGCAGGTTTGCCTTCGGAATCGCCCGGTCCGGCAACCCCCGTGACCGACAACCCGAAATCGCTGCCTGTGATCGTCCGAACCTGGTCGGCAAGGGCTTCCGCCACTTCGCGGCTGACCGCCCCCGGAGCCTGATCCCCTTCGAGCAGAGAACGCGGCACACCGAGAAGCTTCTCTTTCATCTCGTTGGAATAACATACGAATCCGCCGAGAAACATCGCCGAGCTGCCCGGGATCGCCGTGATGCTCTCCATCAGCAACCCGCCCGTGCAGCTTTCGGCCGCGCTGAGCGTCAACCCGCGCTCCGACATGATCTCCACGATCTTTTGTTCGATCGGCATGTCCGTGTTTGCGTATATATGCCCCGGAAGGCGCTCTTGAATTTTGGCTTCCATCGCCTCCAGCTTTTTCTCCGCCTCGGCCTCGCTTGCCGCCTTCGTGGAAATCCGCACCGAAACCTCGCCTTCCTTGGCGTAAGGGGCGATGGTCGGATCGCTCTGGGCCTGGATCAGATCAAGCAGCTTATCCTCCAGCAGCGATTCGCCGATGCCGGCAAACTTCAGCATCCGGGAATAAATCGGCATTTCATCCGTCAACGCATGCCGCTGCAGCCATGGTTTCGCCTGCCGGTCGAACATCGGCTTCATTTCTTTTGGCGGACCCGGTAGAACGATGTAAAATTTGCCGTCCTGGGCGATGGCCACTCCGACCGCCAAACCGGTTTCGTTCGGAAGCGGCGTGCACCCTTCGATAACGAGCGCCTGGCGGCGGTTGTTTTCCGTCATGTCCCGGCCGCGGCTGACGAAAAACTCCTCCACCTGCTCCATCGCCGCAGCATCGATATGCAATTCGCGCCCCAGCACGGCTGCAAGCGCATCTTTGGTCAGGTCATCCTGGGTTGGTCCGATCCCGCCGGTCAGAAGCAGAATGTCCGCCCGCTCCGAAGCCAGCTCGATGGCATGCTGCAGACGCCCCATGTTGTCGCCGACGACCGTTTGGAAATAAACGTCGATCCCCATGGCCGCAAGCTCCCGGGATAAATACTGCGCGTTCGTATTCAAGATTTGTCCCAGCAGCAGTTCAGTTCCTACCGCAATAATTTCCGCTTTCATGCTGTCACTCCTCCTAGAAATCGGCGCATCCAAGACGCCCCGCTTAAAAAAATTTGGCACGATACGGCGAATGTGCCGTATAAAAAAGATATATCCTTCTCCGGGCAACCAGAAACAGCGGAAGTTCTTTCCGTCTGATGAAAGAAAAAGCAATAGGATTGAACCTATTGCCGTTTACGCATTGGATAGCCGAAGCAGATGTTTGTTTTTGACGAAATAATCGATACCCGAATAAATCGTGATCAACGCAGCCGCCCAAGTGGCGATCGTGTCCAGCGGAATGCCGATCAGTTCAAATGGGAAGTTGTTGATGAGCATCAGGATAATGGCAACGATTTGAACAACCGTCTTCGCTTTTCCCCATTTGCTCGCGGCTACGACCGATCCGTCCAAAAGCGCGATCTGGCGCAGCCCGGTCACCGCGAACTCGCGGCTGATGATGACGACCGCAATCCACGAATCGCATTTCCCCATCTCGACGAGGGAGATCAGCACCGCTGCCACAAGGAGTTTATCCGCCAAAGGGTCAAGCAGCTTACCCAGATTCGTAACCATGTTGTTCTTCCGCGCCAAATAACCGTCTATACCGTCCGTGCTGGCCGCCAAAACGAAAATGAATGCAGCGACAAGCTGATTCAAGGGCAGCTCGTAAGAATTCCAGACCAATGGTTTAGGATAGAAGCTGAAATCCACCAAAAGAAACACCATCATGATCGGAATCAAACAAATTCTTGCAATGGTAATACGGTTGGGCAAATTCAATGTGCACCCTCCCCGGATCAAGCAAACTTGATGAATGAATTCAAATGATCGGCACCGAGGTACCGGAAACAGCTATGTAAAAACATCCACATGCACTTCTCCCCAAGTATAATATAACGTTTTATTCCCTGTCAAAAGCCTGAGGGGAGCGCCTTTCGGGGGAACCAATCCCCGGCGCGTGCCTGCCTGGGAAGTTATTTGAAGTTCGTGAACTGCAAATCAAGCGGAAGATCCGCCTTGCGCAAAAGCTGCATGACAGCCTGCAGATCGTCCTTGCTTTTCCCCGTCACGCGGATTTGGTCGCCTTGGATTTGGCTTTTGACCTTCAGCTTGGAATCGCGGATGAGCACGTTGATTTTTTTGGCGTTCTCCTGGTCGATTCCCTGTTTCAAGCCGATGCGCTGGCGGACCGTTCCCATCGAAGCCGGTTCGATTTTGCCGTAATCCACGTTTTTCAGGGATAGGCCCCGTTTGATCATTTTCGACTGCAAAATGTCAATGACCGACTTGAGCTTGTATTCATCGTCCGAAACGATGACGAGCGCGTCCTTTTCCAGCTTCAGGCTGCTTTTGCTGCCTTTAAAGTCAAAGCGGGTTTCGATTTCTCGTTCCGCCTGGTTGATGGCATTGTTCATTTCCTGCAGATCGAACTTGGAAACGATATCGAATGAATTTTCGGAAGCCATTGCTACACGTCCTTTCTTAAAACTTCATGTCATATTATATGAAAATGTTGCGGACAAGTCTAATGTATTTATGCGAATCTTTGCCGGGCGGCGGATAACACCCCGCCAACATCCCGCGGTCAAATGCCAAAAAGACATTCCTTCCGGGGTGCGCCCGAAAGAAATGTCTCCTGCGGCTATGCCTTGTCGCGGTCAGGGACCGGTTGTCTGAACATGTTGAGAATCCCCAGCACGACCCATGCCAGTCCAAAACCCAATATGCCGTACCCCCAAGCGTTGGGAGTCAAATAGTACCCGAGGAGGCTGACAATAACGCCAATACCGGTTACGATCCAGCTGATTGCCATCGTTCCTGCACCTCTTTCATGGGAGATATGAACTTTATGCCAATAGTTCTATTGTCTCCGCGAGGATACGGGCTTATTCGTTTTGAAAGCGGTTCGGATCAATCGTTGCCGGACGCGGAATTCGAATCGCCGCCGTCCGCCGCATTGCCGCTGTCGGCGTTGCCGGCATTGCTGCCGGAAGACTGGTCTCCGGTCGTATTTACGGTGCCGGAATCCACGAGATTCAGCAATATGCGGGATACCGATTTGCCGTCGGTGACCGTCTGGCCGCCCACCGTGATCGTCGTTGCCGGCGAATAGCCGGATTTGATGTACAGGCCTGCCGAATCAAGCGTGAACGACATGGCGTCGCCGCTTTTCGTTTTTCCGAAAGAAAGCTTCTCCCCATGGATGTTTTGGCCTTTGTAGACCTCCACCCAGCTTTCGCCCGACGCTTTGATTTCGACCGTCACCGGAGTTCCGGCAGGAGCGGCCACTTTAAAGATGGTGTCCTTGCCTCTCTTCCGATCCTTTTCAACCGTGACGGCCTGATTTCCCGGAGGGGCAACCGTACCGTTGTCGGTCGTCGTGCCGCCGTTGTCCGTCGTGGCATTGCCGTTATCGGTCGACGTATTGCCGTTATCGGTCGTCGTTCCCGTCCCGTTGTCCGGCGGCGTCGTCTGCTGATTGCCTCCGGCCGTTCCTCCGCCGGTTTCGTTTTGGCCTTGCGCAGTGTTATCTTTGTTTTCACCCGCTTTGTCCTGACCGGCCGGCGGCGTCGTGGTCGTATTGGCGGCCTCGTTTTTCGAAGGATCCTGCTGGTTTTGGGTCACCTTGGCCGGATCGACGCCGTTGGACTTCGGATGGGTTGCGCTGCTGGCATACCAATAGATCACGACGATGATCAAAATCGGAAAAATCCACATCAGCGTCGTGGAAAGCCATTTGACGTTGCGCTCCGAAGAACGGGTACTGCTCCGTTTCTGGATCACCGGCTCCATGACCGGTTCGGGTTCGGCCGGCGCCTCCTGCTTATGTCCCTCCAGCAGCAGATCCGGATCCAAGCCCACCGTTTCCGCGTATGTTTTAATGAAGGCCCTCACATAAAAGCTCCCGGGCAACACCTTATAATCCCCTGCTTCGATGGCCTCCAAATATCTTTTTCTAATTTTCGTCATTTCCTGCACGTCGTCCAGACTCATTCCCTTTTGCAGTCTGGCTTCTCTCAATTGCTGTCCAAGTTCGGACATGCCATCACCTCCTCATCCAAATATAGGTTTATATGTCGTCATTATAAGAACTGGTGAATGTATCGTATATGATTTCCTCGTTCGGATTGTTGCGCAATTCAACGATAATGTCGAAATCGTCGTACGTATATTCGGATTCCTGCACAAAAACATCCGGATGCTCGATCACTTTCGTGCTTGGCATCCGCATAATGTTTTGCAGCAGATTATAATGGCGTTCGTTCGAACGGATCGTGCTGACGATGCCGTCGATGATAAACACGTTGGCCGGATTCATCTCGTCTTCGGAAAGCTGGCTTCGGACCGTCTGCCGGAGCAGCGTCGACGATACGAACGTCCACCGCTTCATGGCGCATACGCTGCCCGCGATGATCGACTCGGTTTTGCCGACGCGCGGCATGCCCCGCAGGCCGATGACCTGATTGCCGCTCCTTTTAAATAATTCACCCAAAAAATCGACGAGTAATCCGAGTTCGTCCCGGGTAAACCGAAACGTTTTGCGGTCATCGGAATCCCGGTCGATGTACCGTCCGTGCCGGACGGCGAGAATGTCGACCAATTTGGGCTCGCGCAGCGCGCAAACCGTAATGTTGTCCACTTTTTTCAGCATCGCCCCCATGAGGCGGATCTTTTCTTCGTCATCGGTTTCAAGCAGCATGCCCCGGGTTTTCCCCTCCACGCCGTTGATCGTCAATATGTTTACCTCCAGCATGCCCAGCAGGGACGCGATATCCCCGAGCAGGCCCGGACGGTTTTTATGTATGCGGTATTCCATGTACCACTGTTTCGGTTGTTTCGTTTGATTCTCTTCCACCATGACACCCCATCTGAGCTTTTCCCGCACATTTCGACAAATTCAACTCAAGCCTCGGCCGCTTCCGATCATGTTGCTTCCATGCCGTAATGTCGGGTCACGTTAATGATATATAAAATGCTTGTGAAAAACAAGTTCAATACTGTAACCATTAGAGAAAAAGCCCCCTTACGGGGGCTTCTCGGTGGCAAGGATTCAGATGAGCGATGGTTTGCGTCAAAGCACCCTTCAAACCGATCAGACGTTTTTCTTCGCCAGTTTGATCATCAAGCGCGCAATCGTGCGCCGTTCCTCTTTGTTGCCGACTTCCCATAACTCTTTAAGAGCGCGGTTCGAAGAGTTTTGGGGATCGACTTTCGCATCCAGAAAATCACCGATTTCATACGCAAGGTTGGCGATCGTTTCTTCGCTCATTCCCATCTTTTCGGCTTGGATGACGCGTTCGCCCAGAAACTTTTTCCAGGTATCAAAATTTTTGATTACGGTCATTGATAAGTCCTCCCTTAGCTATGGCGCATGAGATTTAAAATCAACAGTTGTAATATAACCTCAAGAACCATTGCCTATGCAGGGAAGGACGCCATTGGCCATTAACAGCTTCAGGTAATCCAGCCCCCGTTGGGACTGATCACTTGGCCGTTGATATAACCGGATTCCGGCAGCGCCAGGAAATAGACAAGGGACGAAATTTCATCCGGGGTGGCCAGTCGTCCTGCCGGAATTTCCTCCTCGAGCATCCGCTTCTCTTCCGGGTCCAAATGCCCCAGCATCTCCGTGTTCACCGCGCCGGGCGCGACGGCGTTGACGGTCACTCCCGAAGGCGCAAGCTCTTTGGCCAATGCCTTGGTAAACGCGTTGATGCCTCCTTTGGTCGTGGAATACAGCACTTCACAGGAGGCCCCGGAAATGCCCCATACCGAAGACATGTTGATGATCCGCCCGTAACGCTGCGAAACCATGTGCGGCATAAACGCCTGCGTGCACAAAAACAATCCTTTCAAATTGACGGCCATGACTTCATCCCACTGCTCCTCCGTCACGTCCGCAAGCATGCCGTAATGCGAAATGCCGGCGTTGTTGATCAAAATGTCGGGCATCAGCCCGTGGCTTTCCAGCTTATCCTTCATGCGCGAGATCTGGCCATTGTCCCTGAGGTCCGCCGAAACCGTCAACACTTTGGCGCCGTGCTGCATGCAGCGGCGGGCAACGTCATTGGCCGCTTCATGCGAAGCGCCGTAATGGATGACGACGTTCATCCCCACCTGCGCAAACCGTTCGGCGATGGCCGCTCCGATCCCTCGGCTTGCGCCCGTGACCAGCACCGTCGTGTCGCCGAGCGCTTTGGCCAAGCTCTCCTCTCCCCGACTTTCCATTAAGGATTCACCACGATCGATACCGCCATCTGATTCCAATCCACGTGTTCCTTCAGGCGGTCGTTGACTTCCTGCAGCGTAATGGACTCATACACTTGGACGACGGAGAAAAAATCGCTGCCGCGGAACTGGTAGCGGGTAAATTCATGGGCGATGTTTTCCGGCGAATTGAGCATGCGGAGATATCCGCCGATTTTCTTTTTGCGGGCCCGTTCGAAATCCGATTCCTTAAACCCGTTTTTCAGCACGTTGTCCACTTCCTCGCGGACTCTCGCCAGCAATTTGTCCGGATCCGGCGTGTCTCCGCCGACCGCGGAAAATGCATACTGAGGCGAGCTGTTGTACTCATGCGAAAAGCTGTCCGAAATGAGCTCCTCGTCATACAGCTTTTGATAAAGCTCCGTGCTTGTGCCAAACAGCAAATCGAGCATCAGCTTCGTCGTCAAATCGCGGCGGAGCAGCTCGCCTCCGGTAAAGCCGACCGTCTTTTCCTTGAAGCCGAACAGGCATTTCGGCATGGATACCGCCAGTTTGGCGACGCGGCGTTTTTCCGCGACCTCCACGTTTTCCGGCTCGAAAATGCGTTCGATTTTCCCCTGCGGTTTGTAATCCTTAGCCGCCTGATTGGCACGAACCAGCTCAAACACTTCCTCCGGATCAACGCCGCCCACGACGAACAGCAGCATGTTGCTTGGATGATAAAAAGCATTGTAGCACGTATAAAGCGTTTCTTTCGTAATGGTGCTGATCGATTCCACCGTGCCGGCGATGTCGATATGGACCGGATGGATCTGATACATCGCTTCGATCAGGCCGAAATAGACGCGCCAGTCCGCGTTATCGAGGTACATGTTGATCTCTTGGCCGATGATGCCCTTTTCCTTCTCCACGTTTTGGTCCGTAAAATAAGGATGCTGCACGAAATTGATCAGCGTCTCGAGATTCGTCTTGACGTTTTCGGTGGCGGAAAAAAGATATACCGTCTGGTCAAAGCTTGTGAACGCGTTGGCGGATGCCCCGTTGGAAGCGAAGGTGGCAAAAATGTCCCCCTCCGGCTCCTCGAACATTTTATGCTCCAGGAAGTGGGCGATGCCGTCGGGCACGGAAACCTCTTCCTGTCCTTCCACGCGGAAATGGTTGTCGACCGAGCCGTATTTGGTCGCAAACGTGGCGTATGTTTTTTGGAATCCGGGTTTGGGCAGCACGTAAACGTGAAGCCCGTTGTCCATCACTTCCTTGTACAGCGTCTCCTGCAAGTTGTCGAACTGAAGTTTTTCCACCGTTTATTCCTCCTTCTGGCCCTTCAGGAAATAGATCGTATCCAGCTCAAAGGTTTCAGCGGCCGCCTTGACGTCTTCGATCCCGATCGCTTCCACCTGCTGCAGCAGCTCGGCGCGCGACCGGTCCTTGCCGGAAAATTGGCGGTTGAAATCGTAGGCGATCATCTCGAAGGCGGAATCGTCGATCTCCAGCAGAAGGTTGCGGATCATCGCTTTGGTTTGGGACATTTCCAATTCGGTGATTTTGCCTGCGCGCATATCTTCCAGCTGCATTTTAATGATCTCCAGCGCCTTTTCGTAATTTTGAATCTCGATGCCGGACTGGATGGTTCCGATGCCTTTGTGCCCGTCATAACGGGAGGACGCATAATACGCCAGGCTCTCTTTTTCCCGGACGTTCATAAACAGCTTGGAGTGCGGGTACCCGCCCAAAATCCCGTTGTACATTAGCGCGGCGGCGTATTGGTCGTCGGCGTATGTAACGGACGTGCGGAGCCCCATGTTCAGTTTGCCTTGGCTGACTTCCATTTTCTCGACGACCGTGCGGACTTCGTCGGCTTTGCGGACCGACTTCTCCTGTTTATAGGACGCCTCGGCCGCAGCGCTCAAATCGAAATGTTTGCCGATCAGCTTTTCGACTTCTTCAAGCGACGTGTCTCCCACGACGTACAGATCCAAGCTGGCGTGATCCAGCCATTGGCGGTACGCATCGTAAAGGCTTTGCGGCGTAATGCCTTCCAAATCCTTGCGTTGTCCGAGCGGATGGAGACGGTAAGGCTCGTTCCGGCACATTTCTTCGATACAGCGTTCCGACGCGTACCGGATTTTGTCGTTGACGATCGCTTCCATCTTTTTCCGCACGTTTTCTTTCTCGGCCTGCACGTAGCTGCTGCGGAAACGCCCTTCTTCCAGCACGGGGCGCGTCACCACTTCCCCCAGAAAAGCGAAGGAGGATTCCAGCAGGCTTTCCTGGCTTTTCACGAACGAATCGTTGATCGTGTCCATGCGGAACTGGACGATCTGATAATTTCCTCTTTTATATACGTCAAAACCGAAACCGGCACCGTACATTTGCTCCAGCTGTTCGCGGATTTGCCGCGTTTCCGGGTAGGAAGCGGTTCCCCGTCTCAGCACGAACGGAGTCAAGGCCGTTCCCGTTACCGTCTCCTCCGCAAGCGGGATTCCCGCGTAAAGCGAGATGGCGAACGTTTTAAAGCGTTTCGACGGCAAAACGTGAATCCGCATTCTGCCTGCGTTTCCATGTTGGAATGCTGTTTTATTCAAGGTCCAAAACTCCTTTAGCCATGAATTTGTCTGTCGATACGAATATGAATATGTTCCATTCTATACCATCCCAAAGTGAAGAAGCAACCGAAGACAAACCCTCCGGTTGCTGTTTTCTGGGCGGCAAAACGGCCTACATGCAGAAGATATGTTGTCCGATGGTTTTAACCTGCGGACGGGACCAGATCCACTTCGAGGTCGCTGTCTTCGGGTTGAAATAATACAGGCATCCCCCCGTCGGATCCCATCCGTTCAAGGCCTGCTGGACGGCTTTGCGCGCCACTTCGTTCGGCGTGAGCCAAATTTGTCCGTCGGCTACCGCCGTAAACGCGCCGGGCTGGAAGATGACGCCGTGCACGGTATTCGGGAAGCTCGGAGACTTCACGCGGTTCAAAATGACCGCCGCGACCGCCACTTGCCCTTCGAAAGGTTCGCCGCGGGATTCGCCGTACACCGCGTTGGCCATGATCTTCAGGTCGTTTTCGGACAATCCCATCGTGTTGGCGGAAGCGAGAGGTTCGGATTTGTTGGCGCCGGTGTCGTTTGCGGGCGCTTGGCTCTTACCGGCAGCGGATTCGGACGGTCTCCAATCTTTCGTCGCATTGTACAGCTTCAGCTTCGTTTTGGCGCCGACCGTGCCGTCGACCTCCATGCCGAATTCGGATTGGAACCATTTGACGGATTTTAACGTCGCCCAGCCGAACTGGCCGTCGATGTTGCCGTTATAGAAACCGAGAAATTTCAAGCGTCCCTGCAGTTCGTAAATATCCTGGCCGGAGGATCCGTATTTCAGCACCGTCGTTCCGAACGTAGGTACCGCCTCTTCGGAAACGGGTTTAGTTTTATCGGATGCGGCCCGGTCCCCCATCAGAGGCTGCGCCCCGGCAATAACCGCCGCTGACAAAAGAACCAGAAGTCCTGACATGATCCACAATTTCTTTTTTTTCATTTCGCAGCTCTACCTTTCTCTTGTGAGTTTGACTAGGATGGCTACGGTTATTATGACAAGAGCCACCATGAACTATGCACATTACAAAAGAAAGGATGTAAACCGTCAGGGCATTTACGTTCAAGCCGTTCCAACGCAAAAAAGCGGCCGGCAATACATTGGAATGTACTGCGGCCGCCAATCGGTTTTTCTTAAGGCCATTCGCGATTGCTTTTTTGGTTACGTGACGGGTTCCCCGGGTCTGTTCAAAACGTTATCCTCAAGAACCAGAAATTTGTCGCCGTATTCGCGAATAATATGCTGTTCCCCCCAAGAACATAGGGAATCCAATATGTTTTTCAAGCTCCAGCCGTATTCGGTGAGCTCGTATTCGACTTTTGGCGGGACCTGATTATATACGATGCGGTTCACGATCCCGTCCTCCTCCAGTTCCCGGAGCTGTTGAGTCAGCATTTTTTGGGTGATGCCCGGCATGAGCCTGCGCAAATCGCTCGTACGCTTCTTGCCGTAGGTCAAATGGCATAAAATGACGCATTTCCATTTCCCCCCGATGACCTCAAGCGTTGCTTCCACGGAAATGTTGTATTTTTTCATAAGGTCCTCCCTCCGTTTCGTCATGGGAACTTTTTAGTACCTATAGCACTTTGAAGTACGTACTGTTCAAAAGATCACTGCCGATTCATAATAGCATATACCGGCCGGGATGACTAGAACAGGAGTGAAAAGAATGCCGCAAGAAAACAAAAAAAGCATATTTGCGCTTCTGGCTTTAGCCATCAGCGCATTTGCCATCGGAACGACTGAATTCATCAGCGTAGGCCTGCTGCCCTTGATTGCGGAGGATCTGCATATTTCGCTTACGCTGACCGGTTTGACCGTAACGTTGTATGCCCTCGGAGTCACCTTCGGCGCGCCGGTGCTGACTTCGATGACCATAAAGATGTCGCGCAAAAAGCTTTTGATCGGTATCATGCTCGTGTTTATCGCGGGCAACAGCATGGCCGCATTGGCTAACGGAATCGTCATGCTGCTGGCGGGGCGGATCATCTCCGCGTTTGCCCATGGCGTGTTCATGTCCATCGGCACGACGATCGCCGCCGACATCGTTCCGGAAAATCGCCGCGCCAGCGCGATTGCCATCCTTTTTTCCGGCTTGACCATCGCCACCGTTACCGGCGTGCCGCTCGGGACGTTTCTCGGGCAGCAGCTGGGATGGCGGGCCGCGTTCATCTCCATCGCCGCGGTCGGCTTGGTCGCGTTGCTCGCTAACCTCGCGCTGGTCCCTTCGCATCTTCGGAAGGGCGTCAAAACGCCGGTTCGCGAGCAGCTTAAGCTGTTTGCCAACGGAAGATTGCTGCTGGCTTTTCTGATTACGGCCCTGGGATACGGGGGGACTTTTGCGGTCTTCACTTATTTATCCCCTCTGCTTCACCAAATAACAGGGTTCGCGGAATCCACGACGGCGCTCATTCTGCTGGTGTACGGCATCGCCATCGCCATCGGCAACATGGTCGGCGGGAAAGCGGCCAACCGCAAGCCGTTGTCGGCGCTGCTTGTCATGTTTATTCTGCAGGCTGCGGTTCTGCTGCTACTTACCTTTACGGCGCCGTTCAAAATCGCGGCTTTGATCACCGTCTTCCTGATGGGCCTGCTTGCATTCATGAACGTACCCGGCTTGCAGTCGTATGTGCTGACGCTTGCCGAACGGTATGTGCCGAAAGCGGTGGACGTCGCCTCGGCGATCAATATCGCCGCGTTTAACGCCGGAATCGCGCTTGGCGCATATTTGGGCGGACGGGTAATGGATTCGATCGGCCTTGTCCATACGGGCTGGGTCGGTGCCGTGATGGTTGCGGCCGCCGTTATTCTTACCGGATGGAGTTATATTTTGCAAAGAAAAGAAACAAGCGTTTCAACGCACAATAAAGAAAGATCAACTCGAGGAGGAACACAGGATGACAGCACATCTGCAAAGCACGACAAAGCTTGCTAACGGAGTAGACATGCCTTGGCTTGGCCTCGGCGTTTTTAAAGTGGAGGAAGGCGCGGATCTGATCGCGGCCGTAAAAGCCGCCATCAAACACGGATACCGCAGCATCGACACGGCGGCCATTTACGGGAACGAAAGCGGCGTCGGCCAAGCCATCCGCGAAGCGCTGAAAGAAAACGGCCTTGCCAGAGAAGAACTGTTCGTAACCTCCAAGGTATGGAACCAGGACCAAGGGTACGACGAAACGTTGGCAGCCTTTGACGCAAGCTTGTCCAAACTCGGACTGGACGTGCTTGACCTGTACCTTATTCACTGGCCGGTTGCAGGCAAGTATAAAGACACGTGGAGAGCCCTGGAAAAGCTGTATAAGGACGGGCGCGTCCGGGCGATCGGCGTCAGCAACTTCCATGTTCACCACCTGCAGGATCTTCTGTCCGCCGCAGAAATCAAGCCGATGGTCGACCAGGTGGAATTCCATCCTTACCTGGCCCAAAACGAGCTGTTGGCCTTTACGAAAGAGCAGGGCATCCAGCTCGAAGCCTGGTCGCCGCTAATGCAGGGCGAACTGTTAAACCAGCCTGTGCTTCAAGAGATTGCAGCGAAGCATAACAAATCCGTCTCACAAACGATTTTGCGCTGGGACCTGCAAAAAGGCGTCGTAACGATTCCGAAATCGATCAAGGAGCATCGCATCATCGAAAATGCTTCGATTTTCGACTTTGAGCTTTCGCCTGAGGATATGGAAAAAATCGACGCCCTGAACCAAAACCGACGGGTCGGCCCGGATCCGGACAACTTCGATTTTTAAGCCCCAAAAGGAATTATGGGTCGTACTGTATAAAAAGAAAAAACGTGCTGCCGCGGTATGAAACCGCAGCGGCACGTTTTTTGTTTACGGAAGACTCGCCGGCTCTTTATGAGCTGATCCGGTTTTGCTGCTGATACTGCTCAAGCGACACGAGGACCTCGCGTGGTTTGCTTCCTTCATAAGGGCCGATAATGCCCCGGGATTCCATGGAATCGATCAAGCGGGCCGCACGCGTATACCCGACCCTCATTCTGCGCTGCAGCAGCGATACCGAAGCCTGCTTGGCCTCCAGCACGATCTGCACCGCCTGGTCGTACAGCTCGTCCAGCTCTTCGTACGCTTCGGGCTGCGACTCATCCACTTCGGGGACGATCGATTCGTCGTATTGGGCTTCGCCTTGCTCGCGCACGTAATTGACGATCGTTTCCACTTCCTGGTCGGTCATAAAAGCGCCTTGGACGCGAATCGGTTTCGAAGACCCCATCGGCATGAACAGCATATCGCCCCGGCCGAGCAGCTTTTCCGCCCCGGCCATGTCGAGGATCGTCCGCGAATCCACCTGGGAAGAAACGCCGAAGGCAATCCGCGAAGGAATGTTGGCCTTGATGACCCCAGTGATGACGTCCACCGAAGGCCGCTGGGTGGCGATGATCAGGTGGATGCCGGCGGCGCGAGCCATTTGCGCAAGCCTTGTGATCGCTTCTTCGACGTCATGCGCCGCCACCATCATAAGGTCCGCGAGCTCGTCCACGATGACCACGATGTAAGGAAGCACGGCTGGCAGGTTGTCTTTCATCAGATTGTTGTAACCTTCGATGTTCCGGGTGCCGGATTTGGAAAACAGCTCATACCGTTTCTCCATTTCGACGACGATTTTTTTCAGGGCGAGCGAAGCCCGCTTCGGATCCGTCACCACCGGAGCCATCAAATGCGGGATGCCGTTATATACGTTCAGTTCGACCATCTTCGGATCGACCATCAGGAATTTGACCTCATCCGGTTTGGCTTTATACAAAATGCTCGTAATAATGCCGTTGATGCAGACCGATTTCCCCGAGCCGGTCGCGCCCGCGACCAGCAAATGGGGCATTTTCGCAAGATTGCCGACAATCGTCTGCCCGGAAATGTCCCTGCCGAACGCAATGGACAGCTTGGATTGGGCGTCCTGGAACACCGGCGTTTCCATGACTTCCCGCATCGTGACAAGAGATACCTCGTTATTCGGCACCTCGATGCCGATGGCCGATTTGCCCGGAATCGGCGCTTCCATCCGAATGTCCTTTGCCGCCAGCGCCAACGCGATATCATCGGTCAGGCTGACGATCCGGCTGACCTTGACGCCGATATCCGGCTGAATTTCGTAACGCGTCACCGCCGGGCCGCGCACGACCTCAAGCACCTTGGCCCGAACGCCGAAGCTCTCGAGCGTCGCCTCCAGCTTGCGGGCCGTTTGCATATAGTCGTTCTGGTCCCCGGCTTTGCCGCCGTTATGCGGTTTGGCCAACAAACGGAACGGCGGAAGCTTGTACGGCTTCGGCGGCGGGGCGGGTGGTTTCGTCTCAAGAGGTTCTGCCGCCTCTTCACCGGCCGGCCCTTGACCATGTTCCTCTGGGGCTTCCCCGCTCGTTTCAGGGGCGGATGGGATCGGCTGCAGGGCTTCATGTCCGCTTTCGCCCGAAACGGCTTGTACGCCGCCGTCCGGCACGGGTTCATGTTCCTCCCAATCCTCCTCCTCCAAGCTCCCTTCGGATTTCACCTGCTCGAAGAAGTCGCGAATGATGGGCGATGACGTTTCCGCTTCTCCGCGATTCCACGGTTCAGGATCCGCATCGATTCCGCCATACTCCGGCACATCATCGTAAATCGGCTTTGCCGCGCGGCTGGAATGCCTGCCTACAGGCTCCAATATGTCGCCTCCGTCCAGATCGTCGTCCGGTTCCGGAGCCGCCCCTCCTGCAGGAGGTTTGCCGATTTTGTTGCCAAAAAGCTGGAAAAATACCGGCGCGGACCGCTTCGCCTTCGGCTCGACGAAATCGTCGAGATCGTCCTCCTCATCCTCATCCGGCAGCGGGGCATGTCCCCGTTTTCGCGACGGTTTGGCGGAAGACGCGACGGCTTGCGGTTTTTGTGCCGCTATCCGTTTTTGCACGTTGCTTCCCGCTTGAACCATTCGTTTGCGCAAGATCCGCATCAGGTCGACGTACGACAGGTTCGTGATCAGCATGAAGCTGATAATGAACATGACGATGAGCATCAGCTTCGTTCCCGTATTGCCGAACAGCCAAAACAAAACGGCGTATTGGAGCGCACCGGCGTACCCTCCGCTAATATCCTTGTTCAGCATGGAACGTTCTTTGGAGCCTGCGGACGACAACAGCGAGCCGTCCAAATCATTATGTATTTGGGTAATGATATGTCCGGCGCTCAGGCCGGGAACATGGGACAGCTTCTTCTCGAGCGAGGCGACGCTGCTCATGAGCGTGAGCGCCAGCACAAGCAAAACGATCCCGCTTTTGCGGGTGCTCCACCGGTTGGGCCATTTTCGCTGAATCATGACGCTGAGACCCACATAAATGCCGATTAAAGGAATGACGAAATAAAACCGTCCAAGCACAAGGCCGAACATTTTAGATAAAGACCACCCTACCGCTGCTTCGCCGGACAGGGCAATGACGGATAGGGTGATCAATATGATGCCGTATATTTCGTATTTCAGAACATTGGTCAGCAAGGCCTTCTTCTTTTTTCTCCGTTTAGCCAAGAAATGTCACCCCCGGAACCCCATTATACCATATAATCCCGGTGGGCACCTATGTTCTGTTTTTCGCAAATTTCGCTTTATGTCGCCGGGACATAACGGATAATCTGTCCGGGGGAATATGACGGATTCAAATAGGAATCCAGCGGCCCGTCCAACAACCGGACGATTTGCACCTGGTTATGATCCAGCGGCTTGACTTCCATCAAAATCCCTTTAAACCGCACTTCCGTCGTCGTCGTTTCTTCCCCTTGTTTTTCCCAAACGGCTTCCAGCGGCATGACGGTATGGAGCGTCATTGCGTGATCCCCTCCGTTTCGCCGGCTCGCTTGCGTTCGTCGATCAACTGGTTCAGCTTCATGATCGCCTGCCCGATGCCGCCAACCTCGTCCATCAAACCGTATTTCACCGCATCGATCCCGCCGACCGGCGTCCCGACGTCCCGGTTCAGCTCGCCGGTGCGGAACATGAGCTCCTTGAACTGCGATTCCGTGATCCGCGAATGGGACGTAACGAACCGAACGACGCGCTCCTGCATTTTTTCCATGTATTCGAACGTTTGCGGGACGCCGATGACCAGTCCGTTCAAGCGGATCGGGTGAATCGTCATCGTCGCGCTTTCGGCGATGATCGAATACGTGGATGATACGGCGATCGGAACGCCGATGCTGTGTCCTCCGCCGACGACGACCGTCACCGTCGGTTTGGTCAGCGAGGCGATCATTTCGGCAATGGCCAGCCCGGCTTCGACGTCGCCGCCGACCGTATTCAAAATAATGAGGAGCCCGTCGATGTTTTTGTTTTGCTCGGCCGCGACGAGCGTAGGGATGATATGCTCGTATTTCGTCGTTTTATTTTGCGGCGGCAAAACCATATGTCCCTCGATCTGACCGACGATGGTCAAACAAAATATGTTGGATTCGTTTGCGGTAGGTACATTCATCTGGCCAAGCTGCTGCACGGCCTCAATCGCTGCTTTCGTTGGGTTTTCCGGCTGCTGCTCCGGCGCGGCCGGTTCCTCCATACGGTAATGACCTGTTTCATTCGCCATGTTTTTATTCCCCATCCTTTCACGTCAAAGGTGCGTTCATTCTGTTTAGTATGGCGGGCCGAACCCGGGTATTATTCCTTTTTGCCCCTGAAAAATAAAACGGACGCCTAGCTCCCGTTCCGCCAAGCGTCAAAAAAGCACCCGCCGGAACGGGTGCTTTCTCCCTGGAACCTTAATGAAGCTGCTGCTGTTCGGAAATTTCGCTGAGCGCTTCTCCCGCTTCATTGATATGAATGTTGATGGTAGCCAGGTCGCCGATGGCGCAAATGCCGACGATCTCCCCGTTTTCGACGACCGGGATGCGGCGGATTTGGTGATCGGCCATCATGCGTGCGCATTCATGGGCGTCGGTATCGGGAGAACAGGTCACGACGTCTTTCGTCATGCACTCGTGGCAGTGTACGCTGTCCGGATCTTTGCCTGCGGCCACGCATTTCAGCACGATGTCGCGGTCGGTGATCATGCCTACGATTTTTTTGCCTTCGCATACCGGAAGCGAACCGCAATTGATATCGCGCATCATTTTTGCGGCGGCAGTTGCCGTATCATGCGGGGCGCATGTCTGAACATCCGTTGTCATACATTCGCGAACTAAAGTCATTGTTATTGATCCTCCTCATGGGAAATTCCCCCGTATTGTTCCCCATCTGGAATCCCGGTTATTCAAAAGACGAAGCAAAAAAGCGCAGCTTCCGGTTGATCGGAAAACTGCGCTTTGATTATCGGTGTTTTTCCTATGGCATGCAGGAGAAGCCTCGTCCATAACTTAGCCTGCATATGAGGAAAACAGATGAGTGAATGTGGCCAATATGGGGTCAAGTGACGAACACGGTAAAAGATAGTGCTGGTATATCAAGCATTTGCCACTTCATGTTTGCAACATTACACTTCCATAATGATCGGTAAGATCATAGGTCTGCGGCGGGTTTGTTCGTACAGGAACCGTCCCAGCGCATCCTTGACTCCCGTTTTGAGGGAAGCCCACTCGTTCACATTCTCGCTCATCAGCTTCTGCAGCGTGCTCGAGACGATCCGGTTCGCTTCGTCAAGCAAGCCTTCGGATTCGCGTACATACACGAAACCTCTGGAAATAATGTCCGGTCCGGACATGATCGTGCCGTCCTGTTTGCTGAGCGTAACGACAACGACCAGAATGCCGTCCTGGGAAAGCAGCTTGCGGTCCCGCAGGACGATGTTGCCTACGTCGCCGACGCCCAGTCCGTCGATGAGCACGTTGCCGGCCGTGACTTTACCGGCTTTGCGCGCCATGCCGTTCTGAATTTCCACCACTTCACCGATATCGGTGATAAAGATGTTGTCGGGATCGACTCCCACCGATTCCGCCAGGAGCGCATGCTTGCGCTGCATTCTGTACTCCCCGTGGATCGGAAGGAAAAATTTCGGTTTCATCAGGTTCAGCATCAGCTTCAGTTCTTCCTGGCTGCCGTGTCCGGAAACGTGAACGCCGGAATTCGAGCCGCTGTAAATGACCTCGGCGCCTAAACGGAAGAGTTCGTCGATCGTCCGGCCGACGTATTTCTCGTTGCCGGGAACCGGCGTTGCAGCGATGATAACGGTATCACCCGGCAAAATATCGACCTTGCGATGGGTAGAACGGGCCATGCGGGTCAGCGCCGACATCGGTTCGCCTTGGCTGCCCGTGCACAATACGACGACGCGGTCGGCGGCCATCTTGTTCACTTCTTCCGGTTCGATCAGCATGCCGTCCGGCATGTGGAGATAGCCGAGCTCGGCGGCGATCGACACGACGTTGACCATGCTTCGTCCGATCACCGTAATTTTGCGGCCCGTCGATTCCGCGGCGTTGACGACCTGCTGGATCCGGTGAACGTTGGATGCAAACGTGGCGATCACGACGCGTTGGGACGCTTTACGGAAAATATCCTCAAGCACGAGGCCGACGTTTTTCTCCGATGGCGTAAAGCCCGGTTTTTCGGCATTGGTGCTGTCGGACAGCAGCGCGAGTACGCCTTCTTCGCCAATGGCAGCCATCCGCTGCAGGTTGGCATACTGGCCGTTTACCGGCGTATGGTCGAATTTAAAGTCGCCCGTATGAACGACATTGCCCTCCGGCGTCGCGATGCAAATGCCGACGGAATCCGGAATGCTGTGGTTCGTTCTGAAGAACGTCGCTTTCAGCGTTGAGCCGAGCTGCACCACCGAATCCTCATGGATCAAAATCCGTTTCGTTTCGCCGAGCAGATTGGCTTCCTTCAGCTTGTTCTCAACAAGTCCAAGCGTCAGCTTCGTTCCGTATACCGGAACATTCAAATGTTTGAGGACGTAAGGCAAACCGCCGATGTGATCCTCGTGTCCGTGAGTGAGCAAAATGCCTCTCACTTTGTCGCGGTTTTCCGTCAAGTAGCTGATATCGGGGATGACGATATCGATGCCCAGCATGTCCTCTTCGGGAAATTTCAAGCCTGCATCAACAACAACGATATCATTCGCGTATTGAATGACATACATGTTTTTCCCGATTTCACCGACGCCGCCCAATGCAAATATCGTCAATTTATCGTTATTATTTTTTTTAGACAAATGAATCTAAACCTCCTATGGTGTTGGACGTCGTACCATTTTATAGTATTTTAATTTCAAAAATATACCGCACCCAGTCACTTGACCTCATTATACATGATAAAAAACGCAAAACACAAGTCACCCTCCACGTAAGTGTTAACGTTCCCCAAAAATAAAGCCTCTATTTGCACAAAAAACAGCGCCCGAACGGGCGCTGTCATCGTTTTTTTCGTATTGTTGACGTCGATAAAAATCAAGCCTGCAAAGAAGCTACAAGATCGCGGAGAAACGCGGCTTCGGATTCGCTGGGGTCGACGAGCGGCAAACGTACGCCGCCAACGGGACGGCCGAGCAGATTCAGGGCATATTTCAATGCAGAAGGATTCGGCACCGGATGCGGGCATTCGAAAAGCCCCTTGAAAACAGGGAACAACTTCTGATGCAGCTTCGCCGCTTCGGCTGCCTCTCCGTTCAAATACGCTTGAATCATGTCCTTCATGGACGCGCCGATCAAATGGCTGGCCACGCTCACAATCCCGTAAGCGCCAACCGCGATGGCCGGCAGCGTCACGGAATCGTCGCCCGAATAAACCTTGAAATGTTCGGGGGCGGCCGAGGCGATGAGCGTCACCTGCTCAAGAGAGGCGCATTCTTTCGTGCCGACGACGTTAGGAATCTGGGCGAGGCGGAGGGTCGTCTCGACCGAAAGGCTCGTTACGGTTCGTCCCGGCACATTGTAAAGAATGACCGGCAGGCTCGTGCCGCGAGCGATGGCCTCGAAATGGCGGTACAACCCTTCCTGGTTCGGCTTGTTGTAATAAGGCACGACCAGCAGCGCCGCGTCAACGCCCAATTTTTCGGCCTTCCGGGTCAGCTGGACGGAATGCTCCGTATTGTTGCTGCCCGTCCCGGCGATGATTTTGCAGCGCCCTTTGGCATGCTCCACCGCGAAAGCAAACAGCTCCAGCTTCTCTTCATCGCTTAACGTCGGGGACTCGCCCGTCGTGCCGCAGATGACGAGGGAATCCGATTTTTGCTCTTCGATCAAATATTCAATCATGTTTGACGTTTCCGACCAGTTGATGTTTCCCTGCTCGTCAAACGGCGTGATCATGGCCGTTATCAATCTTCCGAAATCCACTTGTATAACCTCCTCAAACGATGGAACGCGCTCTTGCAAGCCGTTTTTTATGAGATTTCCAATGAATATGCAGGCTAGGCGGCTCTGCGGTATGGAAGATCCGTTGATCAAAACGTTTCTCCCTTAACCGCTAGGCCGCTTCTTAAGTAAAAGTTATCTATGAAGTTCGAATTTGGTATGAAGAGCACGCAATGCCTGCACCATGTCTTCTTTTTTCACGAGCACCCAGATGGTCGTGTTCGAATCGGCCGATTGCAGGATTTGAATGTTCTGTTCGCTTAACGATTCGACGATTTTGGCCATGATTCCCGGAACACCGTTGATTCCCCCGCCGATAACCGAAACTTTGGCACAGCCGGACAACGCCTTGGGCTCGAATCCAAGCTCCCGGAGAACCGTCAACGCCCGATCCGAATCGAAGTCAAACACCGTATAGACCGCCCCGGTTGGGGTAACATTAATAAAGTCCACGCTGATGGAATTTTCCGCCATCGCTTTAAATACCTGAAGCTGAAGATTATGGCCTCCGCCTTCGCAATCGACCGTAATTTGCGTCACGTTGCTTACATAGGCGATCCCGGTCACGTAACGGTCCATAAAGCCCAGCTGAACGTCCTTGAAACCCTCCGGCTGGGTCACCAGCGTCCCTTCATCCTCGGAAAACGTAGACCGCACCCGAACGGGGATATGGGCCTGCATGGCGATTTCAACGGCCCGGGGGTGAATCACTTTGGCGCCGTACTGCGCCATGTTGCAAATTTCAGCGTAGCTTACGACGGGGAGCGGTTTGGCGTCTTCGACGATTCTCGGGTCCGCAGTCAAAATGCCGTTGACGTCCGTATAGATGTCAACGATTTCCGCATGAAGCGCAGCGCCGAGAGCCGTAGCCGAAGTATCGCTTCCGCCTCTCCCCAGGGTCGTAAAGTCGCCGGACTCCGCCTGTCCCTGAAAACCGGTCACGATAACCACCTGATGCGTCTCCAGCTCGGAAATCACCCGTTCCGGACGCACGTCCTTGATCCGGGCATTGCCGAATTGATCGTCCGTGACGAATCCGGCCTGCGCCCCCGTCAGCACGGTTGCACGAATGCCTTCGGACTCGAGCAGGCTGCAAAGCGTAGCCGCGGAGATGATTTCACCGCAGCACAGCAGTAAATCCCTTTCGCGCGCAGGCAGCGCATCGCCATTCTGGGCAACCCAGTCAAGGAGCGTGTCCGTAGCGTAAGGCTCACCTCGGCGTCCCATTGCGGACACAACGACAACGAGCTGGTATCCAGCATTCAGCTCGCGTTTGACGTGGCCAATGACAAGCTCTCTTGCCTGCGGCGTCGACAGCGACGTACCGCCAAATTTTTGTACTAAAATACTCATTTCCATTCCTCCATACGACTAAGAACGCGCGGAACGTTTGGCTGCAGCAATCTCGTCTTTCGGACAGCACTGTTTAGAGTCGCACCCTCACGGAATTATCGTTGCATCGATTGGAGGTTTTGTTGCCCGCGACAAGATCACGGCGCAAACGCCCTGCAAAAACGTCCGGCTTCCTGCGGCATGGGTCGCAGGCGGATAAGGGCAGGAAGCGGGGCGGCTGCGCGCCAAATTCCCGTCGCTTCCTCCAAAATTACGCGTCTTCAAGTTCATAGTCTCTCTTAAGTTCGACAATTACAGATTTAATGTGACCGCAAACGACAGGAATGCGGGCACAAGCGGCCGTTGCATGGACGAATCCTTTCGGACGGATTCAGCGCCCCGGATCGCCATGCGGCAGCCTTCGAAATAAAATGGTGAAGCCATACGGGATGTTCGGCGGTTTAGGCCGAGAACACCCGTTGAAGGATCATGGGCTGAAGCTGTTTTCCTTCCAGCGCTGCGTAGCAGGCTTCGGGAATCAAATCCATCTGGGCCACAAGCGAATTCGGCTTCTGAAAAGGATTATCCTGGCCAAACGGAACAAAATAAATGTTTTTCGTAATTAAAAGCTTGGCGATGTTGGACGCATTCAGTCCAAGCCCGTCATTGGTCGAAATCGCGAGCACAAGCGGTCGCTGGTTCCTCATCTGGGCCTTGGCGGCCATAAGCACCGGACTGTCCGTCATCGCGTTTGCCAGCTTGCTCGTCGTGTTTCCGGTGCAAGGGGCGATGACCAGCACATCCAGCAATTTGGACGGCCCCAGCGGCTCCGCTTCGACAATCGTCGTAATGATGTCATTGCCCGTAATGTCTTTTAATTGCTGAAGCCAATTTTGAGCCGTTCCGAAACGTGTATCCGTTACCTGCACCGAACCCGACGCGATCGGCACCACGTTCGCGCCGGCTTCCACGAACCGCTTCACCTGCGGCATGATTTCCTCAAGCGTGCAGTGTGATCCCGTAACTGCATAACCTACCGTTTTACCCTGCCAATTCATTGTCCATCCCCCCGAGTCTTGAACTCATCCGAAATCAACTGTACCAACGTGTTCGCGATAATCGAACCAGCCGTTTTGGGAGCCACGATTCCAGGGAGCCCGGGGGCAAGCAGCGCCTTGATCCCCCGCTTCTCCGCATACCGGAAATCGCATCCTCCGGGAGCGGAAGCAAGGTCAACAATGACGGCGCTTTGGGGCATTCTAGACAGGATTTGTGCTGTGACTATCATAGTCGGAATCGTATTAAAAATCAAGTCGATGTTGCGCACGTGATCCGCCAAATCCCTTGTCAGAAAAGGCTCCCAGCCCATCACCTCCGCCCGGGCGACGTCCTTTTCGCTGCGGACTCCCACTTTTACTTTCGCTCCCAGACCCTGCAGGCTTTTCGCCATCGTAAACCCGGTCCTGCCCAGTCCAAGCACCATGCAGTTCGATCCATGTATCGTAAAATCCGTATTCTGAATAGCCATCACCAGAGCGCCTTCGGATGTCGGAATGGAATTGCTGATCGCGACCTCATCCCGGTCCAGCAGCTCGATCAACTTGATCTCGTGATGAGCGCACAAGCTTCGCAGATAAGGTTTGGCCATGCCGGTGTATACTTTGCACCCTCTGCGGAGCGCGGCCATATGCTCATCCTGCAGCTTTAGCGACTCGTTCGAGAACTGCGTATGGATGATGCCGTTGTCATCACAGCCCACGACAGGAAGGACCAGCACATCCGCAGCAGCGAGCAGCTCAGCCGTCAGATGATCCCTGGTCACTCCCTGGAGTTTTTCCTTCAGATTGTCAAAACCGACGACGCTGACGGTGGCATCCATCTCCGAACATTTGCGGATCACCTCGATCTGCCGCGCATCCCCGCCTAGGAATACGATTTGGACTCCTGTCAGCATAAGGATGTCACTCCTTTCAAAAAACACTGTTATGGAACATCTTATGCCGCAGCCTATCATTCGGTGAGAACGCGGAGGAAATAACCCCGAAACCCGGGGCGGTTGCAGTGCTTTGGCCTTTTGGTCAGCGGTTTTCGGAGGGACCCGAAAAACGGGATTGAACGCAAAAAAAATCCGCCGTCACTTCGCTTTCGGCGAACATGCGGCGGATCTTGGTTTGTTATTTGCCCGTGTGGCCGAATCCTCCGGCACCGCGAACGGTCTCGGACAAACGTTCCACTTGTTCGAGACGGATCGGCGGAACCTCCTGGAATACCATTTGGGCGATCCGTTCGTTCCGGGCGATTTCAAAAGGCTCCTGTCCCAAGTTAATGAGCAGCACCTTCACTTCCCCGCGGTAATCCGCGTCGATCGTTCCCGGCGTATTGAGGCAAGTGATGCCGTGTTTCAAGGCGAGTCCGCTGCGCGGACGGATTTGGGCTTCCAGCCCTTCCGGCATCGCTAAGGCAAATCCTGTCGGAATCAGCTTGCGCTCCCCCGGATGGAGTACGACAGGTTCCTCGACAGCGGCATGCAGGTCGTAACCTGAAGCGCCCGAGGACATTTTTTCCGGAAGTTTCACGTCGTCATGTCCCGGAAGCTTATGAATTTGAACGTAATGCAACCAAATCATCCCTTCTTAATCCAGCGATAGCTTTGTCCGATGCTCCGACCATGGCCAGCGCAAAAGGCACGCCGAACATTCTGTCCAGCACGTCGTCGATATCCTTCATGCCGACATGCTCTATTTTATCAATCATTTCGTCCAGGGAATAGTGCTTGCCGAGCATCAATTCGTTTTTGCCGAGACGGTTCATCCGGCTGCCCGTTCCCTCCAGGCTCAAAATCAGGCTGCCCTTCAGCTGTTCCTTGCCTTTCCGGAGCTCGTCTTCCGTAATGCCGTTTTGCGCAACGTCCGCAAGCACCTCTTTGGTCAGATCAAGCACGTCCTTGGTCTGTTTCGGCGCGGTGCCCGCATATACCGTAAACAAGCCGCTGTCCTCATTGGAGCTGTGGTAAGAATAAACGGAATAAGCAAGCCCCCGCTTTTCGCGGATTTCCTGGAACAGCCTCGAGCTCATGCCCCCGCCGATCGTATTGTTCAGCAAAATCATCGCGTACTGCAGCGGGTCATGGATCGAACATCCCGGCAGTGACAGGCAGATGTGGTTCTGCTCGGTTTTCTTTTTATGGAACAAAACATCGCTGTGGAACCCCGGCGACGCAATTTCCTTCACCCGGCGTTTGTTCCCGAAATGGCCGAAATGGCGCTCCAGCAGCTCCACGACTCCGTCATCGATGTTGCCGGCCACGCTGATGACCGTATTTTCGACCGTGTAATGCTCCTCCATGTACGCCCGCAGCTCCGCCGGTCCCATCGGGTCAAGCTGCTGCTTCGTGCCCAAAATCGGATAAGCCAGCGGATGTTCCCCGTAAACGGCTTTTGCCATCAGATCATGCACCAGATCATCCGGCGTATCTTCGTACATCGAAATTTCCTCAAGAATGACGTTTTTCTCCTTGGCCAGTTCGCCTTCATCCAACACGGACCGGAAAAACATGTCCGAAAGGACGTCCACGGCGATCGGCAAATGCTCATCCAGCACTTTGGCGTAATAACATGTATACTCCTTCGACGTAAACGCGTTAACGTTGCCGCCGATGGCATCGAATTGCTCCGCTATGTCTTTGGCGTCGAAACGCTCCGTCCCTTTAAAGAGCATATGCTCGATAAAATGCGATACGCCGTTATTATCGGGTGTTTCATGACGCGAACCCGTTTTTACCCAGATCCCAAAAGAAACCGACCGACAGGTCGGGATTTTCTCCATGACTACTCTGAGGCCGTTGGTAAGCTTTATTTTTTTCACGCGGCTAGGCCCTCCTAAAATAATATCAATCACTGCCTTCAACGCATCCCCTATCCTACCAAAAAACGACGCCCCGCTCAACCGCTTTGCGGAACAATGCGTTCGGGCGAAAGCGTCTGGCTCACCGTTCCCGGGATCAGCCCCTTGGCTTTAATGCCCCGGATCATCCCCCGAAGCGCCTTGGATGACGAAGACGTCGGATGCATCAAAATAAGGGAACCTGCCTCCGCTTTCTTCGATATTTTGCTTACGACCGATTCCGGGGAAGGATTCCTCCAGTCGACCGTATCGAGCGTCCATAGGACGGTTTTCAGGCCGAGGCCTGCGGCGATACGCACCGTTTGCTGATTAAAATCCCCCGACGGCGGGGCAAACCATTTATTGTCGACGCCCAGGGTTTCCTTCAGGAGCTTTTGCGTTTTGCTGATCTCCAACGTGGCCCGGTATTCGCTCAACTGGCTCATGTTCGGATGGGTGTACGCATGGTTTTCAAGCTCGTGTCCGCGTTTTTGGATTTCCTTGGCCAGCTCGGGATTTTTTTTCAGCCAGCTTCCATCAAAAAAGAAGGTAGCCTTTACCTTCTCCTCGTCTAAAATATCCAGCATCGGCACGATAAATTCATTCCCCCAAGCCACATTGATCATCAGCGCGACCATCGGCTTGTTCGGATTTCCCCGGTAAATCGGCTCCGCCCCCAAATCATCCAGGCTGACCTTCGGAGGGATTTGGCGATACACGTATGTAAACGGCTTGGACGTCCCCGCCGCTTTTGCCTGCTTATAGGTTGCATCCACATCGATTTCTAATCCATTATAACCGGGAATCGCCTTCCATACACGGTCCACAACCGCGTCGACGGGCTGGATCCTCGTCTGCTCCCGCTTTTCCAGAAGCTCTTTGTAGAGCGGATCCTGCGCCTGATCTACCGCCGGGGCCCCCGTTGCACGAACCTCCGCCGCCTGATGCCTGGCTTCCCTGATATAATCGCCGACGACGCCGGTCTGCGCGACCCCTACGACGACGGCAAAACAGGCCATCAATACCGCGCCCTTTCTTCCATTCATACCCCCGCTCATCTCCCTTACCCGCTTTGTCCCATCATATGAGCAAGTCCAGCCGATTATGAATGGAGGAAAAGAAGACCCGGGCCCTTCCATCCCCGAAAAAAAAAAGAGCCAGAAGTGGTTACGTTCTGCCTCTTTCGCAAGACCTTCCCGGTCTCGTTTAGATTGTTAAGCTTTTTGCGGTTTGGATTCCGCAGTCAAAACTGCCTTGCGGGACAGGTTAATCCGGCCCTGCTGGTCGATCTCCGTCACTTTCACGGTAATCGAATCCCCGATCGCCACGACGTCTTCAACCTTCGCGACGCGTTCGGTGGACAATTGGGAAATGTGAACGAGACCTTCCTTGTTCGGCAAAATCTCCACGAATGCCCCGAATTTCTCGATCCGTTTGACGGTGCCGACGTAAATTTCGCCGACCTGTACCTCGCGGACGATGCCTTCGATGATGGAACGCGCTTTTTGGTTCATTTCTTCGTTCGACGAAGCGATGAATACGCGGCCATCCTGTTCGATATCGATTTTCACGCCGGTTTCTTCGATGATTTTGTTGATGATTTTGCCGCCTGCGCCGATGACGTCGCGGATTTTGTCCGGATTGATGTTCATGACGATAATTTTAGGCGCATATGGGGACAGCGTTTCCCTTGGCTTCTGGATCGCTTCCATCATTTTGCTCAGGATGAACATCCGGCCTTCTCTTGCTTGCTTCAAAGCGTCCTGCAAAATCTGGCGGTCGATGCCGTCGATTTTAATGTCCATTTGGATGGCGGTAACGCCTTCCGCGGTTCCGGCCACTTTGAAGTCCATATCGCCCAGATGGTCTTCCATGCCCTGGATATCGGTCAAAATGGAGACATGTTCCCCGTCTTTGATCAGACCCATGGCCACCCCGGCAACCGGCGCTTTAATCGGCACGCCCGCGTCCATCATGGCCAGCGTGCTTGCACAAATGCTTGCCTGGGAAGTGGAGCCGTTGGATTCCAGCACCTCGGACACAAGACGGATCGTGTACGGAAACTCGGTTTCGGAAGGAATGACCTTCGACAGCGCTCTTTCGCCAAGCGCGCCATGGCCGATTTCGCGGCGTCCCGGAGCGCGGAGCGGGCGGGCTTCGCCTACGCTGAACGGCGGGAAGTTGTAATGGTGCATAAAGCGTTTCGATTCCTGCAGGTCGATGCCGTCCAGGATTTGCACGTCGCCGAGCGCACCAAGCGTACATACGCTAAGCGCCTGCGTTTGGCCCCGTGTAAACAGGCCCGTTCCGTGCGTGCGAGGCAAAATGCCCGTATCGCATTCAATCGGACGGATTTCATCCAGCTTGCGGCCGTCAGGACGAACCTTATCATGCGTGATCAGGCGTCTGACTTCTTCCTTGACGATATCGTGCAACACTTCTTTGACGTCGCTCAAAAGCTCAGGCGTCTCTATGTATTGCTGTTCAAAGTAAGCCACCGTTTCATCGTTAATGGCGTCAATCGCATCTTGGCGGGCATGCTTTTCGGCAATGCGAACGGCTTCGACCAAACGGGCTGCCGCATATTCGCGGACCTGCTTGTTGACCTCGGCGTCCACCGTGTGCAGCTTAACTTCCATCTTCGGCTTGCCGGCTTTGGCCACCAGTTCCTCGATGACCTCAACGATTTTTTTGATTTCCTCATGACCGAACATGATCGCTTCGAGCATGACTTCTTCAGGCACTTCGTTGGCTTCGGCTTCCACCATCATAATGGCGTCTTTGGTGCCTGACACGACCACGTAAATGTCGCTGATTTCCTGCTGGGCGATCGTCGGGTTGATAATGAACTCCCCGTCCACGCGGCCAACGATAACTCCGCCGATCGGTCCGTTAAACGGCACGTCGGAAATGCTCAGCGCGGCCGAGGTACCGATCATCGCAGCGATTTCCGGAGAGCAGTCCTGATCGACGCTCATGACGAGATTAAGGACTTGTACATCATTACGGAATCCTTCAGGGAACAGCGGACGGATCGGACGGTCCGTAAGACGGCTGGCAAGAATCGCCTTTTCGCTCGGACGCCCTTCGCGTTTGATAAAACCTCCCGGAATTTTGCCGACGGCATACAATCTTTCTTCATAGTTTACGGTCAGCGGAAAAAAATCCAAATCTTTAGGTTCACTGGAAGCAGTCACAGTACAAAGCACGGCGGTTTCCCCATAACGGACCATCACTGCGGCGTTGGCCTGCTTGGCGAGTCGACCGGTTTCCAAAACGAGGGGTCTTCCGCCCAACTGCATTTCGACACGACTTTCCATGAAATCCCTCCTTTTCAATACACATTATTCCCAGGTTTGGGTTAATTCATATAAGGCCTGCATAAAAAGCAACCCGGTTGCTCCGCTGTCACTCCGAAAAGGACAACGGTGAACAACCAGGCTGCTTTAAGTAGACCATACGGATATTAACGACGCAATCCGAGTTTTTCAATCAGCGCGCTGTAACGTTTAACATCTTTGTTTTTCAAGTATGCCAACAGCTTACGGCGTTGACCGACCATTTTCAGCAGTCCGCGGCGGGAATGATGATCTTTCTTGTGCGTGCGCAAGTGATCAGTCAGGTTCGTAATGTTCTCCGTAAGGATAGCAATTTGCACCTCTGGGGATCCTGTATCGGATTCATGAGTTTTGTGCTCTTCGATCAGTTGTTGTTTGCGTTCTTGAGTCAATGCCATCCTGTTCACCTCCTTAAGTAAATAATCGCCGTTAGCCTCGTTACCGTCGGTGAGATCGTGTAACCAAGCCAAGGTTATTGCCGCTGTTCCCAGCGACGTTTATCAGTATAACATACATGGGCGGCAAAAGTAAATGTTCTCCATGTCCGATTATTTGGACAGGCTCAAAATCTTTCCGGCCGTTTCGGCGTCGGACCGGATTTGAGCGATCAGCTCCTGGATGGAAGGGAATTTCCGTTCCGGCCGGATATAGGACACCAGATCTACGACCATCTGCTCGCCGTAGATGTCCCGGTCAAAATCCAGGAGATGAACCTCAAAGCTTGGCGCGGCAACGTTCTCTTGGAACGTCGGTTTGACTCCCAAATTCATCACGCCGGGGATCCACTCGCCTTCAACGAACGAACGGACCGCGTACACGCCTTTGGCCGGCACGACGTATTGGTCGAGCAGGCGCAAATTGGCCGTCGGAAATCCGATCGTCCGGCCCCGCTTGTCCCCGTCGATGACGACGCCCCGCAGCCGGTACGGCCTCCCGAGCAGCCGGTTCGCTTGTTCCAGATCTCCGCCGTGCAGCGCTTTGCGGATCTCCGAGCTGCTCACCTTCCCGCCTCCTTGCTCGAAAGGCGGAATGATCTCGACGCTCATTTTTCCTTGCCCGAGCTCGCGCAGCATTTCCGCGTCCCCCGCGCCTTTGTGGCCGAACCGGAAATCGAAGCCGACGATCGCCGTCCGCACCCCGAGCAACAACAGCATGCCCTCGGCGAATTCTTGCGGGCTCAGCTTGGAGAAGGCTTCGCTGAACTCCACGACGTACAAGACATCCACGCCCAGCCCTGCGAGCAGTTCCTGCTTTTCCGGCAGCGGCGTCAAGCTGCCCTCGTAGTTGCCTTTTTTCATGACGTCCTTCGGATGGGGATGAAAGGTCATGACCGCGCTCGGAACGCCCTCCTGCCGTGCCAGCCGGACGGCGGAACCGATCACGCTTGCATGCCCCTGGTGCACGCCGTCGAACTGTCCGATCGCCACGATTTGCGGACCCGCATGCTCCCGGAGGATGCCGGCGGACAAGGGATAGGTTAAATGTATAGTCTTCACAGCACTTCTCACCTGCAATTCGATTAGAAATATCCGTTACAGCCGTTTATGCCTCCGGCAAAAACACCTTTACCGGGGCAATGGCGCCTGATTCTTCCTGCTTTTCAAAGATCCCGAGAAAAACGCCTGCGCTGTCGTAAAGACGAATACAGCCGGAAGTCTGCACTTCCGGGGAAACGGCCCTGCCGGAGAGCCTCTGGCCCTGCAGCGCCGCGGCAGCCTTCTCGTCCGCTACGGTGTGCGCCGGCAAATGTCTGACGGCATGGTCGATCTGAATCAGATGTTCCTGCAGCCTTCCCTCCTGCATCAGGCGCTCCACCTCTTCCAGCGTCAAGCATGCCGAGGCAGGAATTCCCGCGGACATCGTTCTCGTCAGCCGAACCATCGTCGCAGGCAAACCAAGCGCCTTGCCGATATCCACGCAAAGCGTACGGATATACGTTCCTTTGGAGCAAAGCGCCCTGAAGGAAATATCGAGATACGGCCCCTGCCATTCATGGCCTTTCATTTCAATTTCGTAAATGGTCACTTCCCGGCTTTTGCGCTCCACCGTTTTGCCTTCGCGCGCCAGTTCGTAAAGCCTTTTGCCGTCCACTTTAACGGCGGAATACATCGGCGGAACTTGGGAGATGTTGCCCCGAAACGACCGCAGCACGTTCTCCGCCTCTTCCGGCGTGACCGTGACCCGGTCGACCTTTTCCGTCACGTTGCCGGTCAGGTCTTCGGTGTCGGTGGCCAGTCCAAGCCTTAACGTCGCTTCGTATTCCTTCGGAAGCTCCTGCATGTATTCGACGACTCTCGTCGCCCTGCCAAGGCAGAGCGGGAGTACGCCCGTCACTTCCGGATCGAGCGTGCCGGTATGGCCGATCCGCTTCATCTTCAAAATGCGCCGCGTCTTCGCTACGACATCATGGGAAGTCATCCCTGCCGGCTTGTGAACGGCCAATATGCCTTCAAGATTCATAACAATGATTTCACCCGTTCTATTACCTGTTCAATGGAGCTGTCCAGGGAAGCTTCAAGCCTGCAGCCTGCGGCGCGAACATGGCCTCCGCCCCCGAAGCTTTGGGCCAGCGCGGCAACGTCGACTTTTCCTGCCGAACGAAGACTGACTTTTACGGCCTGGTCATGGATCACTTTAAATAAAATGCCGACTTCGACCCCCTGGATGTTCCGGGGATAGTTGACGATCCCTTCCAAATCTTCGTTTGCCGCTCCCGCTTCCTTCATATGCTCCGGAGTGACGTAAACCCAGCAAATTTTCCCGTCGGGCGTCATCTCCATCGTGCTGAGCGCCTTCACAAGCACTTTCATTTGCGGCAGCGTCATCGATTCCAACAAGGTTTCGCATAATTCGGGCCCGTTCACGCCGTAGCCGAGCAGTTCCGAAGCAATGCTCATCACCCGCGGCGACGTATTGGAGTAACGAAAACCGCCCGTATCCGTCAAAAGTCCGGTATAGATGGCGGATGCGATATCGGTCGTCCACTTGAATCCGAAAGCGTCGACGAGGTCATGCAATATCTCGGCAGTCGCGGCGGCATCCGGTTTCACGAGAGCCGCGCTCCCGTAACCATTGTTGGTCGGATGGTGGTCAATATTCAGGATCAAAGCATCTTCTTCAAAATATCGGGCCGTCTGTCCCACCCTGGCAAAATCGGCGCAGTCCACGCAAACGACATGCTTGAAGGTACGGTCAAGCGGCTGCTCCTCCATGTTCACGATTTGGTCTGCCAGCAGCAAGAAACGCATCCGCTCCGGGATCGGGCCCTCATTGATCAGAGTGAATTTTTTGCCCAGACATGAGAGAAGCCAGCCCACGGCTACGGTGGAACTGACTGCATCTCCATCTGGCTGAATATGCGACACTACTAAATAATCATCATGCTCCAGCAGAAACTGCTTCGCCTGCTCAAGCGACTGTTCATAGGTCTGCATAGCCTTCTCCTTTAAACTGTATTAGTTCGAATCGTTTTTGCTGATCTCTCCCAGCAGCTTTTCGATATGGCTGCCGTAAGCAATGGATTCATCGAACTTGAAAATAAGCTCGGGAATGTGACGAAGGCGAATCCGCTTGCCGAGCTCGGAGCGGAGAAAACCGTTGGCTTTCTCCAGAGCTTTCAGCGAGTTTTCTTTCTGTTCTTCGTCTCCCAGCACGCTGAGGTAAACCTTCGCTTGGGATAAATCATTGGTTACGTCCACGCCGGTCACGGTCAAGAAACCGATGCGGGGGTCTTTCAATTCACTTTGGATGAGCTGGCTCAGTTCCTTTTTGATCTGTTCTCCAACCCGTCCTACACGTATTTTGGCCATAGCTGTTCACCTCTTTACCTACTTGCGCTCGACAGCCTCCATGACGAATGCTTCGATAACGTCTCCTTCTTTAAGGTCATTATAGCCCTGAAGGGTAATTCCGCATTCATACCCCTGATTTACTTCCTTGGCATCGTCCTTGAAGCGCTTGAGCGTATCGATCTTGCCTTCGTGAACGACGATTCCTTCACGGATCAGGCGCACTTCTGCGTTGCGGACGATTTTGCCCTGGGTAACCATGCAGCCGGCGATCGTGCCGACTTTGCTGATTTTAAACAGGTTGCGGACCTCGGCATGGCCGACGACCACTTCTTTATATTCCGGATCAAGCATGCCCTTCATGGCTTGCTCGATTTCTTCGATGACGTTGTAGATGACGCGGTGCAGACGAATGTCGACCTTCTCCTGCTCTGCCGTTGCGCCCGCTTGAGGATCCGGACGAACGTTGAAGCCGATCACGATCGCGTTCGAGGCGGCCGCCAGAATAATGTCCGATTCGGTAATGGCGCCCACGCCGCTGTGAATGATTTTCACGCGTACGCCTTCCACTTCGATTTTCGCCAAGGAGCCTTTCAGAGCCTCGACCGAACCCTGCACGTCGCCCTTGATGATGACGTTCAGGTCTTTGATTTCGCCGTCTTTAATGTGCTGGAACAAATCGTCGAGCGTCACGCGCACGTTGCTGCCGAGATCCGACTGGCGCTGGGTGATCGCGCGTTTTTCGGCGATGGAGCGTGCTTTCCGCTCGTCCTCGAAGACCATGAACGGATCGCCGGCTTGCGGAACTTCGGTCAGGCCGGTAATTTCGACCGGCGTGGATGGACCGGCTTCCTTCAGACGGCGGCCTTTGTCGTTTACCATCGCCCGAACGCGTCCGAAGCAGTTGCCCGCTACAAAAGCGTCCCCGATCTTCAGCGTGCCGTGCTGAACCAAAATGCGGGCTACGGGACCGCGGCCTTTATCCAGCTCGGCCTCGATGACGGCACCGCGCGCGCGTTTGTCCGGATTCGCTTTATATTCGTTAACCTCGGCTACCAGCAGGATCATTTCAAGAAGATCTTCCAGGCCGATTTTTTGCTTCGCCGAAACGTTGACGAAAATCGTGTCTCCGCCCCATTCTTCCGGCACAAGACCGTATTCGGTCAGCTCCTGCTTCACTTTGTCCGGGTTTGCCGACGGTTTGTCGATTTTGTTCACGGCTACGATAATCGGCAGTTCGGCCGCTTTGGCGTGGTTGATGGCTTCGACGGTTTGCGGCATGACGCCGTCGTCGGCTGCCACCACGATAATCGTGATGTCCGTGATTTGGGCGCCGCGTGCCCGCATGGCCGTAAAGGCTTCGTGGCCCGGGGTATCCAGGAACGTGATTTTTTTGTTGTTGATCTCCACCTGGTAGGCACCGATATGCTGCGTGATGCCGCCTGCTTCGCCGCCGGTAACGTTCGTGGAACGGATGGCGTCGAGCAAGGTCGTTTTGCCGTGGTCGACGTGACCCATGATCGTCACGACCGGCGGACGGGTTCTCAGATCCGCAGGATCGTCATTTTCCTCCAGCGTCTCGAAGCGGTCGTCTTCGACGACGATCTTGACCTCGACCTCTACGCCGAATTCGCCGGCAAGAAGCTGGATCGTCTCAATATCGAGTTCTTGGTTGATGGCAGCCATGACGCCCATAAGCATCAGCTTCTTGATGACTTCCGATGCGTCCTTATGAAGCAGTTTGGCCGTTTCGCCTACCGTCATCGTGCCGCGCACGATGATTTTTTTCGGCGTGTTGTCGATTTTCTCGCGAGGAGGCTGGTTCTGCTGATATCTTCCCTTGTTGTTTTTCCCGCCGCGGTTGTTGCCCCGGTTAAAGCCGGATTTCCCGTCTTCAAACCGTTTGTTTCCGCCGCCTTTGCCGCGATTTGGAGTACGGGCTCCTCCTCCGCGGTTGTCGTTTCTCGAGAAGTTGTCATCCGTAGTTCCACGCTCTTGGGTTGGGCGCGGGTTCGTTTGCTGCGGACGGTTTTGGTTTTGGTTCTGGCGTTGGCCGCCGGATTGCTGGCCGCCGCCTTGGCTCCGGTTGCCTCCTTGGCCTGCGCTTTGATTGCGTCCGCCTTGGGAAGAACCTTGACTGCGGTTGCCTGTACCCTGGCTGCGTCCGCCTCCGTTATGTTGTCCTTGCGTTCTGCCGTTATTCTGGCCTCCCTGGTTCGAGTGGCCTTGACGGGAGTCCTGCCCGCCTTGGGTTCGCTGGGAACCGTTTTGAGTGGTTTGATTTGATTTATTATTCATACTTACCTGCTTTTCCTGTTGTTTTTGGGATTGGCCCTGGCCTGCCGGCCGGCCCCCCTGATTTTTCTCTGCCCGATTGTCGTTTTTTATGGAAGAAGTATTAACTGTCGTAAGAGTTTCCCCGCTTTCTCTTTTCGCAGCGGCATTCGATTTGATATCTCGAAAAAATTGTTCCACTTTTGCGACCGAATCATTCTCCATCACGCTCATATGGTTGTTAACGGGAATGTTCAGCCGCTTTAAAATGGTAATAATTTCTTTGCTGCTCATATTTAATGATTTTGCATATTCGTATACACGCAGTTTGTCTTTACTGTCTTGTTTACTCAATATACTCCACCTCCGACATTATCTCCAAGCTTTTGGAGATCATTTCTGCGAATCCTTGATCCGTAATTGCGAGCACAACTCTTTCGGGTTTCCCGATGCTTGCGCCCAAACTTTCGCGGTCAAATCCGATCACCAGAGGGATGTTGTACGTTCCGCATTTGTCGCGGAACTTTTTCTGTGTATTTGCTGAGGCGTCTCCCGCAAGGATAACTAGCTTTGCTTCCGAAGAACGTATCGCTTTCAGCACAATCTCGTCGCCTGTCAGCATCTTCCCCGCACGCATGGCAAGACCGAGTCGGGAGAAAAATTTATTCATCGGCCGTGCTTTCCTTGACCGCCAGAAACTCGTCCTCCACCGAAATGAAATCTTCGGCAAGCTGCTCGTATATTTCCGGCTTGACGTGGTGCTTCAGGGCACGGTCCAGCGACTTGTTTTTTTGTGCCAGCTTGAAGCAGGAAACTTTACCGCAGAGGTAGGCCCCTCGCCCCGACTTCTTGCCGGTCAGGTCGATCAGCACCTCGTCGTCGGGAGTCTTCACAATGCGGATCAGTTCTTTTTTCGGCATCATTTCCTGGCACGCCACGCATTTGCGCAGCGGCACTTTTCTTTGCTTGATCATGGCGCAGCCCCCCCGTCAATGTCGTTCTGCGGTCAATCGACGGAGACGGAATCCTGATGCATTTCGACCGAAGAAGTTTTCGGTCTGCCGAATTCCTGTTCCGCCTGACTTTCGCTCTTGATGTCGATTTTCCAGCCTGTCAGCTTGGCGGCCAAACGGGCGTTTTGGCCCTTGATGCCGATCGCCAGGGAAAGCTGGTAGTCAGGCACGATGACGCGTGCCATCTTCTCTTCCTCGAACACGATCACTTCCAGAACCTTCGATGGGCTAAGCGCGTTAGCCACATACTCCTCAACCTGTTCGGAGTAGCGAACGATGTCGATTTTCTCTCCGCGCAGCTCATTGACAATGGTCTGCACGCGGAGGCCTTTAGGCCCGACGCAGGAGCCGACCGGATCGACTTCCGGGTTGCGGGAGTAGACCGCGATCTTGGAACGGAAGCCGGCTTCCCGGGCCACGGAGCGGATTTCGACCACGCCGTCGAAAATTTCGGGCACTTCGAGCTCGAACAAGCGCTTGAGGAGACCCGGATGCGTACGGGACAACATGATTTGTGGTCCCTTCGTCGTGTTTTCCACCTTGGTGATGTATGCCTTGATCCGGTCGCCGTGCTTGAACTTTTCGTTCGGCATCAACTCGCTGAGCGGAAGCACCGCTTCGATTTTGCCCAGATCCACATAGAAGTTGCGGAGATCCTGGCGCTGCACCGTACCGGTCACGATATCCTCTTCTTTATCCACAAACGCGTTGTAAATCAAGCCGCGCTCCGCTTCGCGGATGCGCTGAGTGACGACCTGCTTCGCCGTTTGCGCGGCGATGCGGCCGAAATCGCGAGGCGTAACCTCGATCTCCGCGATATCGTCGATTTGGAAATGCGGGTTGATCTCCCTAGCCGCCGGCAGGGAAATTTCGGTGCGCGGATCCAGCACCTCTTCCACGACCAGCTTGCGGGCATACACCTTGATGACGCCCGAATTGCGGTTCATATCCACGCGCACGTTCTGCGCGGTGTTAAAATTGCGTTTGTAGCTGGAGATCAGCGCGGCTTCAATCGCTTCAAACAGAATATCCTTGCTGATTCCCTTTTCTCTTTCCAGTTCATTCATTGCTTCGATAAAATCCATACTCATTGGAAATCAGTTCCCCCTTTCATGACATGCACCCAAGCGTAAACGGCTTCGCCGTCTATGACAGGTGAAGTTTGCGTTTCGCGACGTAAAACCCAGGAATCCGCGTTTCGAGTAAGCGGTGTCCATTCCTGGACTTTAAAAAATAATGGCCAGTCTGGCGCTGGCAACTTTTGCGTACGGGATGGTGTGCTGCTTCTTTCCCGCGGAGATGACAAGCTCGTCGTTCTCGAACGAAAGAAGCCGGCCTTCGAATTCCTTCTGGCCGTCAACCGCCTCGTACACGGTCACAAAAACATCTTTGCCGACGGCTTTAGCCACGTCTTCGCTTTTTTTCAGCGGACGCTCGGCGCCAGGGGAGGATACCTCCAGAAAATACGCGGTGGGAATCGGATCGTTCTCATCCAGCTTCTGGCTCAGGTATTCGCTGATCATGCCGCAGTCATCGATGTCAATGCCGCCTTCCTTGTCGACATAGACGCGCAGGAAGTAATTGCTGCCTTCCTTCACGTATTCCACGTCGACAAGCTCAAAGTTATGCTCATCCAGGTAAGGCTGGACCATTTCTTCTACAATTCCCTTGATCTTCGGTGTGCTCAAAGATTATTACCTCCAAGACTTTCAATATCCTATATACCAAAGAGTAAAGAGTGGGTCGCCCCACTCTTTAAACAACGGTTTTATCTCCATGATTGCCAAAAAAATTATAACATAGTCTGGCAACACTGACAAGTATCGCTCCTTGACTGCTTCCAGTCGCAGCAAGGGGTGCGCGTCCTAAGTCAAGTTGTCAAGGGCGGATAAAAAAACGGATATATCGGTTTGGGGCTTTAGAACAACGAGAGCTGGTTGCTTTCCGGCAGGCCGCGGAAGCAGCCCATCTGGGTCAGCAGCTCGATAATGGATTTACTTGCCTTCGACTTCTGCTGGAAATCTTCGATCGACAGAAACTCGCCCTGCTCGCGGGCGGCGGCGATGTTTCGCGCCGCGTTTTCCCCGATCCCCTGCATCGCCGAAAACGGCGGGATCAAGGAATCTCCGTCCACGATAAACCGCGTGGCTTCCGAGCGATACAGATCCAGGTTCTTGAAGGTGAATCCGCGCGCGGTCATTTCGAGCGCCATTTCAAGCACCGGAAGCATGCTTTTCTCTTTGGTCGTAGCCTGGAAGCCTTTTTGCTCGATTTCTTCGATTTGGCGGTAAATCGCCTCGTAACCTTGGCAGCAAAGCTCGATGTCAAAATCCTCGGCACGGACCGAAAAATACGTGGCGTAATATTCGATCGGATAATACAGTTTGAAATACGCGGTCCGGACCGCTGAAATAACATATGCGGCCGCGTGTGCCTTCGGGAACATGTACTGGATTTTGAGGCATGAATCGATGTACCATTGCGGCACTTTGCATCGCTTCATTTCCTCGATCCATTCCGGCGTCAACCCCTTGCCCTTACGGACGCTTTCCGTAATTTTAAAGGCGAGGCTGGCGTCCATGCCGGCTTTGTAGATCAAGTAGAGCATGATATCGTCGCGGCAGCCGATCACCGTTTTGATGTTGCAGGTGCCGTTTTTGATCAGCTCCTGGGCGTTTCCGAGCCATACGCCCGTCCCGTGGGACAGACCCGAAATTTGCAGCAAGTCCGCAAACGACGAAGGCTTCGATTCGATCAGCATCTGGCGGACGAACTTCGTACCCATTTCCGGCACGCCGTACGTGGCCACCGGGGTCCGGATCTGTTCCGGCGTAACGCCAAGCGCCTCGGTCGAGTTGAACATGCTCATGACCTTCGGATCGTTCATCGGGATGGTGGTCGGATCGACCCCCGTCAAATCCTGCAGCATCCGCATCATGGTCGGATCATCGTGCCCCAGAATATCAAGCTTCAGCAGGTTCGCGTCAAAGGCGTGGTAATCGAAGTGGGTCGTTTTCCATTCCGCGCTCGTATCGTCCGCCGGATATTGGACCGGAGTAATATCTTCCACTTCCATGTAATCCGGAACGACGACGATCCCGCCGGGGTGCTGGCCGGTGCTGCGCTTCACGCCGGTACAGCCGGCCGCAAGGCGGCTCAGCTCGGCGCCGCGCCAGCTTTTATGATGGTCTTCCTCGTATTTTTTCGCGTAGCCGAACGCCGTTTTCTCCGCGACGGTACCGATCGTTCCCGCCCGGAACACGCATTTTTCGCCGAAAATTTCCTTCGTGTAGTTATGCGCATGCGGCTGGTATTCGCCCGAAAAGTTCAAGTCGATATCGGGAACCTTGTCGCCTTTGAAGCCAAGGAAGGTTTCGAACGGAATGTCCTGTCCTTCGCCCTTCAGCATCTGCCCGCATTTCGGGCATTCCTTGTCCGGAAGGTCGAAGCCGCTCGGCACGCTGCCGTCCAGGAACCATTCGCTGTATTTGCAGGCTTCGTTCCGGCAAATATAATGTGCAGGGAGCGGATTTACCTCCGAAATGCCGAGGAACGTGGCGACGACGGAGGAACCGACGGAACCCCGCGAGCCGACCAGATATCCGTCCCGGTTCGATTTTTTTACGAGCCGTTCGGAAATCAGGTAGTTGGCGGAAAAGCCGTATTTGATGATCGGCTCGAGCTCTTTCTCCAGCCGGGCCACGACGACTTCCGGCAGGTCGTCCCCGTAAATCGACCGGGCCGTTTCGTAGCAGGTATTCCGGATCTCCTCGTCCGCGCCTTCGATGATCGGCGTAAAAAGCTTGTCCGGGAACAGCTCGATTTCTTCGAACCGGTCGGCCAATTCGTTGGTGTTTTTTACGACGACCTCAAAGGCCTTGTCTTTGCCCAGAAACTCGAATTCTTCCAGCATTTCATCCGTCGTGCGTAGGTGCGCGTCCGGCTTGCGGATATCCTTCAGCGGGCTGAACCCCGTGATGCCGTGGATCGTAATGTCGCGGTACAGCTTGTCCCGCGGCTCGAGGTAATGCACGTTGCCGGTGGCGATGACGGGTTTGTTCATCTTTTCGCCGATATCGCAAATCGTCTTCAGCGCCGCTTTCAGCTCGGCCGGGCTTCCGACCAGCCCTTTGTCGACCAGGTGCATATACATCGTCAGCGGCTGAATTTCCAGCACGTCGTAAAATTCGGCCACTTCCATCGCTTCTTCGACCGTCTTGTTCAGCACCGTTTCGAAAAATTCGCCTTTTTCGCAGCCGGAGATGACAAGCAGCCCTTCCCGAAGCTCGACAAGCTTGGATTTCGGTATGCATGGAACCCGCATGAAATATTCGGTATGCGACAACGAAATCAGCTTAAACAGATTTTTTTTGCCGATCGGGTTCAGCGCATAAATGCCGCAGTGGAACGGACGGGTATTGGACAGATCCTTGCCGACGTAATCGTTCAGCCGGTCGAGCATTGTCAGCCCTTTGATTTTCTCCGCATCGGCCAACAATCCGTTCAAAATGCCGGCCAGCGCCACCGTATCGTCAATCGCCCGGTGATGGCTTTCGAGGAGCACCTTGTATTTATCCGCCAGCGTATTCAACCGGTGGTTTTTCATTCCCGGATGCAGCAAGCGGGCAAGCTCCAGCGTATCGAGCGCCGGATTTTCCAGCAGCGGCATGCCGTATTCTTTTAACGAAGCCTGGATGAAACCCACGTCAAATCGGGCATTATGCGCAACCAGGACCGCGTCCCCGACGAATTCGACGAATTCCTTCAGGACGGGCTCCAGGTCGGGCGCATCTTTAACCATTTCATCCGTAATGTTCGTGAGCTGCTGGATATGGTACGGAATTTTTTCATGCGGATTGACGAACGTGGCGTACCGGCCGATTTCCTTGCCTTCATGCATTTTGACCGCGGCAAGCTCGGTAATCTTGCTGTTCGTGATCGACAAGCCGGTGGTCTCGATATCGAATACGACGTACGTCGCGGACTTCAGCTCGATCGGTTTCGGCTGCATGACGACGGGAACGGAATCGTTGACCACGTTGGCTTCGACGCCGTAAATCATTTTGATGCCGTTCTTTTTCGCCGCCTTGGCCGCGTCCGGAAAGCTTTGCACGCCCCCATGGTCGGTAATCGCGATCGCCTTATGCCCCCATTTGGCCGCCGTTTTGATATATTGGTCGACGGGCGTCACCGCATCCATCGTGCTCATGGTCGAATGCAGGTGAAACTCTACGCGTTTCTCGGAAGCCGTATCCTTCCGTGCGGGAGGTGCTTGGACCTCGACCAAATCGGAAGGGATCATCACCAGCTCGGGCACCTGCATGAACCGGTCGTATTCCACCCGTCCGCGCGCTCTCACCCATTTGCCGTTGGAGAGCAGGCTCAAAACCTTCAAATCCTCTTTGGTTTTCGCAAACATCTTCATCTGCAGCGAATCGGTAAAGTCCGTCAGGTTGAACATAAACAGCGTGCTGCCGTTGCGGAGCTCCTTGCTGTCCAGGCCGAAGATGGTTCCCTGGATCGTAATCTTTTTCTCCTCGTCCTGAATCTCCTGGATCGGCACAGGCTGCTCCTTAATGTCGTAACCGACCTGCAGGCGGACTTCTTCTCCGTCATCTTCGATCTCGCGCGCTTCGGCTTCCATGCTCGTGATCATCTTTTGGATGACTTCAAGCTCCTCGGCCCGCTTTTTCTGCTCGAATTCTTCGTACGCCTCCCGGTTCGTTTCCCCGACCTGAACCTTTACCCTGAGCGGGAGCGCAAAATATTGCTGATAGAAACGGATGATGGCCTGGTCGATCTGTTTTTTGCGCGCCAGTTCAAGCGAAGTGGAATCCGACATCGTTACGAGGAGCATGTCCCCGTCCAGCTCATGCCCGGCTCTCGCCATCCATCCGTTGACCGACGGAATTTCCCTGTGAACCCATTCCAAAAACAGATTCCAATACGTATCGACGATTTCCCCGTGACCCACTGCAGGACCGTATTTAAAGATAAACGTAATTTTGGCGATATGCTGCATTTTTTCCCTAAGCTTCAGGCAAAAGTTACGGTATACCTCCGCAGGCACAAGCGTTTCCTTGACGATCGATATGATCCATTCCTTATTGCTTCGGCTCGTTTCGACCTGTTCGATATAACCGTCCAAAAAATAAGGGTCGACCAATCCGGGGGGGATTTCGCCCTGCTTCATCAGAAGCTCGAACCGTTTTCTTTTTTCGCCAGTCTTGTCCAATGCTCTCTTCCCCCTTGCTCCACTGCTAAAAATGAAAAGCTTCTGAATCCAGTCATATCAACCGGGTTCGCGAACACCGGACCTATTTCTGGGCAGAAGCTCCTCAACGTCTATTCCTGAAACAACCGCTCCGCCGCCGGCTTGGGCGGCAAAGCACATGATACCGGCTTAATAAGCTCTGGCAAAAACGACCGTATGTTTGGCCGGTTGTCCGCAAACGAGGCATGTATGCTTTTCTTCGGAAGGGTTAAACGGAATGTTCCGGCTTGTCGCGCCGGTTTCTTCCTTCACCTTGCTTTCGCATGCTTCCGATCCGCACCAGCCGGCCAGCGTAAACCCGCGTTTTTCTTCCATGCTCGCCTTCATTTCATCCAGCGTGTTCACGGAATAAAAATGGTCGTCCATGAACTGCTTGGCGCGTTCGAACATTTCGCGCTGCACCTGATCCAGCATCGCTTGAACCTCTTCCACGAGGTTGGCCTGCTGAACCACTTTTTTCTCACCGCTAATTCGCGACACAAGCACGCAGACGCCGTTTTCCATGTCGCGCGGACCGATCTCGAGCCGCACCGGCACCCCGCGCATTTCATACTCGTTAAATTTCCAGCCCGGGCGAACGTCGTTCCGGTCATCGACGCGAACGCGAATGCCGGCTTTCTTCAACTCGGCGAACAGCTCGTCCGTGCGTCCCACGACGGCGTCCCACGTTTTCGGCGGGCCGATCGGAATCATGATGACTTGGGTCGGAGCCACTTTCGGCGGCAGCGCAAGTCCCCGGTCATCCCCGTGCACCATGATCATCGAACCGATCAGGCGCGTGCTCGTCCCCCAAGAAGTGGTATGCACGTATTCCTGTTTGTTTTCGCGGCTCAAATATTGAATATCGAAAGCAACCGCAAAGTTCGTTCCAAGATAATGCGACGTTCCCGCCTGCACGGCGCGTCCGTCCTTCATCATCGCTTCGATGGAGAACGTATCGACCGCGCCCGCAAATTTCTCGGACGGCGTTTTTTGGCCGGTGATGACCGGAATCGCTAAAAATTCCTCCACGAAGCTGCGGTATACTTCGAGCATTTTCATCGTTTCCTCGCGCGCTTCCTCTTCCGTCTCATGGGCGGTATGGCCTTCCTGCCACAAAAACTCGCTCGTGCGCAAGAAAGGCAGCGTGCGTTTTTCCCATCTGACCACGTTGGCCCACTGGTTGATCAGCACGGGCAGGTCGCGATAGGATTGAATCCATTTCGAATACATGTGGCCAAACATCGTTTCGGAGGTCGGGCGGATCGCCAGGCGCTCCTCGAGCTTGTCGCCGCCGGCTTCGGTTACCCAAGGCAGCTCCGGGTTAAAGCCCTCGACATGCTCTTTTTCTTTTTGGAAAAAGCTCTCCGGAATGAACAGCGGGAAATAGGCGTTGCGGTGGCCCGTTTCTTTGAAACGCCGGTCCATCTCTTGTTGGATATGCTCCCAAATTTCGTAACCGTCCGGGCGGAACACGATGCATCCGCGCACAGGCGAGTAATCCATAAGATCCGCTTTTTTAATCACGTCGATGTACCAGCGCGAGAAGTCTTCCCCCTGCGGCGTTATCTCGGTCACAAATTGTTTATCGTTTGACATAAAAATGGACTTCCTCCCAATGTATCGTCAATTATCCGTTGATTAAACGCAAGATGTCATTATAAGTTACAACAATCATTAACAGGAACAGCATCGCAAACCCGACGAAATGCACCATGCCTTCCCGGCTCGGATCGATCGGCTTCCCGCGGACGGCTTCCACGCCAAGAAACACGAGACGGCTTCCGTCCATGGCCGGAATCGGCAGCAGATTGAAAATGCCCAGATACAAACTCAATATCGCAGCCCATTGCGTGAGCTGGGCGATTCCTTGCTTGGCAATCTGGCCCGTTATCTCAAAGGTCCCTACCGGTCCGCTGATATCGTTCATATTGAACTGTTTGATCAACTTGCCGAAACCCTGGAAAATGATTTTGGTCCCATTAACCATGGCGGAACCTGCTCCGGTAAAGGTCTCTCCAATGCCGGCCTTGCGCGTAGGGAGTGCGGGGGTGATACCGATTTTTCCTCCCTCTTGCCCTTCCATCGCCCGAGGGGTCAGCGTCACATTGAACACCTCGTCGCCGCGGCGGATGGTCCACTTCATCGGCTTGCCTTCGGACTTGGCCGTCATATCGATCATTTTCTCATAATCCGTGCCGATGCTGACGCCGTCGATCGTTTCGACGATGTCGCCTTTTTTCAAATGGGCTTCATCCGCCGGCATTCCTTTCGAAACGTCCCCGATCACGATGTACGTCGGATTTTCGACCGGAATGCCGGCCATTTGAAGATGGACTCCGAACAAGATGAAAGCTAGGATAAAGTTCATCAGCGGGCCTGCAAAGATGGACATCGCCCGCTGCCCGACCGTTTTGCTCGCGAACTGCCGGTCCCTTGGGGCAATTTGCGTTTCCTGGGACTTGGCGACGAGCATCGTCTGCGGATGGATCGGATATTGCTGGATTTCTCCGTCCACGTTCAGGCGGATTTTCAGGCTGTCGGTCAAATCGATGAACTCCACTTCGCCGCGGATGACGTTTTTGCGGTTATCCAGCTGATCCAGATAAATCTTTTTTACTTCCCCGTCCTTGACCCGCACGGCAACCGTTTGTCCGGGGTGGATCTCCACGAGCTCCGGATCTTCGCCCGCCATCCGGGCATATCCGCCGAACGGAAGCAGACGAAGCGTAAATTGGGTTTCCCCCCGTTTATAAGAAAACAGTTTCGGACCGAAACCGATCGCAAACTCCCGAACCAGTATGCCTGCACGTTTGGCGAAATAATAATGCCCCCACTCATGCACGGTGACAATGACGAAAAACATGAGCACCGTCAAAAAAACTACCTGCACCATTTCCAATTCGTCGCATCCCCCTTTATTGTCTGAGACCGAAGCTTCATAATCCGCGAATCGGCAAGCCATGCCGACCCCCATAGAATGAATGATGGTCCGTAACCGGCCGTTCCGGCCTTTCTGCCCTGCAGCCTCGCTGCTAAGGCTCGTCTCGATTCAGTCTATATAGATTATCATTATTCTCCGGACCCGCACAAGAGAATCACTTTTGAGCCATTTTTTAGATAAGGGAGAAGAGTGGATTCTTGCGGTTTATGCCCGCGTTCCCCGAATGTCAGAGCTTGGCTGCAGCCTCCCGGGTACGCTTGTCGCACGCTTCGATTTCCGCAAGCTCTGGTTCTGGAATGTTGTGATGCCGATCAAGCACTCTTTCGATGATATCCTCAATTTGCAAAAATGAAATCTCTTTGCGCAAAAACCGCGCAACCGCCACCTCGTTGGCGGCATTAAATGCGGTTGTGGCTGTACCACCCATTTTACCACATTCATATGCCAGTCTTAAACAAGGGAAGCGTTCGAAGTCCATTTCGCGGAATTGAAGTTTGCCGACCTCGGCCAGCGAGAGCGGGCGCGACGGCGATTCCCACCGCTCCGGGTACGTAAGGGCATACTGGATCGGAACCCTCATGTCCGGATTGCCGAGCTGGGCAATGATGCTGGTGTCGCGAAACTCCACAAAGGAATGGATGATGCTTTCGGGATGCAGAAGCACGTTGATTTGCTCGTAGGGCAAGCCAAACAGCCAGTGCGCCTCGATCACTTCCAGCCCTTTGTTGACCATCGTCGCGGAATCGATCGTAATTTTGGCCCCCATGGACCAATTCGGATGCTTAAGCGCATCCTCCACCGTCACGTGTTTCAGCTCATCGCGCGTCCGGTCCCGGAAAGAACCGCCGGAAGCCGTCAGCGTAATGGATGCCAAATCCTTGGGGTTTTCCCCGTTCAAGCATTGGAAAATGGCGGAATGCTCGCTGTCGATCGGGAGCAGCTTCACGCCTTTTTCGCGTGCGCGCGCCGTCACGATATGGCCGGCCGTCACTAGCGTTTCCTTGTTGGCCAGCCCGATCGTTTTTCCGGCTTCGATCGCCGCAAGCGTCGAAGGGAGCCCCAGGCTCCCCATGACGGCCGTGACCACGATATCGGCATCGGTCCCGGCGGCGATTTCGATCAGCCCGTGGTCCCCGTAAAACACTTCCGTGCCGGCCGGAACCTCGGCTTTGATTTGTTCGGCAAGCTCGCGCGTAGCCACCGAAACTTTCCGCGGTTTGAATCGCCGCGCCTGCTCCAGCAGCAGGGCGATGTTCCCTCCCGCAGCCAAACCTTCGATTTGAAAATGCTCCGAATGCTTTGCCGCCACATCCAGCGTCTGCGTTCCTATCGAGCCCGTGGAGCCGAGCACGCTAATTTTTTTCATATCGAAACCTTCTCTCGTTTTAATAAGGCATCAGCATCACGATATGTACGAACGGAAAGACGATAATCCAGCTGTCGCAGCGGTCCAAAATGCCTCCGTGCCCCGGCAGCAGACTGCCGGAATCTTTGATGCCGTATACGCGCTTATAAGCGGATTGAATCAGATCGCCCAGTTGTCCCGTCACGGCGCAAGCCAGTCCGATCGCCACGGCGCGTCCGAACGTCAGGATCCCCCCGGAAAAGAGGGAAAACGCCGCAGCCGCGATCATGGAAATGACGACGCCGCCGAGAGCTCCTTCAATCGTTTTGTTCGGGCTGATGGCCGGCCAAAGCTTGTTTTTGCCGATCCATTTCCCGACGAAATAAGCTCCTGCATCGCTCGCCCAAATCGAAACGAGCAGCAGGAACGTCCAAAACAGTCCATGCCCGTCCGGCGCGCCCCGGGATCCGGCGATATAGGAAAATCCGACCCCGATGTATACCGCGCCCAGAAACAGCATGGCCGCCTGTTGTATTGCGATTTTATTCTTCGTTATGACCGTGACCAGCATGAACAGGAACAAAAGCAGCCAAATGAAGTGATCCCATGACAGCGAAAAATCGATGCCAAGCGGTTTCCACGGAAAAACGAACAAAAGCACGCCCAGATATCCCAGCCATGCCGTACCGCCAAAAGGAGAAACCTTGGTCATGCGCACGAATTCATAATATCCGATCATGGCCATCGCCAGCACGATCAGATGGTACGGCAGCCCCCCGATCAGGCATAATCCCAAAAAGACAACTCCAGCAATGATTCCGGTAATCAGTCGTTGTTTCAACGATAATCCATCCTCCATATGGCTTAAGTCAAGCCGCCGTATCTCCGCGTTCTGCGCGAATACTCGGCAACCGCTTCGTATAAATAATGTTCATTAAAATCAGGCCAATAGATATCGGTGAACCACATTTCGCTATATGCCATTTGCCAGAGCATAAAGTTGCTGATCCGCATCTCCCCGCTGGTACGGATGATTAAATCCGGATCGGGCAGCCCGCTGGAAAGCAAATGCCGATCCACCAATTCCGGCGTAATGTCATCCGGGTTCAGCGCACCAGCTTCGATTTTCCGCGCCAATTCGCGCATGCAGTCGGTAATTTCCTTCCGGCTGCCGTAATTGAGCGCGAAGTTCAGCACCAGCCCGTCATTGCCTTCGGTGCGGCGGACGGCTTCTTCCATCGCGCTGATGGTGTAGGACGGCAGTCCTTCGCGGTCGCCCATCATCCGGACCTGCACGTTTTTTTCCACCAATTCATCCAGCTCGAGGGCCAGGAATTCCTGCGGCAAGCGCATCAGAAAATCGACCTCGTCCTTCGGACGTTTCCAATTTTCCGTCGAAAAGGCATACAGCGTCAAATATTTGATCCCCAGCTTATCCGCTGCAATCGTCGTCCGTTTGACGGCTTTCATCCCGTTTTGATGCCCGATGATACGCGGAAGCCCTTGGCGTTTCGCCCAGCGTCCGTTACCGTCCATGATGATGGCGACATGCTCAGGAACATTGTCTATTGATCGTTCCGGCGACTGTACTTTGGATTCCCGTGTCCACCACGATCGAACTCGTTTGATCATTCTAGTTCCTCCATGCGGGTTTCTGCAAAAAAAGACATAAACCCCACCATAAAAGGAGGGGCCGAAAGTCTCTTATACTTCCATGATCTCTTTTTCTTTAGCTACGAGCACTTTGTCGACTTCCGCGATAAATTTATCCGTCGTTTTCTGGATGTCATCCTGGTGACGGCGGGATTCATCTTCAGATATATCGGTTTTTTCCATTTTTTTAATGTCGTCGTTCGCATCGCGGCGGATATTGCGGATGGCCACCTTCGCTTCTTCGCCGAATTTTTTGGTCATTTTCACCAGTTCCATGCGGCGTTCTTCCGTCAGCGGAGGAATGACCAAACGAATCGTGTTCCCGTCGTTTGCAGGCGTCAGCCCGAGATCGGATTTCAGGATGGCTCTTTCGATGTCGGCCAGCGAGGATTTATCCCACGGCTGGATCAACAGCGTCCGGGAATCCGGCGTATTGATGTTGGCCAGCTGGTTCAGCGGAGTCATCGTTCCGTAGTATTCAACCTGTACCCGGTCCAGAAGGGCCGGAGCGGCGCGTCCAGCGCGCAGCGTCGCCAAATCTCTTTTCAAAGCGGAGATCGCCTTTTCCATGCGTTCTTCCGCATGTTTTTTTACTGTTTGAGGCATTAATCTACACTCCCTTTAACGATCGTTCCGATTTTTTCGCCTTGAACGACCCGTTTAATGTTTCCTTGCTCGGTAATCGCAAATACGATAAGCGGAATGTTGTTGTCCATGCAGAGGGAAGATGCCGTGGAATCCATCACGCCCAAGTTTTTGTTCAGTACGTCCAAATACGTCAGCTGCTCATACTTCTCTGCCGTGCTGTCTTTGAAAGGATCAGCGGAATAGACGCCGTCCACTTTGTTTTTGGCCATCAGAATGACCTCGGCTTCAATTTCAGCTGCACGAAGCGCGGCTGTCGTATCCGTCGAGAAGAACGGGTTGCCTGTGCCCGCCGCAAAAATGACGACGCGTCCTTTTTCCAGATGGCGGATCGCTCTGCGGCGAATGTACGGCTCGGCGATCTGCTGCATGGCGATCGAAGTTTGCACGCGCGTCGGAACGTCGATCTGTTCCAAGGCGTCCTGCAGCGCCAGCGAGTTCATCACCGTGGCCAGCATGCCCATGTAGTCCGCCGTTGCACGGTCGATGCCGCTGGAACTGCCGGCGATTCCGCGCCAAATGTTCCCGCCGCCGCAAACGATCGCGACTTGAACGCCCAGCTCCACAACTTCCTTCACTTGTTCAGCGATGGATGCGATCGTCGCCGCATCGATACCATATCCGTTTTGGCCCGCGAGGGATTCCCCGCTGACTTTCAAGACAACTCGTTTAAAAATTGGCTCTTTCAAAATGTTTACCCTCCACTTTAAGACAGCACCTGTCTGGTGCCCGTTTAGAAAACCGACTTTGCTTCCCGCTCCGCGGGGGCGGAGCTACCAGAACTGATGTCATGCTCATACTCAAAAGAAAAACTTCCGATGCCGGCTGTAGCGGCCTGGCAGCGGATGTTTTTCTTACGAGATCAGGCGGCATTCCACGCAAAGCTGCTGTTTTTCTGATCTCTGAAAAAAGAGGGAACACTGGCGTGTTCCGCTCTTCATCCCGCAATATTCATCAAAGGCGCGTCAACCGCGCATGTTACTTGCTTAGTTTTTAACTTGCGCCATAACTTCTTCAACGAAGTTATCCACTTTTTTCTCCATGCCTTCGCCCAGCTCGTAACGAACGAAGCGGCGGATCGAGATGTTTTCGCCGATCGTGCTGATTTTTTCTTTCAGCAGCGTAGCGACGGTTTTGTCCGGATCTTTAATGAACGGCTGTTCCAACAGGCAGAACTCTTCGAAGTATTTGCCGATGCGGCCTTCAACCATTTTTTCAACGATTTTTTCTGGTTTGCCTTCATTCAGGGCTTGGGCTTTCAGGATCTCTTTTTCCTTTTCGATCTCTTCGGCCGGTACTTCTTCGCGAGCTACGTAACGCGGGCTGGAAGCCGCGATGTGCATAGCGATGTCGCGCGCAAACTCTTTGAATTGATCCGTTTTGCCGACGAAGTCGGTTTCGCAGTTGATTTCGACGAGGACGCCGATGCGGCCGCCGCCGTGGATGTAAGATTCAACGACGCCTTCCGTCGCTACGCGACCCGCTTTGTTCGCTGCCGCTGCGAGGCCTTTTTCGCGAAGGAGTTCGACCGCTTTCGTAATGTCACCGTTTGCTTCTTCCAGCGCTTTTTTGCAATCCAGCATACCTGCGCCTGTTTTTTCACGAAGCTCTTTTACCGCACTAGCACTTACTGCCATAGGATTTTTCCCTCCAAAAGTTAATTCGTTGTTTTTTTGGACGATATAAGAAGAGTATTCACCGATGCCATCTTCCTTATATCTTAAAAAAAGGGCAGTGAGAGGTTATACACCTACCAACCACCCTTTTCATTTAATTCATGTCAATTGCTTGCTTCTGCTGATCTTAGGCAGTTGTTTCTTCGCCTTGATGAGCTTCCACCACGGCGTCGGCCATTTTGCCAGTCAACAGTTTAACGGCACGGATCGCGTCGTCATTACCAGGGATGACGTAGTCGATTTCGTCCGGATCGCAGTTCGTGTCGACGATGCCAACGATTGGGATACCCAATTTGCGTGCTTCGGCAACAGCGATGCGCTCTTTGCGAGGATCGATGATGAACAGGGCGCTAGGAAGGCCTTTCATGTTCTTGATCCCGCCCAGGAATTTTTCAAGACGATCTTTCTCTTTGCGGAGAATGATGACTTCTTTTTTAGGCAGAACGGCAAAAGTACCGTCTTCTTCCCACTTCTCGAGCTCTTTCAAACGGTTGATACGTTTTTGGATCGTTTCGAAGTTAGTCAAAGTTCCGCCGAGCCAACGTTGGTTGATGTAGTACATACCGCAACGTTCCGCTTCTTCTTTCACGGAGTCTTGAGCTTGTTTTTTCGTGCCGACGAACAGAATCGTTCCGTTCTCTTCAGCGACGCTCTTAACGAAGTTAAAAGCTTCCTCGACCTTTTTCACAGTTTTCTGCAGGTCGATAATGTAAATACCGTTTCTTTCGGTGAAGATATATTTATCCATTTTCGGGTTCCAACGACGAGTTTGGTGTCCGAAGTGAACGCCAGCTTCAAGAAGCTGTTTCATGGAAATGACTGCCATCTTCACGCACCTCCTAAATTTGGTTTTTTTGTGTCCTCCGCTGTTTTCATTTTCCGTCAAGACTTTCCATCAGGAAAGCACCCTTTACGAAATCCGACAGCGTGTGTTTTAACACCGTCAATTAATATACCATAAGTGAATGCCCGATGCAACGCCTATTCGCGGGATTTTCGCCGCGGAGGGAATCGTCCTGCAAAGCCGCGCCATTAGCGTATTATGAGCCCTCGCTTGGACGACCTATCAAAGCCGGTTACCGTTAGGTGCGGCAGGCTCACCAGCCCCCCGGGTACAGCAAAAAACCGTCAGGCTGCGCCTTATACGTCAGCGAGGCGGTTTTGTCGTAATTTTGGCGATGATGCTGTCAAACTCCTCGCCTTTAGCAAATTCATACGTGCCTGAGCGGATTTTCGTGCTCATTTTCCGTCCCCTGCCCGTTTCGACGAACGCGGCCGCATCCGAAATCACCCCTGATTTTTTCAGCTTGTCGGCGACATCGGTTAAATTGCTTCCGCTGGCGATTTTGACGGAAATGAGCGGAGCCTCGGGCGTTTTCGGCTTGTTTATGCCGTCTGCGGCTGCATTGGCGGCAGGCTGGCCGGATGCCTTCGAAGCCGGGGCTGCCGGTTTTTCGGGCGTCTTGGGCGCTTCGGCCTTTTGGCCGGCTTCGGGCGCTTTTACGGGACTTCCTTGCGGTTTCGCGCTTTTGTCCATCATCTGCCGTTTCCATTCTTCTTCGGTCATCCGCTTGTCGTCCGCTTCAACCAATTTGAGCCCCAACGCTTCGGCTTGTTCCTGCAGCTGCTCTTTTGTCGGTTTCACAACCTCCGAAGCCTGCGGCACGACGTTCGCCCCGGTTCCCGCGTTCATAAGCTGCAAAAGAAGAGCGCCGACCAGCAGCCCGCTGCCGAGTCCGATCATAAAGGAACGATTTTTGATCACAGCGACCCCTCCCGTTTCGCCAGCTGCAGAATCAGCGTCACTTCGCCTTTTTGCATGCCCGTGAACTTCGCGATGGCTTCGATCGATTTGCCTTGGGCGTGAAGCTCGAACAGCTCGGGGTAACGTTCCCGGATGGACGGCTCCTTCGTCTCTTCTTCGGTAGCCGTATCCTGCACGGATTGGTCCCCGAGGATCTGCGTCTCCGCGGCGGCCGCCCCTTCCCGTTCAGCAAGTACCGCCGACGCCGCTTGGCGGTCTCTTTGCTCGATGTCGGAGAGGCGCGCTTCATGCGACGCATTTTGCTGCTCGAGCTGCAGCAACCGCTGCCTCATCTCGTTCAGCTGTTCCTGATGCGCAAGCTGCTTGGAGGTGATGTCCTGCTTCATTTGGCCGATCAATTCCACCAGCTCTTCGTTTTCTCTTTCGATATCCGCCATGTACTGCTCCAGGGTTGCTTCCACTTCCCGGACCATTTGCTCCTTGTCCGCCGATTTCCCGACTTGCCGTTTAGGCAGCATGAGAGCATAGACAATGGCGGCAGCGCCTAAAATAACGACAATCATCCACGGTTCCAAAGCTTTTTTCTCCTTTAAATACGTTTTTCGCCACGGCCCGGCTGTCGGGTCCGATTTCTTCGTCAAAGGGAAACATCCAGACGGTGCCCTTTATAAGGATGTTCCGCATCCTTGTGCCCACCCGTCTCCTCGGGCTTGGACGCCCGGCGTGAAGAATCTTTCTGGCCCGAAGGGTGGCGCTTGCCTTCGTCCCGCACCGCGGCATTCGCCGTTTCGTCCACTCCCGCGCTTTTCTGCCGGAGCTCCTGGGCCTCCTTTTGCTGCTGCCCCGCCAAAAATTCTTGCTCCTGCGAGGTCCGATGATGAATATCGTTTTGTATTCTGCCCGCTTCCGTCGTTCGGGGGATGGCAATTTGCATCTCTACCGATTTCATACTCACGAACATTCACCTGCCTGCAAAAATCGCTATTTGTTATGCATCCCGCAAGCCGTCATCTCCGTCATACGTAAGGGACCATCGTGATGTCGCCCTCGTGGAAATAAAAGGATACCCTTTCGACAGGGTCCTTGATAAATCTCGTATACCTTCCGATCACGATTTTGGAACCGCCGTAAATTCTTTTGACGATATCCACCCGGGCTCTGACGGTTTCTTCCAGCGTTTTTTCGATCTCCAAAATTCGCCCCTTAACTTCCTCCTGCTCCCGCTGCGTCGACTTTTTGGTCGCGCTTAGCTTCACCCGGAGCGCCATTTTGTCCGAAGACAACTGTCCCGTCGATGCCAGCTGGTTAAGCAGATGGAGCGCCTTGTCCGCCTTGTCAAGCGCTTCCATGAGCTGCCTCGAACGCTGGCGAAGTTCCGCAAGTTCGTTTCGGAGTTCGGGCTGCACCCCGACTTCGATCGAGGTTGTCGTCGACATGCTGTTGCCGATGGTCCGGGCGGTTACCCGTTCCCCCGCCTGGATGCTGCCGCCGACGATCAGGCCTTTCGTTCCGTTGCAGATGATGTTTTTGCCGGCCCGGATATTCGAATGCATGATGCTTTGGGAGACGATGACGTCTTCGCCCGCAATGACGTTGCCGTCCTGGATGAACGAGCTTTTGACGTTTTTGCCCGCCCGGACGAAGCCTTTGTTGTACCCGATAATTCCGCTCGTAATTTCGATCGATCCTTCCGCCTCCAGCTCGGCGCCTTCGACCCCGCCCACGACGCGGATATCGCCGGCGGCTTTTACCCGAAACCCCGTCAGCACGTTGCCCCGAACGACGACGGTGCCGACAAAATCGATGTTGCCTACGCTGTAGTCCACGTCGCCGTTGACTTCATACACCGGGAACACGTTGATCTTGCCTTTATCCGTCGTCGTGACCAGCCCGTCGATGGCTGCATACATCGATGTTCCTTCAGGATCGAGAACCACGTTTTTGCCTACTTTAAAATAGGCTTCCTTCCCGGGCTTGAACGGGATCGGTTCCCCGGTCACCGCAGTGCCGGGTTTTCCCGGCTCCGGCGGGATCCTCCTGGCAATGAGCTGCCCTTTGATGACGTTGTTCAGGCTCAGCAGCTCTTTGAAATCCACCTTGCCGTCCTCGGTTTCCAGCGGCCGAGGCTGATGCTCGTCCTGAAGCTTGAACGCATATTCGATATATCCGTCCTTGCCGCTGACCGGCTGCTCCCCCATCGCCACGGGCGTGCGGTTGAACATATACTCTTCGGGATGGCTCGCGATCCGGCTGATGACCCCTTTTTCAATCCCGAACTGAACCTGGTGGCTCCGCAAAAACAGCATCAAATCGTCTTCGGTGCATTTGAAGTTTTCATCACGTTTCGAGAATTGGATGTAGGCGACGCTTTTGTCATCGGAAAACGTGACGTTTAGATAGCTGTCCAACCCTAATTGAGCTGTCAATCCTTTTCCTCCCTTCCATTTCTACAGCGGTTAATCGTTTTGCATCAGCAATTCCCGATGTTTTTCGAGCGTTCCGCGCAGCCTTAGAATGGCCTTGGAATGCAGTTGAGAAATTCTCGAAGGTGAAAGCGACATCACCTCGGCAATCTCGCTGAGGGATAAATCTTCGTAATATAATAATGATACAACGGTTCGCTCTTTTTCGGTAAGCTTTTCCAACCCTTTGATGAGCGATTCCTTCAAAAAAAATTCGTTGACCTTGTAATCAGGGTTTTTGGCTTTGTCGTCCACCATGACGGACAATCTCGTTTCGGATTCTTCCTCCCTGATCGGATCCTCAAGTGAGCAAAGTGACATCACCGCCACTTCCTGAAGCATATGTTGGAACTCTTTTTCCGAGACGTTCAGGTAATCGCTCATTTCAGCATCCGTTACGGACCGGAGATGTTTCTGTTCCAGCTGCTGGTACGCATCTTCGATTTTTTTCGCCTTTTCGCGGACGGAACGGGGAACCCAGTCGCCCTGGCGGAGCGAATCGAGAATCGCCCCCCTGACGCGGAAGGATGCGTACGTTTCGAACTGAAGCCCGCGCTTGTAATCGAACTTGTCGACCGCGTCGATGAGGCCCATCACGCCGTTGCTGGCCAGATCGTCCTTGGAAACGTTTTTCGGGAGCCCGATCGCCAGCCTGCTGGACACGTAGTCCACGATATGCAGATAGTTTTCGATCAACCTTTTTTTAGCTTCCAGGTTCCCTCTTTCTTTCCACTCTTCCCAAAGTCCGGCATGGTTCAGATGTGAAGTTTTTCGCTCGCTCAACTACCCTCACCCTCCTTAATTTTCTGTCAGGTGACGAACTGCCTTGGCCAATTCTTCAGGATCCTTTTTCGAGACCAATTTTGGCGGATTGAGTGGAGTAAAACCGGCATCCCCTCCTTGGGGCGGGTCGGTTTTTGGCTTCAACAGCTCATTCAGCTCGTCACTCTCGTCGGGAGTCGTCAAGTCCAAACGCGTACCGGTCTGCGCGTCTTCAGCCTTCCAGTCATTGAATTCCGATTCAGCCTGCGGGACGCTGACCATCGTCCATGCCCACCGGAGCACGAACGCAAGCGCAAACCATGCGGCAAACGATACCACCGCGCGAATCAAGCTTGTCATGAACAAATTATTGTTCATCAGGGAAAACAACAGGGTCAAAACCAATCCTATAACGCCGAATACCAGATTAAATCGCAGATTTCCTTTCATGGCTACATTTCCTTTACACCTGTTTGTACACTGCGGATAAGCAATATGCCCGTGCCGGCATCCATTTCGATGGTGCGCCCGTAATTGCCGCCAGTGTCTTCTGCTATAAGCGGGATGCGAAGCTCCGCCAATTTGGCTTTGCAGGACTCCACGTTCCTCGGTCCGATCCTCATGGTGTCCCCGGCGCCGGCAAACGCGAACATCTGCGAACCCCCGGCCATTTTGGCGACGATCCGCGAAGGAGAAGCGCCAAGCTCCAGGAGCTTGGCTAGCAGCGCGGGCAGCGCCGTGTCCGCATATTTCGCGACGTTCAGCTGCCCCTCGCGGGCGATGTCCGAAGAGGGCAGCATCACGTGCGCCATGCCGGCCAATTTGAGCTGGGGATCATACATCGTAAGGCCGACGCATGAGCCCAGGCCGACCGTCCGGATGATTCCCGAATGCTGCACCACGTTCAGGTCGGCCATGCCTACTTTCACAATGCTTTGCTCTTCAATCATGGTCCATTGGTACTCCCAGGGATTTAAAGATCTTGGCGAATGAATCCGGATCGGGAATCAGGAAGAACTGGCCCTCCACCTCGTGGTCGCCTTCAAGGAACGTCGTATCGATCAACAGGGCATCGTCCCCCATATGCCCGAACTGCAGCAGGCCGAAGCTGAGGATCGCGCCCGCCATATCCATCGCCAGCGCCGGAACGGTGGGGTACATGCTGAGTTTCGTGAAATCCGCCAGCGAAGACAAATAAGAGCCTGCCAAAATGTTGCCGATTTCGCAGAGAGCGGACTGCTCCATTTCGTTGAACATGCCGTCCGTTTCGGGAGGAAAGCCAACCAGCCGATTCAGCAGGCTTTTGGCGGCCTCAGGGCTTAATATGAAAAACAGATTCCCCGGAGCCTCCCCTTCGACGCGGAGGAAGATGGCAACGACGACCTGCTCGGCCCCTCCGACCTTCTCCGAAATTTCTTCGAAAGGAAGCAGCTGCACCTTGGGCACGGCCATGTCCACGGGTTTGTTCAGGAGGCGGGACAAAGCGGTGGCGGCGTTCCCCGCGCCGATGTTCCCGACCTCCCGCAGGACATCCATTTTGAACTCCTTGAAATGTTTAAAGACCTCCACGGGACTATTCCTCTAAACTTTCCAATTGAATGATTTCGTTTTTGTTCAGCACTTCGGACAGATTCAGCATGATGAGCAGGCGGTCGTCGCCGATTTTGGCCACGCCGTCCAAATATTTCGCTTTGATGCCGCCGACGACCTCAGGCGGGGTTTCGATTTTGTCCTTGTGCAGATCGATGACGTCGTTGGCGGAATCGACGATAAAGCCGACCTCCATCTCGTTTACGGCCACGATGATGATCCGGGTCTGGTCGGTATATTCGGTTTCTTCCAGGCCGAAACGCCCGCGAAGATCGATGACCGGGATGACCACGCCGCGAAGATTGATTACGCCTCTGACAAACGCGTACGTTTTGGGAACCCGGGTGATCGGAAGCATGCGCTCGATCGTTTGGACCTTGTCCACTTCGATGCCGTATTCTTCGCTGCCGAGTTTAAAGACGATGACTTTGATTTCTTCTCCCATGAAAAAAACCTCCTTTTATACGTTGCCGGGATTACTTGATGAACACGTTCGGATCGAGAATGAGCGCGACCTGCCCGTCGCCCAGGATCGTGGCGCCCGAAATGCCTTTGATCGGCGGCAAATATTTGCCGAGGCTTTTCAGGACGATTTCGTTTTGCCCGATAAATTGGTCGATGGCCAACGCAGCCAAGCGCTCCCCTTTATGGATCACGATGATTTCCGTCTCTTCCTCTTCGTTTTCGTCAAAATCCTTGATATTGAAAATGCGGCTTAGCGATATTAACGGAATGAGCGATCCGCGGAACTCTACCATTTTATTGCCGTGCACGGCGCGGATCTGCCCTTTTTTGACGATGCCGGTTTCGACGATCGACGACAGCGGGATCGCGTATTTCTCCGAACCCATTTTCACCAGCATCGCCGCGATGATCGACAAGGTCAGCGGGAGCTGTACCGAGAAATTGGTGCCTTTGCCCGGCGTGGAATAGATCGTGACCTGTCCGCCCAGCGACGTGATTTTGGCCTTGACGACGTCAAGCCCGACCCCGCGTCCGGAAACGTCCGAAATTTTTTCGGCCGTGCTGAAGCCCGGAGCGAACAAAAGCTGATGCACTTCCTCATCGGACATGCCCGCCGCCTGCTCCTCCGTCACGACGCCTTTCTTGAGCGCCGTCTTCAGCACCTTGTCGCGGTAAATGCCGCGTCCGTCTTCTTCGATTTCGATAAAAACATGGTTGCCGCTGTGAAAAGCCCGCAGGTGCACGGTGCCCGTTTCCGGCTTGCCCGCGCTGATCCGGTCGGCCACCGGCTCAATCCCGTGGTCGACGGCATTGCGCAGCAGGTGCACCAGCGGATCGCCGATCTCGTCGATGACGGTCCGGTCCAGCTCCGTGTCGGCGCCTGTAATGATCAAATCGACCTTTTTGTCGAGCGATTTGGCCAAATCGCGAACCATGCGCGGGAAGCGGTTGAAGACCGTGTCGACCGGGACCATGCGCAGCTTCATGACGATATCCTGCAGATCGGAGCTGACACGGGTCATATGCTCTACCGTTTCCGTCAGCGCATGGTTCTGGATCTCGCTGGCAAGCTGTTCCAGGCGAACGCGGTCTATCAATAATTCGCTGAATAAATTCATAAGCACATCCAGCCGCTCGATGTCGACGCGGATGGTACGGGTCGGCACGGCGCCTCCAGTTTTGGCCGGGGTTTTGGCTGCCGGGGCCGCCTTCTCGGAAGCCTGCTCGGATTTGGCCGGGGGAGCTTCCTGCCCCTTCTCGGCGGCCGGGGGCGCAGCGACGGCGGCCGCAGCTTCCTGCGAAGCGGCGCCGATCTCGCTCATTTGCTGCAACGTTTCCGCGTCAAGCTCCGTCACGTCGGCTTTTTCGATCTCCGAAATGCCGATAATTTGCCGCTGAAGCTCGGCGGGATCTTTGGTTGTTATGTAATAAAGGGAGAAGCTGAAATCAAACTTTTCCTGCTCGATGTCCTGGGTCGACGGAAAGGACTTGACGACCTCGCCCGATCTCTCCAGCAATTCGAACACCATGTAAGCCCTGACCGCTTTCAGCTGGCAGTTCTCGCGGATATGGACGTCGATGTAAAGCACGCGGTGCCCCGCTTCGATGGATTGGTTCAGAACGGCATACTGGAATTCGTCCAGCTTAAGGGCCGTATTGACGTCGGAGGCGCGGGCTTCGCTCGGCGCGTTTGCCCCTTGCGGCTTGGCGGACGGGTCTTCCCCTCTGACGATCGCCTGAAGGGCGGACACGATCGCGGATACGTCGGCTTTTCCTTCCCCGCCTTCGGTAATGTCCTGCACCATCGATTCCAAAGCGTCCAAGCCTTTGAACAGCGTATCGAAAATAAAATCCTGCATGGTCAGCTTTTCGTTGCGGACCAGATCGAGCACGTTTTCCATCTGGTGGGTCAGCGCGGCGAGATCCTCGAAGCCCATCGTCGCGGCCATCCCTTTCAAGGTGTGCGCCGAACGGAAAATCACTTGCACGATCGAGAGATCGCTTGGGCTGCTTTCGAGAAGCAGCATATTTTCGTTCAGTGATTGCAGATGATCATTGGACTCATCAATAAACATGGATAAGTATTGGTTCATGTCCATTGCGAGACACCTCCTTTATAAGTTCACTTCCCGTGGCCCACGGCACGGACCACGCCGGCCGCAATGTCCTGCAGGGGCAAAACGTGGCTCACGCAATCAAGCTCGACGGCCGAACGCGGCATGCCGTAGACAACGCACGTTTCTTCGCTTTCGGCAAACGTGCTTTTGACGCCCGCATCATAGAGCCGTTTCATCATTTTCGCCCCGTCGCTGCCCATTCCCGTCATCAGCACCACATGGCGCTCCAAGGAGGCAAGCGGCAGCAGCGATTCGAAAAGAACGTCCACCGACGGCTTGTGGCCGTTCAACGGCTTGTCATCGGACAACGACGTTATAAAGCTGCCGTCGGCGTCCCTGACGATTCTTAAATGCTTCCCGCCGGGAGCGATGTAGGCCGAACCCGCTTGCAGCTTCATGCCGTCCTCCGCCTCCATGACCTCGAGCGGGCTGAAGGAATTCAACCGCTGTGCAAGGGAGCGGGTAAAATTCGGCGGCATGTGCTGGACGATGACGACCGGAGCAGGTAGATCGGCCGGGATATGCTCCAGCACCTCTTTCAGCGCTCTCGGGCCGCCGGTGGAGCATCCGATGGCGACAATGTCGTTAAAGGCATGCCGTACTTCGTTGCGTTTTTCGTCGCGCAGTTCGTGACGCTTTTCGTTACGCTTTTCGCGGCGTTCCTCGAGCGGGGCCGAAGCCGCGATATATTCCCGCGCTGCCGCAGTCTCGGCCACTTTGACGGGAGGCGGCGCTTCGGGCTTCGCTTTATTCGGCTCCTTGATCCTCCGCCCGGTTTTCTCAAGCGGGGGCTCTTGTTTCACGGCAGGAGGCAGCGGCCGCTTAAGCGGCCCGGAGGCAGCCTTTTTCGACTCGGCAACGGCTCCTCCCGGAGCGGTGTACGGCCGCAGCGTTTCCTTCTGGAGGCGCCGCTTCTCTTCCTCGGCTTCAAAGGCAGCCCTTCTTTCCTTGGCGGCCATGGCCGCCTTCAACTGCTCCAGAAGCGCATCCCCGACCTGCCCGATGTCCTGGGAATACGTCAGGGAAGGTTTGCGTATAAAATCAAACGCTCCGGATTCGAGCGCCTTAATCGTTTCCTTCATGCCCTCTTCATTGATGCCGGACAGCATGATGACGGGCATCGGTTGCTTGGCCATGATCAGCTTCAAGGCTTCGAGGCCGTTCATTTCGGGCATTTCCACATCCATCGTCACGATGTCCGGCTTCAGCCCGACGGCTTTCTCCACGGCTTCACGCCCGTTTACGGCCGTGTCCACGACCTGAAACGCGGGATCCTTTTCGATCAGATCCGAAAAAATTTTACGCATAAATGCCGAGTCATCAACAACTAGGACTTTATATGGCGCCATGCCATTTCCACCCCTTGTTCCTTTTTACAGAAGAATCATTTTGTTCGACGAAGCCACTTTTGCATAAATCCTTTGATTCCTGTCAAGGCGCCCGGTTCCGGGGAAGCAGGGACTGACGCGTACAGCCTGGCGATCCGCTGTATTTCGCGCGCCGCTGCGCAGCCCGGAAAAGCCATGGAAAAAGGAACTTGCTTTTTTACTGCCTGCACGACATGGGAGTCATCGCTTATGTATCCAAGCAGCGGAACGTCCACGTTCAAAAACTTTTGCGCCGCTACCCTGATTTTGTCCGCCGTCTGAGCGGCTTCTTTTTCATCGCTTGCACGGTTGACGATCAGCTTGAACGACGTGCCGCGCTCCCTGGAGCTGACTACCTTGATCAGCGCGTAGGCATCCGTGATCGATGTCGGCTCCGGCGTCGTTACGACGATGCATTCGTCCGCAGATTGGATAAAATTGAAGTTTTCCTGGGACAAACCGGCGCCGGTATCGAAGATGACGTAATCCATCCCGTCCGCAACCGTTTCGATCTGCTGCATGAAGTAATTCAGATCGCTTTGCGACAAGGAGAACAAATCGCTCAAACCTGAACCCCCTGCAATCAGCGACAGAGATCCCGGACCTCGTTCGATGATTTCATCGATCCGTTTCTCGCGCCGCAGCAAATGATACAGGTTATATTTGGCGGACATCCCCATCAGCACGTCGATGTTAGCCATCCCGATATCGGCGTCGAACACCAGCACCCGCTTGCCCATGGACTGCAGCGACAAGGCGAAATTAAGCGTAAAGTTGGACTTTCCGACGCCTCCTTTTCCGCTTGTCACGGTGATCAGCCTGGCTCCCTGCCGCGGCTGCTCGCCGCTCGCCAGGGCAGCGCGTTCGCGTTCGCGCATCATGACCAAATTTCTCAGCGTTTGTGCCTGATCCGTCATGCACCTTCTTCTCCCAGCAGCAGATCGCTAAGCAGCTTTTCCCCGGGCAGGAGCAGGTCATCCGGAACGTTTTGTCCGTTGGTCATGTAGGATAGGCGGAAAGGAAATTCCTTCAGCAAATTCAAGATGGGGCCGTAGCTTCCGGTCTCGTCCAATTTGGTGAAAATGACCTTGTCCAAGCCGTATTTGCTAAAATGCTCGGCGATCTTTTTCATGTCTTGGCTTTTGGAAGTCAAGCTGAGGACAAGGTACGTCTCGCTGCGTTCCACCGGCGGCAGGAGGCTTTGCAGTTCGGAAACGAGCAGCTCGTTGCGGTAGTTGCGCCCGGCCGTATCCATCAGAATAAGATCGCAATAGTCCAGACGCTCCATGGCCCGCTGCATGTCCCCCGGAGACTGCACCACCTCCAGCGGAACGTTCAGGATCGATGCATAGGTCCGCAGCTGCTCGACCGCGGAAATGCGGTACGTATCGGACGTAATGAATCCGACCTTGCGATGGTAGCGGAAGAGTTGTTCGGCAGCGAGTTTGGCGATCGTCGTCGTTTTCCCGACCCCCGTCGGGCCGGCGACATAGACCATTTTGGTTCTGGGAGCGATGCCTCCGCCGAAACGTTCCGCCAAAAACCCCTTGATGCGATCGCGGATAAACGACTCCATGTCCGCGTCGCTTAAGCTCCGGCCCTTCTCCTCCCAATGCTCAAAAGCATCGCCGATCCATTCCTGGATAAGCGAGGCTTCGATATCCTGCCGGAACAACCGGTCCTGGAGTTTTTCCAGCACGTCCGGAAGCGTGCGCTGCATGGCGGACTGGCGCGAGATTTTGGCCATCCAGGTCTTCATTTCGCGCAGCTCCTCCAGAAGCTTGTCTTCGGCCGCGGATCTTCCCTTTTCATCCAAGGCGCGTTCCGGCATCAGGGCAGGCTGCACGCGGGGCGGCGCTTCCGGCTGCGGCGATGGCATGATCCCAACGGCCGGCGGGCGCCCGTCTTTGCCCGTTTCCGCGGCTTTAGCCGCAGGCGGCGCAATGCTTTCGCTTGCCGCCGCTTGTTCCGCGAACGTCTCCGGATGCCCCGCATCCGCTGCTTTCAACGCAGCCGGTTGGCTCTGCGGCGTCCCTGCGCCCGAAGTCATTTCCGCCGTTTTTTGGTAAGCTTTGGGCACCGCTTGTTTCGGAACGGCGAGGGAAGGTGCGGCCGGGGAAGGCTGGGCTTTAGAAGGTTTCTGCGCCTCCTCTTCGACGGCCGCGACGACTTCGATTTTCTTTTGTTTGAACATGCCTAGAAAGCCGCCGATTTTCGTTTCCTTCGTGCTCAGGATCACGGCGTCGCTGCCGAGGTCATGGCGGATCTGGAGCATCGCTTCGGGCATCGTATCGACCAGATAACGCTTCACTCTCATAAATTCACCACTCCGACACTTTGAATTTCAACATTTGGCTCCAGCTCGCTGTAAGATAGTACCGGAATATCCTGCATGGTCCGCTCGATCACTTGCCGCAAATACATGCGGATCGTGGGCGACGTCAGGAGAATGGGCTGCTGCCCGGATTGCAGCAGGCGGTTGACCTGCTCGCTGAGCTTTTGGAACACCGTCTGGGTCGATACCGGATCCAGCGCCAAATAGCTGCCCTGATCGGATTGCTGCACGCTTTCCGCGATTTTTTTCTCCAGCGTCGGGCCGACCGTAATGACTTTGAGCGTCTCCCCTTCCTGGGAGAACTGCTGGGTAATCTGCCTGGAGAGGGCTTGCCTTACGTATTCCGTAAGCACGTCCGGATCTTTGGTGTATTGCCCGTAATCCGCCAAGGTTTCGAAAATGGTGACGAGATCGCGGATGGAAACTTTTTCGCGAAGCAGCTTCGCCAGCACCTTCTGGACGTCCCCGATCGCCAGCACGTTCGGAATCAGCTCGTCGACAAGCACCGGATAATTTTCGCGCAAATTGTCGACCAGCGTTTTGGTTTCCTGGCGTCCAAGCAGCTCATGCGCATGTTTCTTGATGAGCTCGGTCAAATGCGTGGCTACGACGGAAGGCGGATCCACCACGGTATACCCCGACAATTCCGCCCTTTCTTTCGTCGCCTCGTCGATCCAAAGGGCCGGAAGGCCAAAGGCCGGTTCCTGCGTCTCAATACCCGATATACTTTCGTCTTCATACCCGGGACTCATGGCCAAATAGTGATTAAGTAATAGTTCACCGCCGCCGACGCTATTCCCTTTAATTTTGATGACATATTCATTCGGTTTTAGTTGAATATTGTCGCGAATGCGGATGACCGGCACGACAAGTCCTAACTCCAAAGCGCACTGCCTGCGGATCATGATGATCCGGTCGAGCAGGTCGCCGCCCTGCTGGACGTCCGCAAGCGGGATCAGGCCGTAACCGAATTCGAATTCGATCGGGTCGACCTGCAGCAAATTGATGACACTTTCGGGACTTCGGACCTCTTCGATTTGCTGTTCCTCCTCCTGCTGCTCCACTTCGATTTGCTTGCGCTCCATGTTCTTCTGCATCCGGTAGGCCGCATACAGCAGGATGGCCGCCAGCGGCAATGTCGTAATGATATGTATAGGCGTAAAAAAGCCGAGCATGGCAACCGTGCCGCCTACGATGTACAGCAGTTTCGGATAAGACATCAGCTGCTGCGTCAAATCGCTGGCAAGATTGCCCTCCGATGAGGAACGGGTCACGATCAAACCGGATGCCGTCGAAATGAGCAGCGCCGGAATTTGAGAGACCAGGCCGTCGCCGATGGTCAGTACCGAATAGGTGGACAAAGCATCTTTGAAATCCATTCCGTTTATCGACATCCCGATGATGAAACCGCCGACCAGGTTGATGATGAGAATGATGATGCTGGCGATGGCATCGCCCTTGACGAATTTGGTGGCACCGTCCATCGCTCCGTAGTAGTCGGCTTCGCGTTCGACCTTTTGACGGCGCTCCCGCGCCTGCTGCTCGTTGATGAGCCCTGCGTTCAGATCGGCATCGATGCTCATCTGCTTGCCGGGCATCGCATCAAGCGTAAAACGCGCGGCCACCTCGGCAACCCGTTCCGAACCTTTCGTAATGACGATAAATTGAACGACGACGAGGATCAGGAAGACGATGAACCCGACGGCGATTTGTCCATTGGCGATCCAGCTGCCGAATGTGGATACCACGGTTCCGGCAAACCCTTCGGACAGGATCAGTTTCGTCGTCGAAATGTTCAGCGCAAGCCTGAACAACGTCGTGATCAGCAAAAGGGAAGGAAATATCGAAAATTGCAGCGCTTCCTTCGTGTTCATCGCTACCAGCAAAATGAGCAGGGCAAGCGAGATGTTGATGACGAGCAGAACGTCCAAAAGCCATGTCGGGATCGGAAGAATCATCATGAGAACGATGCCGATGACACCTAGTAATACCGTAATTTCCTTTGCTTTCAATGGCTTCACTGCCTCCGATCCCTGAGTTTATTTAACCTTGCCTTTAAGTTTGTATACATATGCCAAAACTTCAGCCACGGCCTGAAACAAATCGGCGGGAATGGAATCCCCGATCTCCGCTCTGTGGAACAGGGCCCGGGCGAGAGGTTTGTTTTCCATGGTTATGACGCCGTGTTCTTTGGCTATTTCCTTCATCCGCAAAGCCACGTAATCCTGGCCTTTGGCGATGATTTGCGGAGCTTCCATTTTGGAACCCTCGTATTTCAGGGCGACGGCGAAATGCGTCGGGTTGGTAATGACGACATCCGCCTTGGGGACCTCCTGCATCATGCGCTGCATCGCCATCCGGCGCTGACGCTCCCTGATCTTCCCTTTGATCAGCGGGTCTCCCTCCATTTTTTTGTATTCGTCCTTGATGTCCTGCTTGGACATGCGGATGCTTTTTTCGAATTCGTAACGTTGGTACAAATAGTCCAGTATCGACATCGCAAACAAGACGGCGCCGATTTTCAGCCCCAGATTCATCGTCAGGCTGGCGACAAAATGAAAGGTTTGCTCGATGTTCGTCTCCGACAACCTGCCGATCTTCGGCAAGGCGCCGGACAATGTCTGGTAAACGAGCAGCCCGATCACGGTAACTTTAAAAATCGATTTCAAGCATTCCACAAGCGACCTGACCGAAAAAATATTTTTAAACCCTTTGATCGGATCCAGCTTGCTGAATTTGGGTTTGAGCATCTCGCCCGTCAACATGAATCCGACTTGGGCCACATTGGCGACGAGAGCCAGCACGATCGTGATGATAAACATCGGCGCCATCAAGATGAGAATCTGAATGGAGTACTCCATCGCCAGGTTCATCACGTTTCCGATCGAAATGCCGGTTTGGAGACGGTGCAAAAACACGTCCTTGAACAGCCCTACCAGCCGTTCCTTATAAAATCCGCCGAACATCAACAAGCTTAAAAAGGAGGCAAGCAGCACCACCGAGCCGGAAATTTCCTGGCTTTTGGCGACTTGGCCCTTTTTACGGGTATCCTGGCGTTTTTTAGGCGTTGCTTTTTCGGTTTTTTCGCCGGCGAACAACTGCAAATCGAGCCGATATCTGTAGGACACTCCAGTCGCTCCTTTATTCCTGCTTAGGCCGGCTTGCGCCCCATCAGCCCCAGCAGATTTTGCATCGATTCGAACATGATCCCGAACAAATCGCCGAACAAATACGAAAAGCTGGGCACGATCAGCAGCAGCACAATCAAGCCGACAATCACTTTAAGCTGCATCCCGATCACGAATACGTTAAACTGCGGAGCGGTCCGGGCCAAAAAACCGAGTCCCACGTCCGTCAAAAACAACGCGGTAACGATCGGCGCCGACATCTGAAAGGCCAGCACAAACGATTGGCCGAAGGTTTTAACCAAAAAGTCGGATATGCTTCCGTTGTAAAGCTTCATAAAAAAATCGTTGGACAGCGGAACCCAGTCGTAACTCCGTATGATCCCGTCGATCAAGTAATGATGCCCGTTCATCGCAAGAAACAATAAAAGGGCGAACATGTATTTAAAGTTTCCGAGAACCGGTGCCGATGCCCCGGTCATCGGGTCGATGACGTTGGCGATGCCGAATCCGATCTGTATGTCGATAAACGCGCCGGCGGTCTGAATGACGACGAACAGCAGATACGCGACGAACCCCAGCACCAAGCCGATAAGGATTTCGCGGATGATGAGCAGCACGTAAGTCAGGTCGGCCGGCAGCTCATGATGGACGCCGTACGTGAGAAATACGAGAACGGACAGGAAAAAGGACATGCCAATTTTGAAAACGTTAGGGACTCCCCTGGAAGACAGCACAGGCGCTACAACAAAAAAAGAGGTGATTCGACAAAAAATAAGCATGAAAACCGGCAAGCTATTCAGCAGCATGTTCATCGATCGCTACCGCCTAACCGATATACTTATATAAGTTGTCGAAGATGTTATAGGTGAAATCGACAAGCGTCGTTAAAATCCAAGGCCCGAACAGCAGGAGCGCCAGCAGCACCGCCACGATTTTAGGAATGAACGCGAGGGTCTGCTCCTGGATTTGGGTCGTCGCCTGGAATATGCTCACGATCAGGCCGACGATCAGCCCCAGCAGCAGCATCGGCGCGCTTACCTTCAGCACGGTATATACCGCTTGTCCCGCAAGGCCGATAATAAAATCAGAATTCATGTCCGGCCTCCTTCGCCTTTCTCATCCATCATGTATTAAAACTCAACAGCAGCGACTTGACGACCAGGTACCATCCGTCCACCAGCACGAACAGCAATATTTTGAACGGCAGCGAAATCATGACCGGCGGGAGCATCATCATCCCCATGGCCATTAAGGTGCTTGACACGACGATATCGATGATCAAAAACGGAATGAATATCATGAATCCCATTTGAAACGCCGTTTTCAGCTCGCTGATCGCAAAGGCGGGCACCATGACGGTGAGCGGGATATCCTTGTACGTTTTGGGTTTTTCCGTTTTGGTGTATTTCATGAACAACAGCAAATCTTTTTCCCTCGTTTGCGAAAACATAAACTTTTTCATCGGCTCCGCCGCTTTTTCCAGCGCCTGCGTTTGGGTAATTTCGCCTTTCAGATACGGCTGCAGGGCAACGTCGTTGATCGATGAAAACGTTGGTGTCATCACAAACAGCGTCAAAAACAGCGCCAGGCCGACAAGCACCTGATTGGGCGGCATTTGCTGCGTGCCAAGCGACGTTCTCACGAACCCCAGCACAACCACGATCCGGGTAAAGCTTGTCATCAGCACCAGCAGCGCCGGCGCGATGCTGATGACAGTGATCAGAAGCAAAACCGACAATGAGCTGGTGCTCGGTTTTCCTCCTGAATCGCCTACCTGGATATCGATGTTGGGAATGGGATCGGCAAATGCCGCCGTCAAGGCCAGCAAACTGATAACCGATAAAACGATGAAAGCTAGCAAAACCTTCTTTTTCATGGATCCCTCAACCGATCTGTAGTATTGTCTTCGCGAAGAAGCTCCTCCATCTTTTCTTTTCGGCTGGACATTTTTCGCAGCTTCTCGTCGAAGACTTCGTGAAAAGAGGATGAATCCTCGAGTGTAATCTCTTCCGACAACGTCCCTTGCTTGCGGAACCTGGAGGCCAGCTTTTCAAGCACCGGGGAAAACGCGCCCGCCCGGGCGCCCGCTTCCTGCTCGAAGGCCTCCATGATCAGCTTCACTTCTTCCGGATCCGTAATCTTGTCGACCAGGCGAATGTCCTCGCCTACGCCGACCAGATACAGGTTGCTGCCGATTTCAATGATCTGAAGGGATTTGTTCGGTCCAAGTCCGACGGCTCCCAAGGTCCGAACCGCTCGGCTGGTGAACCATGTTTTGTTTTTTCTTCCGAGAAAACGGATCAACAGCACGATGAGTGCGACGATGACCGCGAGAACAACGATGACGTACACCAGATTAAGCGCATAATTTCCCGGGTTTTGGGGCGTTTGCATATCGGCGCTGAACATGGAAGATTAAACGCCCAACGTTTTATTGATCGCTTCGATGACGCGGTCCGTTTGGAACGGCTTCACGATGAAGTCCTTGGCCCCGGCCTGGATCGCGTCGATGACCATCGCCTGTTGGCCCATGGCGGAACACATGATGACCTTCGCGCTCGGATCCAGCTTCTTGATTTCCTTCAGGGCGGCGATGCCGTCCATCTCAGGCATGGTGATATCCATCGTAATCAGGTCCGGGCGAAGTTCCTTGAATTTTTCGATCGCTTGCGCCCCGTCCTGCGCTTCTCCGACGACCTCGAAACCATTTTTAGTCAAAATATCACGGATCATCATTCTCATAAATGCTGCATCATCCACGATAAGAATACGGTTTGCCATTGATTAAAAATCCTCCCTAAATTTTGCTATTGTAATTTTTGTATTCGGTCCCATTGGCTGAGAATGTCTGTGACGCGTACGCCAAAGTTCTCATCGATGACAACGACTTCGCCTTTGGCGATCAGCTTGTTGTTTACGAGAATATCCACCGGCTCGCCCGCAAGCTTGTCCAGTTCGATGATGGAACCTTGGGACATTTCCAAGATATCCTTAATTTGCTTCTGGGTCCTTCCTAATTCTACGGTGACCTTCAGAGGAATGTCCATCAATAAGTTCAAATTATTTTGATCGACCGGACCATAGGCCGGGGATTGCAAATTCGAAAACTGCACGGGCTGCACGTTCACGTTCCGGTTATACGGCGTGCCGTAATGCTGAGGCATTCCGTACGGCGGCATCTGCGGGTTCTGCTCATAGCCGGGCATCGGCTGGCCTGCGGCCGGATATTCTCCCGGATAGCCCGTTGGCTGCTGGCTTGGGGCCTGCGGCTGCTGCGGCACCGATTGCTGCTGCGGCGGCTGGGCCGGCGTCGGCTGCGGGCTCGGAGCCGGCTTTTCGGGAGCCTGGGCCGCTGCGGCCGTTTCCTCAATCAGCTGCTCGACGGAATCGGCGCCGTGAATCAAAATGTTGACCATATCCTTGGCGAATTGCACCGGCAGAAGCTGCATGATGGTCGAATCGATCAAGTCCCCGATCGTCAGCCGGAACGAAATTTTGATGAGCGTCTCGTCCGCGGGAAGGCTGCTGACGCCATCCCCGCTGGCCACGTCCAAAATATCGATCCCCGGCGGCGAGATGTTCACGAAACGGTTGAAAATCGTGGACATCGAGGTTGCGGACGAACCCATCATCTGGTTCATCGCTTCCTGAACCGCGCTTATATGTATTTCGTTCAGCTCTTGATCTTCGGGGTTCCCTTCGCCGCCAAGCATCAGGTCGGCAATGACTTGGGCGTCGCGCGTTTTGATGACCAGCGAATTGATCCCTTCGAATCCGTCGACATACGTCACGTGAACGGCGACATGCGGTTTGGGAAATTCGGATTCAAACTGCTCGCGCGTGATGATGGACACTTTCGGCGTCGTGATATCCACTTTTTTGCCGAGAAGCGTGGAAAGAGCCGTCGCGGCGCTGCCGAACGTGATGTTTCCGATCTCGCCGAGCGCGTCCTGTTCCAGCGGCGTCAAATAATCGTCCACCGTCATCGTGCCCGATCCTTTGGAATAATCCGATTCGGACTGCTTAAGCAAAGCGTCTATCTCTTCTTGCGACAAATATTCGTTACTCGTCAAATTCCTCAACTCCTTCGCTGACAATTTCGTCGATTTGAACCGCTACCCGATCCTTCAGCGTTCCCGGGCTTCCGATGAACTTCAGGCGGTCCCCTACCCGGATCGACAGGCCGGTGCCCACCGCTTTGTTGAGGCTGATGACATCCCCGACGCTGAGGCTCAGGAATTCGGATACGGAAATGTGGCTCGTGCCGAGTTCGGCCACGATATTCAGCTTCGCCTGACTGATCCGGTACTTGAGCGATTCGGCTTCTTCAGGGATGCTTGATTTTTTCTCCGAAACGAACCATTGGTGCGCCGAAAGCTTGGACATGATCGGTTCAAGCACGACATGCGGTATGCAGAGATTGATCATTCCCGTCGTATCCCCGATTTTGGTGCTCAGCGATATAAGCGCGATCGTTTCGTTCGGAGACACGATTTGCATGAATTGCGGATTCGTTTCCATCGCTTCCATCCGGGGCGAGATATCCAGCACGGTTTTCCAGGCCTCAGCGAGGCTGTCGAAAGCCCGGCTGAAAATCCTCTCCATGATGGTTGTCTCAATCTCCGTCAGGGTATTGATCTTCGTGGGCGCATTGCCTACTCCGCCCAGCAAACGATCCAGCATCGCGTACGCAACGTTGGGGTGAACCTCGAGCACCATTCTTCCTTCCAACGGCTCGGCTTCGAAAATGTTCAAAATCGTCATTTTAGGAATCGACCGGATAAATTCGTCATAAGGAAGCTGCTCGACCTGTACGACGCTAATTTGCACGAAAGTGCGCAGCTGTGCCGAAAAATACGTCGTCAGGTAACGGGCAAAGTTTTCATGGATGCGCGTGAGGCTCCGGATATGGTCTTTGGAAAAGCGGACCGCCCGTTTGAAGTCATAGGACCGGACTTTTTTCTGGTTATCCTCTTTTTTCAGTTCCTCCGCATCCATTTCGCCGGACGAAAGCGCGGCAAGCAGGGCGTCGATCTCATTTTGCGATAATACGTCAACCAATCATCTCACCCCCTTAAAGGATTGTCTTGGGTTCTCTACAGCATGTTAGGGAGAATCCTTCGTTTAGATCGGCGTTACCAGGTAATCTGTGATTTCGATCTGATTCAATTTCCCTTCAGTCAGGGTCTTATTGATCAGATTGATCAATTTTGCGCTTAATTGGTCCTTGCCGTCCGAGCCCTTTAATTCTTCCGGCTTGGTGTCTGCAAGGGTTTTGATAATAATCGGTTTGATTTTAAACTCCTTGATCTTGTCGAATGCTTCTTTGGATTTCTTATCGTTCAATTGGAACGCAAAATTCATCAATACGATATAATCCTGATCTGCAAGATTGGTTTTGATATCTTTGATTTCAGACGTCATTTCCACGAGTTCATCCGCTGATAATTTTTTCCCCTCGGCCGCCGGAGCCGCAGCATTCGAATTGGAGTCTTTTCCGAATTGAGGCGCTAGCAAAACAGCAGCAACCACGATCAGTGTTATCGCCAGAAGTATGGTAATCAGCCAGGGCAGCATTTTTTTCATGAGTTTTCCTCCATTTGTTGCACTTTGATTGTGGCATTGTGAACGCCGATTTCCTGATTGTATTGTTTCACCAAGGAAATGACCTCAGCTGCTTTTTCCAAAACGATCATGCGTTTGCCTGTGACCAACGTAATATAGGTGTCTGGCGTTTCTTCCACTGTTTCGATAAGCAAAGCGTTCAGCCATATTGGTGAGCCGTTTAACCGGGTAACAGAAATCATAGCAGAGCCTCCTATGGAAATTCGGGAGAGGCGGCCCCTCTCCCGCTACGATCATTTACTAACGTTTCAGATTGACGACCTCTTGAAGAACCTCGTCGGACGTTGTAATAATCCGCGAGTTGGCCTGGAAGCCGCGCTGAGCCACGATCATTTCCGTGAACTCGCTCGTCAGGTCCACGTTGGACATCTCAAGCTGCCCGGCGATGACCGCGCCCGTGCCCTTCGTGGCGTCATTGGCGTCGGCCGGGAAGTCGACCAGTCCGTCTTCCTTGGCGTTCAGCGTCATCCGGAACAGGTTCCCGCCGATCTTCTCCAAGCCTTCCGGGTTGGGCACTTTGCCCACGCCGATCTTCGTTCCGTTGTCCGTCGTTCCGTCATCGAGCTTCTGGATGATCGTTCCATCCTGAGAGATTGAAAAAGAGACCGTGTTACTTTGCAGCTTGATCGGCGCTCCGTCGGTATCGCACACAAACAGGCCATCCGAAGTAACGAGCTGCTGCAAAGCATCAATATGAAAATCGCCAGCCCGGGTCAAAAAAGGCGGGTCCTGCGCCGGATCCAGCTTCACAAGAAAAAATCCGTCCCCATCGATGCGCAAATCCGTTGGATTATTCGTCATCATGGCACTGCCGCCCAGATGCATCGTATCGATGGAACCAACGGATACGCCAAGGCCGATTTGCTTGGCATTCACGCCGCCATGAACAGAGTCTTCCGGGGCCGTAATACCTGCAACGGTCTGGCTTATGACATCCTTAAACATGACCCGTCCGGATTTGAAGCCGATCGTATTCACGTTTGCGATGTTGTTGCCGATGACGTCAAGCTTGGTCTGGAACCCCCGCATGCCTGATACGCCGGAATACATGGATCTCATCATAGTTTTATTCCTCCCTCGTCATGTAAGGACCGCGTCTGTCGGTCAGCGGTCCACTGGCTTCCTGTCGGGCCAGCCAGATTAAGATATAACGATCGCGCTGTCGATCTGCGTAAATACGTTGTCCTTCATCGAATTTCCGTCGATCGCCGTCACGACCGTCCGGTTTGCCACATTGACGATCAGCGCCATGTCTTGCAGCAAGATGAGCGATTCCTTGCTTCCTTTAGCCGCCGCTTTGTCAACGGCATCTTGAATTTTGGCCAACTGGTCTCCCTGCAGTTCAATGCCTCTTTGCTCCAGCCGCTTGGCCGCATGGTTGCTGAATTTCAGCAGCTCATGTTGGAATAGCCGGTCAAACGAGGTTGTTGGCGTTTCCCGCTGCAAGCTTCGCTGAGCGGCGTTTTTGACTGCCGGATACATCTTGGAAGGATACAGCTGCCCGATGGTTATGCGTTCATTCATGCCGATTCACCGCTTCCGGTTGCGTCGGTATTCGAATCAGCGCCAGCAGGTTCCGCACCTTTCGGATCATCTGCGGGAGGCGTTTGATCCGGCGCCGGATGTTCCTCGGTTTTGGACGCTTCTTTGATTTCAATGACCTTGTCCAACGGGATCGCCAGCGAACCAACGGACGCGTACTGAACGCCGTCTTTCACGATGATGGAGTCCACGACGCCCGATTTCATCTCGCTTTTGCTTTCGCCGCCCTGGTCCTTGTTCGCGTCGTCGATCCAGCTGATCTCCTTGCCGATCAGGCCGGAGACGTTGCCCAGGGACTGGCTCATCGCATTCAGCTGTTTGGAAATGTTGATCAGCTGCTCTACCGAAGTAAACTGGGCCATCTGCGCGATGAACTCTTTGTCCTCCATCGGCTGCATCGGATCCTGGTTTTGCAGCTGCTTGATCAGAATGCTCAAAAACTGGTCCTTTCCCAGCTCCTGCTTTTTGTTGCTCGCTCTTGCGACGTTTTCAGCCGAATAATTAGGCCATACATTCGGTGTGGAGAAAATTTCCGAAGCCATTTGTTTTCACCTCCGTCTGGCTAAGCTTTTGCCGTAAACATGTTGCCGCCGTCCGTTTGTTCCTGGGCTGCCAGCCACTCGCTAAGCTCTTCCCCCAGTTCCGCGATTTTGATCGCGTCGTCGGTAGGCGTTTCCTTCTCCTTGGAGCGGCGGTTGGACTGCTGCTGACCTGCTCCCGGCTGGCGTCCGCCGTCCTGGTACATTTGCGATTGCGGCGACGGGTTCTGGGTTACGACCAGCTTTTCAACCTGCACGCCTTGCGTTTGCAGCGTCGAACGAAGCTGGCTCATCTGTTGTTCCAGCAGATCCTTTGTGGCCGCATGCTCGGTCGAAAACTGCGCGATCAGCTGGCCGTTTTGCATCGTCAGCTTGACGTCCACTTGGCCCAGGCGCTCCGGATAAAGCGTGATTCTTGCCTCCGAAATTCCTTGCTGCTTGACGAATTCCAGATTTTTGACGACAAATCCGCTCATCTCTTCCGAAAATTTTTCGACCGGTACCGGTGCCGCAGCTTTCGCCGAAGCGTTGATGCCGTGTCGCAATGCCAGCTGGCCGGCCGTTACCGTATGCTGCGTAGCAAACGGGTCGTTAGGCTGCTCTTGGCGGTCCCCGGCAGCCGTCTGCTCGCTGCCCTCGCTGCCTGCAGGCTGTACGCCTTTAAACAAAGCGCCGATATGACGTTCGAGCGCGGCATTTTTGCTCTGGGCCGCAAACGTCTGTGCCTCGAGCGGCTTCGATGGCGCCGCCTGCCCGTTGTTGATCAGCTCCTGGAACGACTGGAGAAGCTGAAGCGCCTGATGCTGCACCTTGCCTGACGCCCCTTGCCGTTTTTGCAGCAGGGAGGCGAGCTGCTCCATCCCGTCCTGCACGACAAATCGAATCGTCGCCGGACTTTCGGAAAGTGGGCCCGTCAGCGCATCCGCGTTTTCCGCCTGCGCCGCATTCCCTGCCGAATTGGCCTGGTTCAGCAGGTTTTGAACTTGCTGCAGCCAGCCTTGAAGCGCCGCAAGCAGCTCAGGATCGGCCGCAACCGCCTCGTCCAGCTTGTCCATGTCGGCGGTCAGGCTTTGCAGCAGGTCCAGAACGCCTTGCTCATCGCCGCCGGCTTCTTCGCCGGTTGCGCCCATCCCCGCCAGTTGGAGGAGGCCTTCGAGCAGCGTGCCCGCATTTACGATCGCGGCGCTTGGCTGCGGGGCATCCCCCGACATCATTTGCGCCAGCGATTGATTGAATACGCCCGCAACGGCCCCCGTTCCCGCCGCCTGCTTACCGCCGGCAGCCGCTGTTTTTCCGCTTGGGGAGTTTCCGGCGGCCACGTTTTGAAAAACGAGACTCATATGATTTCACCTCCTTTCACGAACCGAAAAGGGCTGATCTTACTTGATCATCAATTTGTTCAAGATGACGGCCGCCGTTTTGGGATCCTTGGCGTTCATCGCGTCCAGTATGCCGGAACGGGTCGAGTCGGCCACCTCGTTCAAAATTTTCAATACTTTGTCGGGCGATATTTTGTAGGTTGCAAGGAGGAGCTCCGCTGCGCTTTTGGCAGGCATGCTCGCAAAGGTTTGGCTGATTTGCGTTTTGTCCAGGCCGCTCGACGCGCTGGTTTTTTCCTCCGCCGCATCCTTGCTGATCCGGGATTGCAGCGCCGCGATCGCCAAATCGCTCGAAGAAACGGCATCCTTCAGTTTCATCGATACATCCGCCGCAATCTTCGGGTCCATCTTGGCCAGGATTGCCGTCCGGCTGTCGGTTTTCATGCTGCTGAGGAGCAATACCATTTCTTCGGTCGTCATGTTTTGCATGATCGGCGCTGCTTTGCTCGGGCTCATGTCGGCGTACATCTTGGCCAAATCCTTGATTTGCTTTTCATAGGGATCGGCGTTTTCCGGATTTGCGCCCTGCGCTGCGGTTTCCGCGTTTTGCGCCGATTCCAGCTGGTCCTGCAGGCTTTTCACTTTCTGTTCCTGCTCGGCTTTTTCTTCCTTGGCCTTTTGCAGATCCGCCTCTTTGGCCGCCAGTTTGTTTTTAAGCTCGTCGATCGTCGCGTTAGCGCTTTTGACCTGATCTTTCGCGTTTTGAAGCTTTGTTTTTTCAGGGTCTTTGACGGGATCGGGAACCCAGTTTTTGACGACCGGGATTTTATCCGCAATGCCCAGCACGCTGTTTCGAACATCGACGTTAAAAAGCGTGAGCAGCACGCCGATCAGCACGACCGTAAAAATGATCGGGATCATGAAAAACAGAAACTTTTCAAACCCTCCCGCAGACTCTTTCTCTATATCAAAATCTTTATCTGCCACAATCAATCCACCCCCGAGGCCACAGCATCGTTTCGATTCGTTCCATCTATCTCGCTCTCATGGCGAACCTGACTGTTGCCATTTCATCCAGTTCGTTCTGTTCCCTCAGGAGCATGGTTTGCTGGAAGGAACTTTTAGCCTTATCCCGCGCTTTGAGCCAGACCTGTTCGTCCAGCATTTTGCGGGTCAGCTGATGTTTTTTCATTTGGACATTGCTGTCCGCCCGCTCGACGTCGGAATATTTTTTGGCGATGCATTGCTGCAAATGGTCGGCATACATTTGGAACTCGCGTATTTTCGCTACCGGCGCCCGCCGTTCGGCAGCCTCCTGGAGCTGTTTCGCCATCCGTTCCCTGCTTTCAAGCAGCTCTTCAAGAGATTTCTTTTCTTCCTGCAATCTTCCGATCGCGCTGGATAGCATCCATTCAGCTTGTGTTTTCTCATTGGTTTTCAAATCCACGATTTTCTGGAACGCATACTGAAATTTCATCCCTTAAGGTCATCTCCTTGAAAATTCGGAAATCAAACGCTCCTGCACCTGCTCCAGCGTTACTTTCTCGTCCACCTTCTGCTTGGTGAAGTCCCATATCTGCTGGATATAATCGATCGACTCGTCGATTTGCTCGTTGGAACCTCGTTGGTAGGCGCCGATGTTGATCAGATCCTCCGAGTCTTTATAAACGGCCATCAGCCTTTTTAAATTGTCCGCCGCTTCGATCTGCTCTTTCGGCGCGATATCCTTCATCACCCGGCTGATGCTCGCGAGCACGTCGATGGCGGGGAAGTGCCCCTTATTGGCGATGTTGCGGTTAAGCACGATATGGCCGTCCAAAATCCCCCGGACCGCATCGGCAATCGGTTCGTTCATGTCGTCGCCGTCGACCAGAACGGTATAAAAGGCCGTAATCGAACCCGTCGGTCCCGTTCCGGCCCGTTCGAGCAATTTCGGCAAACTGGCGAAGACGGAAGGCGTGTAGCCTCTCATCGCCGGCGGTTCGCCGACGGCCAGGCCTACCTCGCGCTGCGCCATGGCATAGCGGGTTACCGAGTCCATCATCAGCATGACGTTCATTCCCCGGTCGCGAAAATATTCCGCGATGGTCGTCGCGATCAGGGCGCCTTTGATCCTGACAAGCGCCGGCTGATCCGACGTCGCGACGACGACAACCGAACGCTGCAGCCCCTCCGGCCCCAGGTCCCTTTCGATAAAGTCCAAAACCTCGCGTCCCCGTTCCCCGATTAAGGCGATCACGTTGACGTCCGCGTCCGTGTTGCGGGCAATCATGCCCATCAGCGTGCTTTTGCCGACGCCGGAGCCGGCGAAAATGCCGACCCTCTGCCCTTTGCCGATCGTAAGCAATCCGTCGATGGCCCTTACTCCGATGCTGATCGGTTCCTTGACCCTTGGTCGGGTCAAAGGATTGGACGGCTCGTTGTACGTCGAACTGTACGGCATCCGGGTCGGGATCAGCGATCCGTCGAGCGGTTGCCCGAGCCCGTCAAGAACTTTGCCAAGCAGCTCGGAGCCGACCTGAACGCTAAGCGGCTTGCCCGTTCCCACAACGTCGCAGCCCGGACCGATGGAATGGAGCTCCCCCAGCGGCATCAGCAGCACCTTGTTGTCCCGGAAGCCGACGACCTCGGCCTGCAGCGGTTTAGAGCTTTTCGTCGGATAAATGTAGCAGACATCGCCAACGCTGGCGTCCGGTCCTTCCGATTCGACCATCAACCCGATTACCTGGGTGACTTTGCCGTTGATTCTGACCGGGTCCAAATTCCGCAGATGTTCCTTGTATCGTTCGCTGCTAAGCATCTTCATCTTGGTTGCTCCGCTCCTCGTCATCCAGCGCGATCCGAATCAGTTCCTTTTTGATTTCGGTCAGCTGCGTATCGATTCTCGCGTCGATGCTGCCGAAGGACGAGCGAATGACGCAGCCCTGGTCGTGAACCGTCGAATCCGGCAAAATTTGAAGCTCCGCCTGGGAGTCGATCGCGGCCGCAAGCTCTTCCCTTGCAGCCTGAACGAAAGCGAAATGTTTCGGCGCCACGCAAAGCGTGATAACGCCCTGCTCCCGTTTGCGCGATAAATTGTTTTTGATCAGTTCGATCACGTAGTCCGGTTCGAGCGTCAGCTGTTTGTCGATCACTTTCTCGGCGATGGCGCAGCTGAGTTCGACCAGAAACGGCTCGGCCTCCTGAATGATCTGTTCTTTCATTAAATAAGCTTGCTTCAGCACCGTCTGCGCTTCGTCCATCATCCGGCCGATTTGGTCCCGAAGATCCGCCATCGCCTTCTCTGAGCCTTCCCGGTACCCTGTGTCGTAACCTTCGGATTTGAGCGCTTCGACCAAATGTTCGTCCTGAAGCCTGCGCTCCTGCCACCAACTGTCGATCTGCCCGCTTGCTTCCGCCAGCATGCGCTCCGCTTCCTCCGAAGCCTCGCGCAGCTGCCGTTCGGCGAACTCGCGGGCATCCTCGAGCATCTCCTTGCTGAGCCGCTTCGCTTCTTCATCCGCTTCGATTTTCCTGATCTCTTCGGACGCTTTTTCTTCCAGCGGAGAAGCTTCCGATTGCGGAACGTAACGATGCCCGAGGTCCAGCTTTTTCAGCGCTTCGACCGGAATGTATTGGGAAGATTTGATTAGATTAGACAATAATGTCATCTCCTCCGCCGCGAGCTATGATGATCTCACCGGCTTCTTCCAGTCTGCGGATCGTGCTTACGATGCGGGTCTGCGCTTCTTCGACGTCACGCAGCCGCACCGGACCCATGTATTCCATTTCTTCTTTGAAGGTCTCCGCCATCCGCTTGGACATGTTGCGGAAAATGACGTCGCGCACCTCTTCGCTCGCCACCTTGAGGGCAAGCTGCAGGTCCGAGTTTTCGACGTCGCGGATGATCCGCTGAATGGAACGGTTGTCCACGTTGACGATATCCTCGAACACGAACATCCGTTTTTTGATTTCTTCGGCCAGCTCCGGATCCTGGATTTCCAGGGAGTCGAGGATAGTCCGTTCCGTGCCGCGGTCGACGCCGTTCAAAATTTGGACGATCGACTCGATGCCGCCGGCGTTCGTGTAATCCTGCGTGACCGTAGCCGAGAGCTTCTGTTCCAAAACCCGCTCCACTTGCGCAATGACTTCCGGCGACGTGCTGTCCATGACGGCGATTCTCCTTGCCACGTCGGCCTGCTTTTCTTGCGGCAGGGACGACAAGATGGCAGCCGCCTGTTCGAACTGCAGATAGGACAGCACAAGCGCGATCGTCTGCGCGTTTTCGTTTTGAATGAAGTTCAAAATCTGGTTCGGATCCGCTTTGCGCGCAAAATCGAAAGGTCTGACCTGCAGCGTCGCCGTCAGGCGGTTGATGACCTCGATCGCTTTTTGCGGGCCGAGCGCCTTCTCCAAAATTTCCTTGGCGTAGTTGATGCCGCCTTGGGATATATATTCCTGAGCGAGACAGATTTGATGGAACTCCGACAGGATCATGTCTTTTTCCACGCTGTCCACTTTCCGTACGTTTGCAATTTCCAAAGTTAGCTGCTCGATCTCTTCATCCCTTAAATGCTTGAAGATTTGAGCCGAGACTTCCGGCCCGAGCGTAATCAGCAGGATCGCCGCTTTTTGCCTCCCGCTGAGCCCCTGGCTGTTTGGTTTTACCAAGTCATTTCACCTCTATTCGTCAGCGAGCCATGTACGCAGCAGATTGACAAATTCCTCCGGCTTTTTCTTTGCCAGCGTTTCAAGCTGCTTCCGCACCTGGCTTTCGTTCGTCACGCTTTCCAAGCTGATGGACGGAAACTCTGTCGGAGCCGGCAGCGGAAGATCCTCTTCCAGTTCTTCGTTCTGTTTGCGACGGCGGAAAATCAGGAACGCGCCTCCCGCAAGCAGAGCAAGCGCGGCGAGACCGATGCCCCACAGAACTCCTTTGGAAAGATGCAAGCCTTTCGCCGGGGTCTGTTCCTCGCCAAAAGGTTGCGAATAAACCGAAACTTTTTTGGCCAGATCTGCGTCTGTATATGTAGAGCCCGAATCCGCAAGGGATGCCCTGACGATGTTCACCAAAATGTTTTGAATGGCATCTTTCGTTTGCTGATCCACCGTTTTTTGTCCGGTAGGCGGTTCAACGGCTACATTAATGGTTAAATCTTTAACGGTATAAGGACTCGAGACGATATCCTTCGTAATCCGGTTCACTTCGTAATTGATCGTTTTGGACAAATCTTCGGAAGTGACGTCGCCTGAGGACGCGTCTCCCGGATAGGACGGCACCTGCGTTTGGCCGGTTCCTGCCACGCCGCCCTCGGGGCTGCTTTTGCCCGTATAGTTTTTCGATATTTCCTGCACGCTGATTTCAATGCCCTTCATGTTTTCGGCATCGACCGGCGTGACCAGGTTTTCCTTGCTCTGAACCTTGTCGAAATTCAGCTTCGACACGACCAGCACGTCGACTTTGTTCGGACCCATAAATTGACCCAGGAACTGCTTGACGTTTTGGCGCACCTCGTTTTCGAATTTCTTCTGCAGCGCGAAGTTTTCTTCCACCGAGCTGCTCAGCGTTCCTTGCCCGCCTCTGGCGGACGGAAGAAGCTCCGTGTTGCTTTCGCCTTCCATCATCGTGATGTTTTCGATCGGAAGATTCGGCACCGCCGTTTTGACGAGGTTGAAATATCCGTCGATCGTCGACTGGTTCGGATGGTAACCCGGTTTGAAGGTCAACACGACGGATGCGTTGCCTTTTTCCTGGTCGTCCATTCCTGCAAAGACGCTTTCCTTTGGCAGAGTGACGAGCACCTTCGCGTTGGAAATGCCGTTCATTTGCTTGAGAAGCTGTTCGACTTCGCCGTTCAAAGCGTTGTTATACTTTACGTTAAACTCGCTGTCCGTCGTTCCGATCGAAGAAGAATTGTCGAAAGCGCGGAATCCGATCGAACCGTTTTGGATGATGCCTTGGGAGCCGACATCCACCTTGATGCGGGCAGCCTGCGCGCTAGGCACCGAGATCGTTTTCCCGTCGGGACCGAGCTTGTACGGAATGTTGTTCGTGTCCAGATAATTCATGATGCCTGCGGAATCGCTGGCGTTCAAATCCTTGAAGGCGACCTCGTATTCCGTTTTGGAAAGCTGAATGGTCAATACCACGATGGCAATGACGATTAATGCGAGTGTTGAAATAAAAATGGTTTTCTGTTTCTTGCTGAACTGATTCCAATATTGGACGACTCTGTCCTTATATTGGGCGATTCTTTCATTCACAACGTCACCCACCCTACCCGAATCTTAGCCATTTACGATTAGATTTGCGTGCGCATGATTTCCTGATAGGCCTCGATGACCTTATTGCGGACTTGGGAGGCAAGCTGCAGGCTCAGCAGCGCTTTTTCCGAGGAAATCATGACTTGGTCCACATCCACTTGCCCGAGCATGAACTTCGTGCTCATGTCCTTGGACGTTTTTTCCTGGTCTGCGATTTGGCTGATGGCATTTTCCAGGTATGTACCGAACTTGCTAAGCGATTCCGCCGGCGTATCTTTTCCGCCCGGGGTGCTTTCCTGAAGTTTAAGCGGTTGTACGTTGAGCGTGTTGAACATGGTGTTCTGTATCATCAATGTCCCTCCTTAATGCATTTATGGTTCTATGGAACTACCGGCCGATTTCCAAAGCCTTCATAATCATCGCTTTCGAGGCGTTTAACGCCGTTACGTTCGCATTGTACGCGTGCGACGCCGAAATAAGGTCCACCATTTCCTTGGTGAGGTCCACGTTAGGCATGTACACATACCCTTCTGCATCCGCGTCCGGATGGCTCGGATTATAAACAGGCTTGAAAGGGGTCTGGTCCTCTTGGATCGCATTGACCTTCACTCCCCGAGCCGAGCTCCCCTCCCCATTCAATTGTGCTTGCAGCATATTCTCGAATTTCGACTCATTCGGCGCTAAAACGACCATCTTGCGCCGGTAAGGCACGGCTTTTCCGTTGACGACGGATGCCCTGGTCGTTTCCGCATTGGCGATATTCGAAGAAATGACATCCATTCTGAGGCGCTGCGCCGTCAGGCCGGATGCACTGATGCCAAAACTGCTGTTCAAATTCATCTATTCTTATCTCCCTTCTACCGCTACGCGCATCATTTTGATTTGTTCATTGATTTGCTGGATGTAAGAATTGTACTGAATTTGGTTTGCCGCCAGATTCGCCATTTCGCTGTCGACATCGACATTGTTCCGGTTATTGTTCATCGCGGTGGAGCGATCCGTGGTGACGACCGGCTCCGGGATCGAATTGGCAGGTCCTATGACAAAATGCCGGGGATCCGTTACTTTGCCGCGCAACCGAGGCATCGCACCGCCGTTCATTTCCTGCTGCAGCAAATTTTCGAACGACACGTCCGAGCGCTTGAAATAAGGCGTCTCCTCGTTCGCGATGTTGTTGGAAATGACATTTTGCCGGATGTTAGCCGCACGCAATCCAGCCTCCATAAGCCGAAAGCTGGTGCTGTTCAACAAATCCATGTTCTGCCCCCCTTTTTACAGATCTTACATATATGAAATTTTCTACTTCGTCCTCCGAAATCCTGTCTTTTTCGACAAAACCAATCAAAATAAACAAGATTTTTGGGACTTAAGTAGAAAAAATTACTAACTTGTCGTATATCCTAAGTTTCTTAGAGATTGGGATTTATTACAATAAGAAAAAAGCCCTATCTTTTGACTAAAAGAGGGGCTTTTTTCTTAATTTGAGTCGAAATATTTGTAATTCTGCTCCATATAAGGGATTAGAGGTTTAGGACAACCTTGCGCATCGCCAGTTTTCGCCAAAAACGAGGCGAATTAGTCCCGGATTTTCCGATTTGCGAAAGTATGATTTTTCAAAAAGATTTCATATTTTCCCGATCCGTTACTAAACGACCGGTTTTAACGACAAAAACCCGATCAGAATATAAGCCTTTAAGGCTTCCGATCGGGTTACCTATGTCTATGATCACAAAATATACTGGCTGAGATCGCGGTCCTGCGCGATACCGGCGAGTTTCTCCCGCACATACTCCGGCGTGATCGTCATGTGCTCCAGCGTCAGCTCCGGCGCTTCAAACGAAAGATCCTCCAGCAGCTTCTCCAGGATGGTGTGCAGCCTGCGCGCGCCGATATTTTCCATGTTTTCGTTCACGGTTGCGGCAATTTTGGCAATCTCCCGGATGGCTTCGGGCGAAAAGTCGATTTCGAGGTTTTCCGTCTTCAGCAAATCCTTGTATTGCTTCGTAATCGCGTTTTTCGGTTCCGTCAAAATCGACACGAAATCATCCAGCGACAGGCTGTTCAATTCGACACGGATCGGGAAACGTCCCTGCAATTCCGGAATCAAATCGGACGGTTTGGCGATATGGAAAGCGCCGGCCGCAATAAACAGGATGAAATCGGTCTTTACGGGGCCGTATTTGGTCATGACGGTGGAACCTTCGACGATGGGAAGGATATCCCTCTGCACCCCTTCCCTGGACACGTCAGGGCCGCTTCCTTTGCCCTGGCTGGCCACCTTGTCGATCTCATCGATAAAAATGATGCCGGATTGCTCTGCCCGGGACACCGACTCGGCGATGACGTCGTCCATGTCGATCAGCTTCGTCGCTTCTTCCTGAATCAGCACCTTGCGCGCTTCCTTGATCGTAAGCTTCCGTTTTTTCGTCCGTTTTGGGAGCAGGCTGCCGAACATTTCCTGGATGTTCATGCCCATTTGATCATTGCCTTGGCCGGCAAGCATATCCATCATCGTCGGCGTCGTATCCTCCACGTCGATTTCGATCAGGTCGTCCTCCATGCTGCCGGACAGCAGCTTGAATTTGACCTGGCGCCGTCTTTCGGCGATCGAGCCTTCAAGCTCCTGGTCTTCGTCCTGGTCCTGCGGCTCGTTGTTCCCGTTCCCGAACAGCATTTCGAACGGATTGCGCTGGCTTTTGTTTTTCGCGTTCCTTGGCACGAGGATTTTGACGATGCGTTCGTTGGCAAGCTCCTCCGCGCGGTCTTTGACCTTTTCCATCCGCTCGCCTTTGACCATCCGGATCGACGTTTCGATCAAATCGCGGACCATGGACTCCACGTCGCGGCCGACGTAGCCGACCTCGGTAAACTTCGTGGCCTCGACTTTGACGAACGGCGCGTTGACGAGTTTGGCCAAACGTCTGGCGATTTCCGTTTTGCCCACGCCGGTCGGCCCGATCATTAAAATGTTTTTCGGAACGATTTCGTCGCGGTCCTCGTCGGGAAGAAGACTGCGGCGGTACCGGTTGCGAAGGGCGACGGCTACGGATTTTTTGGCTTGTTTCTGCCCGACGATATATTTATCCAATTCGGCGACAATCTGTCTTGGCGTCATGTTCTGATTCACCATGTTCATCCCCCTGTCCTTACAGCTCTTCCACGATGATATTCCCGTTCGTGTAGACGCAAATTTCGGAAGCGATTTTCAGCGCCTCGCGCGCGATGTCTTTCGCTTCGAGATCCTGCGCATGACGTTTCAGCGCCCGGGCGGCCGACAGCGCAAAGCTGCCCCCCGACCCGATCGCGATGACGTCGTCGTCAGGCTCGATGATTTCTCCGCCTCCGGAGATCAGCAGCATGCCGCTCTTGTCCATGACGATCATCAAGGCTTCGAGCTTGCGGAGGACGCGGTCGGATCTCCAGTCTTTGGCAAGCTCCACCGCCGCGCGCTGCAGATTGCCGTGATGCTCCTCCAGTTTGCCTTCGAACTTTTCGAAAAGGGTAATGGCATCCGCCACGGATCCGGCGAAGCCGGCCACGACCTGCCCTCTGTAGAGCCGCCGTACCTTTTTGGCCGTTTGCTTCATGATCATGTTCTCGCCGAACGTCACTTGCCCGTCGCCGGCGATGGCCGCCTTCCCGTTGTGACGCACGGCGCAAATCGTCGTTGCGTGAAATGACATCTCCATGTCCGTCAAGCCTCCTACTCTATGCTTCCTGCCCCTGCTTTCGAGGCGCCGTATTCTTTGACGAATTCGGCAATGCTGGCGAGCGCCCGGTTGGCAAGCGCCTCGTTTTTCTCTTTTTTGTTGCGGATTTTTTGGCCCAGTGCCGGCAGCAAACCGAAGTTCGCATTCATCGGCTGGAAATGCTTCGGATCGGCATTCGTGACGTAATGCGCCATGCTGCCGATCGTACTGGTTTCGGGTAGAACGACGAGCTCCTCGCCTTTGGCCTTTCTGGCGGCGTTAATGCCCGCTATAAGCCCCGATGCGGCCGACTCGACATATCCTTCCACTCCGGTCATTTGCCCGGCAAAAAACAGATTCTCGTTCGTCTTAAGCTGATATGTAGGCTTAAGCAGGCGCGGCGAATTGATGAACGTGTTGCGGTGCATGACGCCATAGCGGACGAATTCGGCATTTTCGAGTCCCGGAATCATGGAGAACACCCGTTTTTGCTCGCCCCATTTCAGGTGGGTCTGGAACCCTACGAGGTTGTACAGCGTTCCCGCCGCGTTGTCCTGGCGCAGCTGCACGACCGCGTACGGAAGTTCGCCCGTATGAGGATTCACCAGGCCGACGGGCTTCATCGGACCGAACAAAGCCGTCTGTTTGCCACGTTTCATCATCACTTCGATCGGCATGCAGCCCTCGAAATAAACTTCTTTCTCGAATTCCTTCAGCTGCGCGACTTCTGCCGAAACGAGCGCATCGTAAAACGCGTTGAACTCTTCTTCGGTCATCGGGCAGTTCAAATAGGCGGCTTCGCCTTTGTCATAGCGGGAAGCCAGGTACACTTTGCTCATATCGATGGAATCTTTTTCGACGATCGGCGCTGCCGCATCGTAAAAATAAAAATACTCCTCGCCCATGAGCGCTTTGATTTCGGCAGAGAGAGCAGGGGATGTCAGAGGGCCTGTCGCGATGACGACGATCCCCTCTTCAGGTATATGCTGTATTTCTTCGTTTACGACCTCGATCAGCGGATGGTTGTGCAGAATGTTCGTAATATCGCCGGAAAAACCGTCCCGGTCCACCGCCAACGCGCCTCCGGCGGGAACCGCGTTTTTGTCCGCCGATTTCAAAATGATCGAATCAAGCATCCGCATTTCTTCTTTAAGCACGCCGACCGCGTTGGTCAAGCCGTTGGCCCGAAGGGAATTCGTGCAGACGAGTTCGGCGAACTTGTCCGTATGGTGGGCGGGCGTTTTGACGACGGGACGCATTTCGTATAATTTCACGGGTACGCCCCGGCTCGCGATCTGCCAGGCAGCTTCGCTGCCTGCCAGACCCGCGCCGATGACGGTCACCTGTTTTGCTTCGGTCAATTTCATTACCTCCTACTATGCATACAACATGCTGTTAGACTGTGTCTTCATCGTTTTCTTCGATTTCCTGGGTGTGATCGCAGGAGGTGCATTGCAGCCGGGCTCCCTGCTTGTTCCGCTTTTCCACCATCCACGAGCCGCATTTCGGGCAAGGAACGCTGGAAGGGCGGTCCCAGGACACGAAATCGCATTCCGGGTAACGGTCGCAGCCGTAAAAGATGCGCCCTTTTTTGCTGCGGCGTTCCACGACGTGGCCTTCCTTGCATTTCGGACAAGTCACGCCGATATCCTTGACGATCGGTTTCGTGTTCCGGCAATCCGGGAATCCCGAGCATGCCAGAAACTTTCCGAACCGACCCAGTTTGTAAACCATCGGCCTGCCGCATTTGTCGCAGATTTCGTCGGAAACCTCGTCTTCGATCTCGATTTCCTTCATTTCCTCCTCGGCGACTTCCAGGCGTTTTTCGAAGGATTCGTAAAATTCCTTCAGCACCTTCACCCAATCCTCGGCGCCTTCCTCCACATGGTCCAGATCTTCTTCCATATGAGCGGTAAACTCCGCATCGAGAATTTCAGGGAAAAACTGTTCCATTTGCTCGATGACCAGCTCTCCCAGCTCGGTGGGAACGAATTTCTTGTCTTCGATCGCCACGTAACCCCGCTTCTGAATCGTTTCCAGCGTCGGGGCATACGTACTCGGCCGTCCGATTCCAAGCTCCTCCATCGTGCGCACGAGACGCGCTTCCGTATACCGCGGCGGAGGCTGTGTGAAATGCTGCTTCGGCTCGATGTCTTCCTTCTTCAGCTTATCTCCCGGCGTCAGCTCGGGCAGGAATTTCTCTTCTTCGGTCGTGCCGTCGTCGTTTCCTTCGACATACACCTTCATGAAGCCCGGAAAACGCACCTTGGAGCCGGATGCGCGGAATACGGCCGTTCCGGCGGCGATATCCACCGACAGCGTATCGAGAACCGCGGAAGCCATCTGGCTCGCCACGAAGCGCTCCCAAATCAGCTTATACAGCCTGAACTGGTCGCGGCTCATGAACGCCTTGACGGATTCGGGATCGCGGAGCACCGAGGTCGGGCGGATCGCTTCGTGCGCATCCTGCGCGTTTGCCGCCTTTTTCGAATATTCGCGCGGGGTTTCCGGCACGAAATCGCCGCCGAATTTTTCGCCGATGTAACCTTTAGCTTCTTCCTGCGCGGACGCGGCAATTCGCGTCGAGTCGGTACGCATGTAAGTAATCAAACCGACGGTGCCTTCCTTGCCGAGTTCGACCCCTTCGTACAGCTGCTGGGCGACGGACATCGTTTTGGCCGCGCGGAAGTTCAGCTTGCGGGCCGCTTCCTGCTGAAGGGAGCTTGTCGTAAACGGCGGCGACGGATGCCGCTGGCGTTCCTTTTCTTTGACCTCGGCCACCTTGAAGGTAGCCCCTTTGATGGCCTTCAGAACCTCCTGGACGTCTTCTTCCTTCGAAAGCTCCTTCTTTTGCCCTTCAAGCTGATGGAATTTCGCTTCGAACACCGAGCTGCCCTTGGCAAGCTTGGCGGTGATGGACCAGTATTCCTCAGGAACGAAAGCGTTGATTTCGTTTTCGCGGTCCAGGATGATTTTGACGGCGACCGATTGAACCCGCCCAGCGGACAGTCCCTTTTTGACTTTCTTCCATAATAATGGACTGATCTTGTAGCCTACCAGACGGTCCAAAATCCGCCTCGCCTGCTGGGCATTGACCAAATCCATGTTGATTTTGCGCGGCGTTTTGAACGCGTCCTTCACGGCCTGCTTCGTAATTTCGTTGAATACGACCCGGCAGTTTTCCGTATCGTCCAGTTCAAGCGCATGCGCCAAATGCCAGGCAATCGCTTCCCCCTCGCGATCGGGGTCGGCTGCGAGATAAACCTTTTTGACCTTTTTGCTGGCGTCCTTCAGCTCTTTGAGCACGGAACCTTTTCCGCGGATCGTAATGTACTTCGGATTGAACTCGTTTTCTATTTCAACTCCGATTTGGCTTTTTGGCAAATCGCGAACATGGCCCATGGAAGCCTTTACGATAAATTTGCTGCCTAAATATTTGCCGATCGTTTTCGCCTTGGCGGGCGATTCCACGATCACCAGTGAATCAGCCATCGGCTCATCCTCCTCTCCTACAGTCAAAAGTTTCGCTTGATTTTCTGCGTTTCAAACGTTCAATGTTCAGATGATCTTATATATAGCACCAGGTAATTGGGTAATCTGCTTTTTTATGATTAAAGATAACAGAACTGAATGCAAATGTCCAAAATCCCATCGGCTTCGTAGCAGCAGTTCGTCCAGCGTGAACGGCCCCTGCTCCAGTATATGGTATAGTTGCAGCTCGTCGGTTGTCAAATGGCCCGTTCCGCTCGCGGCCTCTTTTACCTGGCGTTCCCTATTGTATGTATTCTCGTGCCGGTTTGGCAACCATGAATCATATTCCTCGAGAACGTCGTCCGCGCTGCAGGCCATTTTGGCCCCCTGCCGGATCAGGTTTAAAGCCCCCTTGCTTTTCGGGGAATTCGCCTGCCCCGGCACGGCAAAAACGTCGCGCCCCGCATCCAGCGCCGCGTCCGCCGTAATGAGCGATCCGCTCCGTTCATCCGCCTCCACTACGATCGTGCCCAGCGACAAGCCGGCAATGATGCGGTTCCGCTGCGGAAACAATCCCGGATGAGGTCTTGTCCCGGGAGGATATTCCGTCACGATCAATCCGCGATCGCCGATTCTGGCAAAAAGCGATTTGTTTTCCGGCGGATAAACGATATCGATGCCCGTCGCGATGACCGCAACCGTCCTGCCTCCGCATAATAACGCAGCTTCGTGGCAAATGCTGTCGATTCCTCTGGCGAGCCCGCTGACGACGGCCAGTCCCGCTTCGCATAATCCCTGCGCCAGCTCCGCCCCCATTTTCCGCCCGTATGCCGTCGGAACCCTAGTTCCGACCATGGCAACCGACGGCACATGGAGCAGCCGGAGATCCCCTTTTCCATAAAGCACGTGCGGAGGATCGGGGCTTTCCTTCAGCAGCGCCGGATAATGCTCATCCAAAATGGTGACCACGCGGGTGCCCGCATCCCTTTCTTTTTCTTCCCGTTTCCGCAAAATATAGTCGGCCGTGAGCTCTTTTGCCAACCGCTCCGACAGGCCGGCGGAAAAACCGCATTTTTCCCAATCCCTACTATTAAAATGGATCATCTCTTCCGTCAGCATACCTTCCGACAGGATTCGTGCGATGCTTTTTCTGCCCAGCCCTTTGAATTCATGCAGACCGATCAGCAGCCAGCGCTTATTCATCATGATTCACCTCAGGCAACGAATTGAAATGCAAAAAAAGCAACCCTTTATTCCCCTGGAGGAAATAAAAGGTTGCTTACCTTTGATCCTATAATAACCCGAATGCAGATTAGTGTGTCAAGCATTTATCCAGCAGGCCGCGTTCCTTCAAAACGTCGACCAGCGTGGAGCCCATTTCGGAAGGCGTCGGAGCGACTTTGATGCCACACTCTTCCATTTTGGCGATTTTTTCTTTCGCCGTGCCTTTGCCGCCGGAAATGATGGCGCCTGCATGGCCCATGCGTTTTCCCGGAGGAGCGGTAACGCCGCCGATAAAGCCGACGACAGGTTTCGTCATGTTGTCGCGGATCCATTCCGCGGCTTCCTCTTCGGCCGTGCCGCCGATTTCGCCGATCATGATGACCGCATAAGTATTCGGATCTTCGTTAAAACGCTTCAGCACGTCGATGAATTCCGTGCCTTTGACCGGATCGCCGCCGATGCCCACCGCCGTGGATTGGCCGATGCCGCGGGTCGTCAGCTGATGGACGGCCTCGTACGTCAACGTTCCGCTGCGGGATACGACGCCTACATGGCCAGGCGTATGGATGTAGCCGGGCATGATGCCGATTTTGCATTCGCCGGGCGTGATGACGCCAGGGCAGTTCGGTCCGATCAGGACGGTCTTTTTGCCTTCCATGTAACGGGCAACCTTGACCATGTCAAGTACCGGAATGCCTTCGGTGATGCAGATGACGAGCTCCATTTCGGCTTCAACCGCTTCCATGATGGAGTCCGCGGCAAATGCCGGCGGTACGTAAATAACGCTCGCCGTGGCGCCTGTAGCCGCTTTGGCTTCGGCAACCGTATTGAACACGGGCAGGCTGACGGACGTTCCGTTTTCAAGCTCGATGTCGACGGTTGTGCCGCCTTTGCCCGGGGAAGTGCCCCCCACCATTTGCGTTCCGTAATCAAGGGCTCCTTTTGCATGGAAAAGGGCGGTTTTCCCGGTGATGCCCTGGGTAATCACTTTTGTATTTTTATCGACCAAAATACTCACGATTCGTTCACATCCCCTAATCTTATTTAAAGGTCCTTATTTTACGAGCGAGACGATTTTTTGCGCGCCGTCGGCCATGGAATCGGCTGGAACGATGTTCAAGCCGGATTCGGCCAAAATCTTCTTGCCGAGATCCACGTTGGTGCCTTCCAGGCGCACGACCAGCGGACGGGTCAAACCAAGCTGTTTCGCCGCTTCGACCACGCCTTCGGCGATGACGTCGCAACGCATGATGCCGCCGAAAATGTTGACGAAAATGCCTTTGACCTGCTCGTCGGAGAGAATGATTTTGAACGCCTCCGTTACTTTCTCGGTGGTTGCGCCGCCCCCAACGTCAAGGAAGTTGGCAGGGTCGCCGCCGTAGTATTTGATGATATCCATCGTTGCCATGGCAAGGCCCGCGCCGTTAACCATGCAGCCGATGTTGCCGTCAAGGGCGATGTAGCTCAGGTCGTATTTGGATGCTTCGATTTCTTTTTCGTTTTCTTCGTCCAGATCACGGAGCTCCTGAATGTCCTTGTGGCGGAACAATGCGTTGGAGTCAAAGTTCAGTTTGGCGTCCAGCGCCATGACGTTGCCGTCACCCGTCACAACCAGCGGGTTGATCTCCGCGATCGAGCAGTCTTTATCCACGAAAGCCGTATAAAGGGCCATCATAAATTGAACGGCTTTGTTTACCAATTCTTTCGGAATGTTGATGGCATAAGCAAGTCTGCGGGCTTGGAAAACCTGCAGTCCTACGGCCGGATCAACGACTTCCTTGAAGATTTTCTCCGGAGTTTTCGCAGCCACTTCTTCGATCTCCGTGCCGCCTTCCTCCGATCCCATCATCACGACGCGGCCCGTTGCGCGGTCGACGACGACGCCCACGTAATATTCCTTCCGGATATCGCAGCCTTCTTCGATGAGAAGACGTTTTACTTCCTTCCCTTCCGGACCTGTCTGATGCGTAACGAGAACCTTGCCGAGGATTTCTTCGGCGTAGGCGCGGACTTCGTCCAGATTTTTCGCTACCTTGACGCCGCCTGCCTTACCGCGTCCGCCCGCATGGATTTGGGCCTTGACGACCGTGACCTGGCTGCCAAGCTCTTTCGCCGCTTCGACGGCTTCTTCCACCGTATAAGCGACCTTTCCGTTCGGAACGGTAACCCCATACTGCTTCAATACCTGTTTTCCTTGATATTCATGGATATTCATTTACGGAATCCTCCTATCAACATGACTGCTACAAGGCGGGCTTTTCTCTTGGAAAATAATATAAACCCAAGCTATTGTACCACGTTTTTAAAACGCTTACCTTAAGAAACTGAGGGAATATCGACAGCTTTTTGATATCGGTTTAATCCGTTTGAGAGAATATTTGGGATTTTTTTCCATAATCATTCGTTTTGTTGTTCTCCGGCTCCGGATTTTGCTTGTCTACTTCAACCGGGCCTGAAAAATCGACACTTTTAGACCGGCCGGCCGCTCCCCTTAGGCCTCAGCGCTTTTCCCTCGCTTCCCGGCTTATATTACCACAACATTTGGAAAATATTAATCCTTTGGCAGCTTTTGCAATGACGTTCCCGAAGGATATCCGCAGTCCCCCTAAACAGCAGCCTTGACTTTTCCCTGCCGCAAAATTACAATTTGATCAATATCGATGTTCGAAAATAAGGAAGCACCTTTTTTCGACAGACACGTCGCTGCATTTGGGCAGTAGAACCGATCTGTTTGGAAAGGGTGCTTTTGTCGTATGTACGGAAAAATGTACAGTGCATGTTTATACGGAATTGATGGGGTTCTGATCCAGGTTGAGGTCGATATTTCGAACGGTCTTCCCCAAACGTCGATCATCGGCTTGCCCGACTCGGCCATTCGCGAGGCGGTGGAACGCGTTCGGGCGGGAATCAAAAACTGCGGGTTCACCTTCCCCTTGCAGCGTACGACCATCAACCTGGCGCCGGCCGATTTGCGCAAGGAAGGCTCCGCCTTCGACCTGGCCATCGCCCTCGGCATTTTGTGCACCAGCGGTCAGCTCGTCCTTCCCGGAGACGAAAAGCTCCTCATGATCGGGGAAATGGCGCTGGACGGAAGCCTGCGGCCGGTGACGGGCGTATTGTCGATGGTTGACCGGGCCAAACGCGAGGGATTTACCGCCGTCCTGCTCCCCAAGGATAACGCCGCCGAAGCATCCCTCATCGAAAATATGAATATTTATGCACTCAACCACTTGAAAGAGCTCTTCGCTCTCGGGGAAAAGGAGGCCGGGCTGGCGGCCGCGGACAAGAACGGTCCGCTGCGGATTTCGTCTTTGGCGGGCCTGCGGTTTGTTTACAGCCATCCGCCCGGTCAAGAAACGCATCAAGCCGAAGATTATGCGGACGTTCTCGGACAGCATCACGTGAAACGGGCATTAACGATCGCGGCGGCAGGCATGCATAACATCATGCTGATCGGTCCGCCGGGAACGGGTAAAACGATGCTGATCAAACGCCTGCCCACCATTCTCCCGCCCATGACGGAGCAGGAGGCGCTGGAGACGACCAAAATTTTCAGCGCCGCGGGAAAACTGAAGGAACCGGCGGCGGGCCTGCTGCGGACCCGGCCGTTCCGTTCCCCGCATCATACGATTTCGACCGGCGGTTTGATCGGCGGCGGAACGATACCGAAGCCGGGGGAGGTCAGCCTGGCGCATCGCGGCATCCTGTTTCTGGACGAACTGCCCGAGTTTAACCGGCAGGTGCTGGAGGTGCTGCGGCAGCCGCTGGAGGACAAATGCGTGACGATCAGCAGGGCAAGGGCGGTCCATACCTTCCCGGCAAGATTCATGCTGGCCGCATCGATGAACCCTTGCCCGTGCGGGTATTGGGGCAGCGAGCACCCCGGTCATCCGTGCACATGCAGTCCGGCAAGGATCGCGCATTACCGCTCCAAAATTTCCGGCCCGCTGCTGGACCGGATCGATCTGCAGGTCGACGTGCCGAGGCCCAGGGAATGGACGAAAGAAAAGTTCAGCCTGTCCTCCGCGGACATGCGCGCGCAAGTGCTGGAAGCGCATGAAAGGCAAGTAAGGCGTTACCGAATGCTCCAGATGAACTGGAACAGCGAGCTTAGCGGCACAGCGCTCCGGCGGTTTACGAAGCTCGATCCGGATACGGCCGACATGCTTCACCGGACGATCGAGGCCTTGGGACTGAGCATGCGCGCCTATGACCGGATTTTAAAGCTTTCCCGGACGATCGCCGATCTGGACGGAAAGGAAAACATCCTCTCCTCCCATGTCGCGGAGGCGATCCAGTACCGGAACCTGGACCGGCCCCAAACCGAAACGCCGGTGTAGAAAAAAGACTTCCTGAAATGCGTTTCAGGAAGTCTTTTTAGGCTGGGATCCATTCTTCGAACCGAATTCGAAAAATGCTTAGCGGATGAAGTCCATTTGATGTTGCACGGCACGGTGTTCCTTGTTTTCTGATTGGAATTTTGAAGATAAGCCTCCTTCAAAAAGCCCCTTCAATATGCTGAAGCGAGACGACGTTCCGCGCCGCATCCATTTCGATGGCAATGACGTCGAACCGCAAATCCCGATCCTCAAGCCGTTTATAGTGCAGGTACGTTGACGCAATGCCGCGAACCTGCCGGATTTTGCGGTAATCCACCGATTCGGCGGCGGTGCCGTAACGGCTGCCGCTCCGGCTTCGAACCTCGACGATGACCAGCAAACGCCCGAGCTCGGCGACAATATCGATTTCCCCGCTGCGGCAGCGCCAATTGCGGTCTTGTATGGCATAACCTTGGGCCGCCAGATATTCGCATGCAGCCTGCTCGGCCGCCGCTCCTTTTTCGCGGCGGTTATCCTTTTCCCTTTTTATCCGTTCAGCCATTCCTTCTCCTTTTCCCGTGCCAAGCGTTCTGTACGGTAAATATAGCTCAGCACCTCCGCCACAAGCTGGTAAAGCTCGGGAGGAATTTGCTGGTCCAGGTCCAGCTTGGACAGCACCTCCACCAGCGCGGCATCCTCCTGGACGGGAACGCCGTGCTCTTTGGCCTTTTCCAGAATCGCCTCGGCCACTTTGCCCCGGCCTTTGGCCGCCACTACGGGCGCCGCGGCTTCATCCGGCGTATATTTCAAAGCCACCGCCTTTTTCATCGTATAAGGCGGCTCTTGTCCTTTTGCGTTCATACCCGGTAATCCACCCCTCTGTAGCTTTGGGGCACGTATTCGCTGACCGCCGCTTTCGCCTGCATGGCGGACGGCGAAGCCGGTTCCTTTTCGGGCAGGGGCTCCGCCTTTAAGCTCAGCAGCTGATATCCGATCGACTCGATGGCGCCGGCAATTTCATCCCTGTGGTTTTCCAGCAGCTCTCCGGCCCATTCGTGCCGGTTATGCACTTTTAAGGAAACGATCCGGTCGACGACCTGCACGTCCACGAGCGTCTGTCCAAGATGTTTCATCTGCAGGTCGAACCATAAACGGCAGTTGGACGCATCCAGCTCGCCTTTGGCCCCCCGGCGGGATTGGATCTGGATGGATGCCGTCTCCTGCCCGTCCGGCCCGTTCAGCGGCAGCAGAAGCGTTACTTGGGCGAACGGGGCCGTACGGTCCGTATTCAATAGCAGCTGCTGGCCCGTCAAATGCGAAACGAGCTGCTGCGCCGCTTCTTTGAGCTGCGGCGGCGTGTCGTCGTGATTCACCAGCTGAAGCAAAATGCCCTTCAGCGTGTCGTGCTGCGTGCCCGGGCCGTGCAAGGCATGCTCGGCGCGAACCCCGGCCGTTTCCGCGGCCGGGATCTGCGCGGCTGCCGGTTGTATGCCGGCAGCCGCCGGGCGGGCCTGCTGCCCTTGCGCGGCCGGACCTTCGTCCGCGGCCGCAGGCTGCTGCAGGCCCGCTCCGCCCGCGTGCACCGCCGCGGGCGGGTTCCCGGCGGCGGCACCTGCCGCGCCGCCGCCCGTTGCGGGCCCCGGCCCGGTCGGGCCCGCTTCCGCCGTTTGCGCGGGCGGCATCGCCCCGCGCACGCCCTGCTGCTCGTGCTCCGCACCGAGCAGCTTCAGAAGCCGCCCGACCCACGGCTCCGCGCCGGGGGTCTGGGGCGGCTTCGCCTCTGGCGCCGCCGGGCCGCCAGAGGCCGCCTGCGCCGCCGGCTCTTGCGGCGGCGCAGCTCCCCCGGCCGGCACGCCTGCGGCGCCGGCCGCTGCGCCGCTGCCCTGGAGCCCGGCCAGGGCAGGCGCGGCGCGCAGCTGCAGCAGCACCTGCTGCAGCTTGTCCAGCAGCGGCTGCAGCCCGCGATCCGCAGCATGGAGGGCAGCCGCCTTTGCGGCAGCTGCTCCTGGTTCCTGCCCGGCTGCGCCTTCTTTCGCCGGAGAAGCGATCCCTTGCTGCGGCTCCGTTTCCTTGGCGGCCGCCATGCCGTTAGCACCGGACGACAGCGCAGCCTGATCAAGCGCCGCCGGCGTCCCCGCTCCCGCCGCAGGTTTCGCTTGTCCGGCCGAAGCAAGCGCCCCTTCCAGCTGCGCTTCGAGCGCCGAGAGCAGTTCGTGAACCGGCGCGCCAAACACCGCCTGCTGCAAGCCGCGGACGCTTTCGCCGGTCACGGGCAGGCCACGCTGCAGCGCGATCGCAGCGGCCTGAATCCATTCCGCCGTTGGCACGGACGCCGGCTTTTGCTGCAGCATCCGGCCGAACAGCTCCGCGTTTTCCTTCGTCAGCGGAACCCCGCTTGATTGCATCGCTTGAATCATCGTCCGGTTTTCTTCCGTGTCCGCAAGCCCGAGCGCATTCAGCACGTCGGCAACCGATTTCGCCGGCAGCGAGGCATTGGGCGAGCCGGACAACGGCTTCAATACGAGCATGCCTCCGGCTGCAGGCGGCTGCACTTGCAGGAGCGTCGCCTGCCCCTCCTGCAGCGGCGTCTCAAGCATCGCCCTCACCTTGACTCCTTGAATCTGCACGACGGCCTCCTGGCCGTCCTCCGAGACGCTGAGCACCATGCCTCTGACCACCTGGCCTGTTTTCATCTCGAGCTGCTTGGCATCCCCCGTCTTGGCGTCGCCGAGCATGCCGCGAATCAACGAACCGATATTCACGCCTCTTCCTCCTTCAGTCGTACGAACCCTTTTTTCTATATATCGGCGCCAGCCTTCCGGCTGTGAAGAAACGCCCTAAAACAAGGTTTCCTGCACGACCTCCAGGTTTTTCAAAAAGCTGCGCCGGTGCATCGGCGTCGGCCCCAGGGCAAGAATCTGCTCGCGGTGAAGTTTGGTGGCGTAACCTTTATGTATCGCGATTCCGTATTCGGGATATTTCGCTTCCCATTCCCCTTTGCAAAGCCGGTCCCGCGTCACTTTGGCGACAATCGATGCCGCCGCGATGGATTGGCTGCTGGCGTCCCCTTTGATCATGGAAAGCTGCGGCAGGTCGACGTCCACCTTCTCGGCGTCGATGAACAATACGTCCGGCGCCACGGACAATCCGAGAACCGCCCTTTTCATCGCCAGCCTGGCCGCCTGCTTGATGTTGATGCGGTCGATCGTCTCGGCATCCGCATAGCCTACCGACACGTCCACGGCTTGATCCAGGATCTGTTCGTACAGCGCCTCGCGTTTTTTCTCGCTCAGCTTTTTGGAATCGTCCACGCCTTCCAGCACCAGCCCGGCCGGAAGAATGACGGCCGCGGCGACCACGTCCCCGAACAAACAACCGCGCCCTACTTCATCAATGCCAGCGATATATCGATAGGATTGTTCCCAATATTCTTTTTCATGCTTCAACAAGTCCGTCATGCTGTTCCTCCCTGCTCCCATAGGCGGTCAGGGTTCCCTGTCCGCTCAAGCTTCGCTCTCCACATTATACTGGATTCGACGCGGAGCTGCATGGCTTTCCCGTTATTTTCCGTTCAGTCCTCGGCAATCCGCAGATGGATGCTTTGCGGGTTCGGCGGTTTCTGCTGCGAAGCAGCCGGTTTCCCTGACCCCTCTTTGCCGCCGGCTGTTGTTTCCCCCCCGGGAACCGCCCCCCGCTTCATCACTTCAATCAGGCGTTCCGGATCATTGTCCTCGCCCCCTGCATTTACGCGGTATCCGTTGAGCCCCCCTGGCCGGTTGATGCCCGAAAGCACCGTGAAGGATACCCGCATATCCAGGTCCTTGCATATCCGAAGCAATGAGGGCGAAAACACGCCGTAAGGGAAGGCGATGACATGCATGTCGTTGCCGATTTTCTCGCGCAGCACAGCATTGGCTTTTTCCAGATCCCGCCGCACCCGGGCGGCATATTCCTCTTGCGTCTCCTTGCGGCCAAGCTGTTTGCTGTAAACCGGCCCCCTTAAAATCGCTTTGGACCGTTTCCCAGCGGCATCCAGCGGCGCATACTGATGCGAATCGAAGGAGTGGCTGTAAAAGTCGATGCCGCTGGCGTGCATTTCCCGCACCTGCTTCCAGCTCAGCTTCGGAATCCCGGCATGCTGCGGATGATCGATCGTGCCGACGATCAGGAAACTTGTTGCAGGGACCCGGTACTTGAGCAAGAGCGGGTAGACGTACTCGTAAAACGACTCGTACCCGTCATCGAAAGTCATGAGCACCGCGTTCGGGGGCACGGATTTGCCATGCAAAACAAAATCCGCGTATTGCTTCATCGTGATCCATTGGAAGCCATTCTCTTTCATCAGGATCAACTGACGTTCAAACTTGGCGGCATTCAAGCTCTGCTTGTTTTTTTGACCGGGCGTCACCTCGTGGTACATTAACGCAATTACCTTATCGCGGTAATAAACCTTAGCCGGATGTTCTTGTTGAAAAGACGTATCCCGAAGCGGCGCCGGAATGCCGCCGCCCCCGGGCTCCTTTTGAACCGGCCCCGTCCCGACTCCCGTTTTGGCTGCCGCATTGAGCGCTTGGCCGTTCACTCCTTCCGGCCGAACCGCCGTCATCCTCGGCGCAGGCTGCACGAGCCCTCCCTCCGCAGCTGCATGCCCTTCCATCGGCAGGCAGCTTGCCGCACCGATGAGCACCGCAACCGCTCCTGCCGTCACCAGCCGTTTCCGCTTCAATCGCCTCTCCCCTTGCGCCTTAGTTTCGCTTGTTCCCGTAAACCCCTGAGATCCCCGGCAGCCCTTGCCCTTTTTTCCTGGCGTTTGATCGCTGCTGATATTTTTATATTCAAAGTCCGCTAGAAAAAGTCGCCCGGCATCCTGGCGTACGGGAACGAAACCTTGGCTTCGCGGAAACGACCGCGGCAAAAAAAGAGCCGGCTGGCCGGCTCTCCCCTTGAAACACAAAAAAGCCGCCTTCCGGCGGCTGGCTCGTTTTCAATATGCTATCAAGATCAATAAGGCGATTCCAGGGAAAAGCGGCCCATTTTGCCTGCGCGAAGCTCCCTCAGCAGCGTCTTGGAAGCCTTCTCCAGATCGACCCTTCCCCCGCTCACCAAGCAGCCGCGTTTGCGGCCGACCGCTTCCATGATGGCCACGATTTCATCGCTGTCATCCGGGTTATGCGGAGTGTTTTCGTCAAGCTCAAAGCGTTCCCGGAACGCGTCCCAGTAGTATCTGACCAAATATTGCACGGCGAAAAAAGCGATATCCTCGGCGTTCAGGATCTCCTCTTTGATCGCTCCCGTGACGGCCAGTTTGTAACCGACGTTCTGGTCCTCGAATTTCGGCCATAAAATGCCCGGCGTATCCAACAGCTCGATTTCGCCGCCCACCTTGATCCACTGCTGACCTTTCGTTACGCCCGGACGGTCGCCCGTCGCCGCGATGCTGCGCCCGGCAAGCCGGTTGATCAGCGTCGATTTGCCGACGTTCGGAATGCCGACGATCAGCGCCCGGATCGCCCGCGGATTCATGCCTTTGGCGATTTGTTTGTCGATTTTTTCCTTCAAAAGCAGCTTCAGCTGGCCCGGAATGTCCTTGACCCCGGTTCCGCTGGAAGCGTCCACCGGAAATGCCGCATGCCCCTGCTCCTTGAAATAAAGCTGCCATTCCTTCGTGACCGCGGCATCCGCCAAATCCGCCTTGTTCATAATGATCAGCCGCGGCTTGCCCTGCAATATTTCATCGATCATCGGATTGCGGCTGGACAGCGGAAGACGGGCATCGATCAATTCGATGACCACGTCGATCAGCTTCAGCTTTTCCTGTATTTGGCGGCGCGCTCTTGTCATATGACCTGGAAACCATTGAATCGTCACCGTCATCACCTCATTTTTGCCTTAACCAGCCGCTTGACCGGTAGATGGTTTTAATGTTTGATCAATTGGATGTCCTTGATCGGCCAGAAAATCAAATCCGCGCGTCCGACGATATCGCTAAGCGGCACGTACCCGATCATCCGGCTGTCCGTGCTGTCGGAACGGTTGTCGCCCATCACGAACACATGGCCTTCCGGAACTTTCCCGTCCGGGAACGCGGTGTTCGGAAAATCCTTGTCGTTATACAGTTTGCCCTCTTTGTGGCTTTCTTCAATCGCGCCCTGTATGTAAGTTTCGTTGACCGGCTTGCCGTTTACCGTTACCGTATCCCCTTCGACCTTCACCGTATCGCCCGCAACGGCGATGACCCGCTTAATGAAATCCTTGCCTTCGGAAGGAACGTGGAACACAATGACTTCTCCGCGCTGCGGCTTCCGGATGTCGTATAAAATTTCATTGACGATCAGCCGTTCTCCCGTATGGAAATTCGGCTTCATCGAAGGCCCGTCCACAATAAACGGTTTAAAGAGAAGCCAGCGGATGAGAGCTACCAGAATTAAAGCAATGACGATCGCTTTTAACCATTCCACAACTTCATTTTTCGCTTTTTTGGGTGGTTTCTGATCCCGCTCCTGCAATTCCACCCCGTCGCTCTGAATGTCCTGCTGCATACGTCACCGTCCTCTCCTCGCATCATTTTCATGAGCTTGCCGCATTTTCATTTTTTGCCGAAAAGAAAAGCTCCTATACGGAGCCGTAACATTTCTTATCCTAAAACGAAAAGGGCTTGAAATCAAGCCCTTTACGCTGCACCGCATATTAACGGCGAATTTCTTTAATTCTCGCTGCTTTACCGCGAAGTTCACGAAGATAATAAAGCTTCGCACGACGCACTTTACCACGGCGAGCCACTTCGATTTTATCGATTTTTGGCGAGTTGATCGGGAAAGTTCTTTCCACGCCAACACCGTAAGAAATTTTACGAACCGTAAAAGTCTCACTGATTCCGCCACCGCGACGTTTAATAACAACACCTTCGAACAGCTGGATACGTTCGCGAGATCCCTCGATAACCTTTACGTACACTTTCAAAGTGTCTCCAGGACGAAAACTTGGGATATCTTTACGAAGCTGTTCTTGAGTGATCGCTTGTAGGATATTCATCTAGGACTCCCTCCTTCCGTACAGGTGTTCTTGCCTCTTCCGGAAAACCCTTCGTCTTCCTTCATCATCCGCAGCGGACCACCGTATTCCACACAACAGCGTTAATTGTATCATACCGGCATCCCGGTTTGCAACCATGAATTGAACAAGCTTCGGCCGGTTTCCCCTCGTGTCCAAACCTACGCGGGTTTTTCGTGTTACGAACGCTTCATCTAAGCATCGTGATTTCCAACAAAGCCTTTAGAATCAATCATTAAAAAAATTTTGACGTTCTTTCAAAAACCTCTTGAAATTATCTTGAATATAAATAAAATAAATCTAACGTTAAAAATATTTTATCGTCAATAATTTTTGAATGGAGTTGTGGACATGAATGAAACGGTTTTGGTTCAATCGCTCCCCCGGCAGGGGATTCGGGCGTTAAGCGCTCACCGCTCTTACCTGGTCATGATGGCTGCAAAAATCATTTCGCGTTTTGGGGATTCGGTCGATTCCATCGCGTACAGCTGGATGGTTTACATGCTGACAGGGTCCGAAGTGCTCATGGGCACGCTGTTTGCGGTCAATTTTATCCCGGGGATCGCCTTTAGCCCTTTTACGGGCGTTTTGGTTGACCGCTGGTCCAAAAAACGCATCGTCATCATCGCCGGCACCGGACGGGGAGTCATGGTATCGTTGACCGCGCTGCTGTATTTTACCGGCCTTCTCGAGCCTTGGCATTTATTTGCCGTGACGCTGATCAACTCCACTTTCGAATGTTTTTCGACGCCTGCGGAGATGTCGCTTGTTCCCCGTCTTTTGCCCAAAGAATTGCTTTTGACCGGAAATTCGCTGACCTCTTCCGCCTCCCGGACCGCCGAGCTTGGAGGGATGGCCGCCGCAGGCGGGCTCATTGCCCTGGTCGGCATTTCCGGCACGATGGTCGTCGATGCCGCCACTTTTTTGATCGAAGCCCTGCTGTTTTTCTTCGTGCGGCCGCAGCCGGAAGCCCGACAGGCGGACGAAGAAACCGGGGATGCCGCAGCAACGGCCAAAAGCTCTTATTGGAAGCAGTTTGTTTCCGGCCTGCGATTCGTTAAGCAAAAACCGCTCATTCTGATGACCATGCTGGCCGGCGCGTTCGTGAACCTGTGCCTTTGTCCTTGGAACGTGCTGCAGCCCGTCTATGTGAAAGAAGTGCTCCGCTCCGGACCCTTCGGGCTCAGCCTGCTCGGCATTACGCTCGTCGTCGGCATGATCCTCAGCGGTTTATGGATCAGCCAAAAAGGCTCGCGTTACAAAAAAAGCTCCCTCATCGTTTTTGGCTTTCTGCTGCTTGGGGCGGCCTACAGCCTTCTGTACGTTCCGCCTTTGTTTGCCCATAACCCGCTGTATGCGGCCGCCCTGTTCAGCTTCGGCATGGGTTTCGCCATTTCGTTCGTCAACACGCCGATGTCAACGTATACGATGGAGGTTACGCCGCAGCATATGCTTGGGCGCGTCGGAGCGTTGTCCAGCATGATCGTCACCTGCATGATCCCTTTGGGCGGCGTCATCGCCGGCTTTGCGGGCACTCTGCTGAGCGCCAACGTGGTGTTTCTCGTGTTCGGGCTGCTGATGATCGTTCCCGGACTGCTGCTTCTGAGCCAGAAAAGCTTCATGAGCATCTAAATCGCCGGAGGCAAACAAACATTCTTTGTGCTTTATCCCTTCGGGCGATATAATAGGCTTATTGACAAAATGCTCTGATCGTAAAAGCAGGAAATAATGAGGTGCGATTGTATTGGAAACGAAGGAACTGAGCACGATTGAGGAAATACGGATTTACTCCGACCCTTACCGAATGAAAATATTAAGCCATTTCCAGCGGATGGATCACCCGGCGACCATCAAAGAAATTGCCGACGACATGGGCGAAGTGCCCGCGAAGGTCTATTATCACGCCAAAAAGCTGGAAAGCATCGGGATGATTCACGTGGTAAGCACGAAAGAAATCAACGGCATAAACGCCAAATATTACGAGGCATTCAAAGGGGCGGTACGGATCAAACGCGACGACGGCGCCGACGAAGCCGCAAAAAAGATCTTTATCTCGGAAACGCAAAAGCTCCTTTCGGATTTGTACGAAGAAAACAAGCAAAGATTTTTGAAAGCCCAAAGCATGGATCAGCCCCATGGCAATTTGACGCATTCCGAAGTGTACCTGACCGAAGAGGAAGCGAAGGAATTCTTCGAAAAAATCAATCGTTTCGTGGAAGAGCATCATAAACGCAAACATGAGGGCCAAGAAAAATACGATATTTTTACGACGATTACCAAATGGACGGACGATTAAACGGGTACACCCCCGCACGCGCTTCGATTGCTTGGGAATGGCGGGTTTCGTTTTCCCATGCGGCCGTGCGGGTAGGTCTGACCCGAAGCCTTAATGCGAAAAAACCTCGGCTGGCATGCCGAGGTTTTTTTGTGTTCCGGGCGTTGACACCTGCCCGAATCGATTACTTCAAATCTTTTTTGGCAAGGTCATAACCCTTCCATACCGTAAATCCGAGCTTGGCGTAAAAATCGATTAATCCGGTCCAGTCGATGACCAGGTTTTTGACGCCGCGGCTTGCGAGTTCGGCAACGCCGTCCTTGACGATCGCCAGCCCGTAGCCTTTTCCGCGGAAACGGTCGTCCACGCCAAGCGGTCCGATGCCGCCTAGCGGGCTCTCAAACAGCGGGGCCCAATACGTGTTTTGGGCAATCAGCGGAGATTGATCGTCATTGACCCTGCAAAAGCCGATCATTTCGCCGTCCTTAAACAATCCGACAAACTCGCGCCCCGTACCGCCGCGTTCCCAATACGTTTCCGCTTCGTAAAGCCAGCGGCCGGGGAAGCAGCGTTTGAAAAAGCGCAGCATTTCGTCCCGGTCCCCGGCTTCGAGCAGACGGGCGTAAGCCCCGTCAACATACTGCTGGCGTCCTTCGTGTTCGCCCGATGTATTCACCAAGTCATATACGTCGTACAGCACCTCATAGCCTTTGCGCGCAAACCAGGTTTTGGCGTCGGGCAGCTCATGGGGAATCCCCGGGAAGTAATGCCAAGGATCCCGTCCGACATAAGCCAGCTGGGCGCCTGCGTCACGGAGCGCCTGCTCCGCCTGTTCCAGCAAACGGCTGCCGACGCCTTGCCCTCTGACATCGCTGCGGACTAGAATCGCCTGAATCCAGCCTCCGCCGTCGCCAAGCTTCATGCTGCGCTGCTCTTCCTGCCATATTTTCGCAATGACGAAACCTGCTAGACGGCCCTCGTCATCGACCGCCAGCTTAGAGCCGGCTGCGTAAACGTTTTGATCCTGGAACGTATTTTGGCGCATGAGCTGCTCGCGCATCGGAAAAAGCCCGCCAAGCTCCCGATTCCAAAGCTCGCACATGGCAGCCAGCCAATCCTTATGCAGCGGAATGATGTTCACATGAAGTCCCCCCGGAAAAGTAGAATAAATATTTCAAAATTACGATCAAAATATAAAATTTTATTTCATAATGTGATTATATTTTAAATTCGCTTTCGCTTCAACCTTTATCAAAAATAAACCGCTGGATCCGTCACCAGGTCGAGCCTCCCTTTGGAAACGGATGAATCAAAAAGAAGCATCGCAGGAAACCTTATTCCCGCCATCGACCAGCTCCTTTGGTTTATTTGAACGATGGTTTGGTGCAGCGTCCCTCTGGACGTTGACTTCCGTTTAGCCCATAATAGTGACAAGGATTGTCATGATTTAATCATAAATGTACTATGCAAAGGGCGGGATAACACAAGCCGTTTCCGATCCTGCTCGAATGGAGAGATGTTATGTCCAAATCGAAACGACTCATGGAGCTCATGATGGCGGTCAACCGGAAACGCAGCTTTACCGTCAAGGAGCTTGCCTCGGAATTCAACGTGTCGCCCCGAACGATATTGCGCGACCTTCAGGAGCTGAGCGAGCTTGGCGTGCCCCTTTATTCGGAGGTTGGTCCCCACGGCGGCTACCGATTGCTGAACCAGCGAATGCTCCCTCCGATCGCTTTCACCGAAGAGGAAGCGGTGTCGGTGTTTTTTGCCGTTCATGCGTTACGCCATTATTCCTCGCTGCCGTTTGAAGCGGAATCTTCTGCCGCGCTGCAAAAATTTTACCGTTTTATGCCGGAGGACACGCGGGAGCGGATCGATCAGATGAAACATCGGGTCGATTTTGTCACGCCAAAAAGACAAGCGTCCTCCCCTTTCCTGGGCATTCTGCTGAACGCCGCGGTTCGCCAGCAGGTATTAACGATCGATTATGCCTCCAGGCAAAAGCAATCGCAGCGCGACATCCAGCCGATCGGCATCAACACGAGGAACGGTTTTTGGTACTGTCCCGCCTATTGTTTCAATAGCCATAGTTTTCGCGTGTTTCGCTGCGACCGGATCAAGTCTGCCGTTCCTTCGGAAAGACCTCCCGAAAATCTACGGCATATCCATCTGGAAAACTACCATCCCTCGACACATACCAGCCCGGATCAAGTTCCCGTGTACGCCGAACTAACGATGGCGGGGGTTCAAATCTGCGAGGCCGAGGTGTGGAGCGAGAGCCTGCTTCATGTCCGGGAGGACGGCAGCGGCTGGCTTGAAGGCCGCGTTCCGAGCAGCGACCTTCCTTATTTCGCGAAATTCATCGTCGGGTTGGGTGATGAAGCGACGTTGAAACATAGCCCTGAGCTGCTACAGGAGATCCGTCATGTCGTTGCAAACCTGATAAATAAATATGGACAGAATGGACAAACCAAGCTTCAGTGATTCAAATGAAAAACAGCCTGGCTGCAAAGGTTTCCTTTGCGGCCAGGCTGTTTTGCTTGTCACGTGGTTACACTCTTCTCAGGAAATCAACGATGGTCAGCAGACCCAAATCGAAGTTTTCAAGATTGAAATGTTCGTTCGGCGCATGAAGATTTTCGTCCGGAAGGCCAAAGCCCATGCACACGACTGGAGCTTCAAGAACGCGCGAGAACGTTTCGACGATCGGAATCGAACCGCCGTCGCGGGTAAAGACAGGGCGCGTGCCGTATACATGCTCATAGGCGTCGGCCGCTTTTTGCAGCACGGGCGTAGAAGGGTCGATCGTAAACGGATTGCCTTTTTCCATTGGGGTCACGACGATCTTAGCGCCGGTCGGTACATGGCTGTAAAGATGTTTCTCGATTTTGTCGAGAATGTCCTGCGGATCCTGATGACCAACGAGGCGGCAGGTAATTTTCGCATGCGCTTCCTTCGGAATGACCGTTTTGCTGCCTTCCCCTTGGAAGCCGCCGTAAACGCCGTTCAGCTCCAGCGTTGGGCGCGCTCCGGTTCTTTCGGCAAAGGTGAATCCTTCTTCCCCGAACAGGGCGTCCAGACCCAGATCCTGCTTCAGCTTTTCTTCGTCCACGTTTTGTTTTTTGAATTCTTCGCGATCCTCCGGCGTCAATTCCAGCACGCCTTTGTAAAATCCTTCGACGCTGACCCGTCCCTTTTCGTCATGCAGGGAGTCCAGCAAGCTGACCATGGCATGCAGCGCATTCGGAACGCCCCCGCCGTACGAACCGGAATGCAGGTCGGTATTGGCGGTGTGGAGGGCCACTTCGAGGGAGCAAAGCCCGCGCAAGCCCACGCAAATGGCAGGTTTTCCTTTTTCGAGCAGGGAAGTATCGGAAATAAGCACCATATCCGCTTTCAACCGATCCTGATTCTCCTCGAGGAACGTCGGCAGGTTCGGGCTGGATACTTCTTCTTCGCCTTCAACGCAAAATTTGATGTTCACGGGCAGCTGCTTTTCCTGTGCCAGGATCGCTTCGACCGCTTTGATATGTAGGAATAGTTGGCCTTTATCGTCCGTCGCTCCTCTGGCGAACAGTTTGCCGTCGCGAATATCCGGCTCGAACGGCGGCGTTTGCCACAGGTTCAGCGGATCGACCGGCTGCACGTCATAATGGCCGTATACAAGAACTGTCGGTTTGCCTTCGGCATGCAGATGATCGGCATACACGATCGGATGTCCTTTGGTTTCATGAATTGTAACGTTTTCAAGCCCGGCCCGGGTCATCGTCTCGGCAAGCCACTCGGCAGCACGCTTCACATCCGGTTTATGTTCGGACAAAGCCGAAATGCTCGGAATGGACAACCATTCCTTCAATTCGCCCAAATGTTTGTCTCTATTGCCCTGGAAATAATTTTTGTAATCCATGGAGATCCTCCTTCGAAAGATAAGATGATTTGAGCCCCGTCTTTGATGAAGCAAGCGTGAAACCGGCCTATCGGCCGCTTTCACGCTCGTTCTGCAGCCGTTTAAGGATTTGCCGGTCCTGATCGGTAAGTTCGACCTTGTCCAGCAGGTCCGGACGGCGCTCCAGCGTTCGTTTCAAGGCCTGCTCGCGGCGCCACAGCTCAATGTTGGCATGGTGTCCGCTTAGAAGTATATCGGGCACCTTCCAGCCTCTGAACTCTGCTGGACGGGTATAATGCGGATATTCGAGCAATCCCGTGCTGAACGAGTCGGTTACGGCCGAGGTTTCGTTGCCCAGCACTCCCGGCAGCAGACGCACGATCGAATCGATGGCTACCATGGCCGGAAGCTCCCCGCCGGTCAGCACATAGTCCCCAATTGACAACTCGTCCGTCACCAGATGCTCGCGGATCCGTTCATCATACCCTTCGTAATGTCCGCAAATAAAAATAAGATGCTCCTCCTTGGCAAACTCCTCCGCCTTGCGCTGCGTAAAGGTGTCGCCTTGCGGGCACATCAAAATAATGCGGGGAGTCGTGGACGTCCGGGACACCAAATCCTCCACGGCCGAAAAAATCGGCTCCGGCTTCAGCACCATGCCTCCCCCGCCCCCGTACGGCGTATCATCCACCGTCCCGTGTTTGCTGTTGGAATACTCGCGGAAGTTGATCGCATTCAAGCTGACGATGCCTTTCTCCTGCGCTTTTCCGAGTATGCTCGAGCGGAATACGCCGTCCATCATTTCCGGGAACAATGTCAGCACATCGACCTTCATCATATTACAGCAGCCCTTCCATCAAATGAACGACCACTTTCCGGTCTTTGACGTTCACGTCCAGAACGACGTCATCGATGTACGGAATCAGGATGCTTTTTCCCTCTTTCGGCTTCACGACCCATACGTCGTTGGCTCCCGGCGTAAGAATTTCCGTAATGACGCCCAGCTCCTGTCCTTCATCCGTCATGACGTGACAGCCGATGATTTCATGGAAATAAAACTCGTCTTCCGGCAGCTCGACCAAGTCCTCGCCGTTGACTTTCAGCATGCTGCCCTTGAATTTTTCAACGTCGTTGATATTATCGTACTCTTCCAGCTTCACGATGTACATATTCTTATGGAATCTCGAGGATTGGACCGTGACGGGCAAGGGCGCTTTCCCGTCCGGCGGGACGATCAACAGCTCGCTGCCTTTGGCAAAACGGACTTCGGGAAAATCCGTGTGCGACAATACCTTGATCTCGCCTTTGATCCCGTGGGTGTTTACGATCTTGCCTACGTTTAACATGGTTTGCGGCATACTTTCCTCCTGCATTCATTGCTGTTTCCGGTCCCGTAGACCGGAGCCAAAAACGCCGTTTTGGCGCCTTCGAAAAATGAAACCGAATATTTAAACAAATAACCGCCGCTTGCCCGGCGGCATTTGCTTCCATCCTATATAATACCGCGGATAAGGCATAATTCCTTCTTGAACGGCAAATTTCCGGCTCTCCTGCCTATTTTGCTCCGCCGGAAACATATCGATCCGATCATTCGAAAAAAAGGGCTAGGAAATGCATCCTAGCCCCCTTCGTACCTTTAAGATATAATATCCACGGTTACGCGTTTATCCATTTTGACTGCTGCGGAAGTGACGACCGTGCGGAACGCCTTGGCGATCCGGCCCTGCTTGCCGATGACCTTCCCTACATCGTCCGGATGCACGGTTAGTTCATAGACAATCAGATGATCCTTCTCCACCGTTCTCACGGTCACATCTTCGGGATGATCCACTAAAGCCTTAGCAATGACTCCGACTAATTCTTCCATAGATAACCCTCACCATCAGTCATTATTTCTGTTGCTTCAGCTCATGGAACTTCTTCAACACGCCCGCTTTGCTCAGCAAGTTGCGAACCGTATCGGATGCTTGCGCACCATTTTGGAGCCATGCAAGAGCTTTATCTTCATCGATTTTCACTTCAGCCGGTTGTTGTACCGGGTTGTAGTAACCGATTTCTTCGATAAAACGGCCGTCACGCGGGGAACGGGAATCCGATACCACGATGCGGTAGAAAGGAGCTTTATGAGCACCCATGCGTTTCAGACGAATACGTACTGCCACGAAATTCACCTCCTTCAACAAAATATATATCTTTCAGATTAACGGAACGGGAACCGAAGTCCGCCTTTGCCGGCCAATCCTTTTAACTGTTTTAAGGCCTTGCCTTTAGGACCTTTCGGCCCCATCATATCCGAGAACTGTTTCATCATCCGGCGCATCTCGTCGAACTGCTTGATCAGCCGGTTCACCTCGGCGAGCGACGTTCCGCTGCCCGTGGCAATCCGCTTGCGGCGGTTGTGGTTGATGATGTCCGGATTCTGTTTCTCTTCTTTCGTCATCGAGAACACGATGGCTTCGATGCGGCCCATCTGTTTCTCGTCGACCTTCAAGTCTTTCACCTGCTTCAGCTTGCCCATGCCGGGAATCATGTCCATGATCTGGTCGATCGGGCCAAGCTTCTTCACTTGCTCCATCTGCTCCAGGAAATCGTCGAAGGTAAATTCGGCGTTGCGCATTTTGCGCTCCATTTCCTTGGCTTTTTCGGCGTCGATGTTGGACTGCGCCTTTTCGATCAGCGACAGCATATCGCCCATGCCGAGAATCCGCGAAGCCATCCGCTCCGGATGGAAAGGCTCAAGCGCGTCGACTTTTTCGCCCAGCGCGGCGAATTTGATCGGGCAGCCGGTCACCGCCTTGACGGACAACGCGGCACCGCCGCGCGTATCGCCGTCCAGCTTGGTCAGGACCACGCCCGTCAGTTCGAGCTGCTTGTTAAACGTGTCCGCCACATTGACGGCATCCTGCCCCGTCATGGCGTCGACGACGAGCAGCACTTCGTCCGGCTTGATTTCGGCGTGGATTTGCCGCAGCTCTTCCATCAACTCTTCGTCGACGTGAAGACGGCCGGCGGTATCGACGATCAAATAATCATGGCCGTTGTCCTTGGCATGCTGCAAGCCCTGCTTCGCGATTTCCACCGGGCTTGTCTTGTCTCCGAGCGAAAATACCGGCACTTGGATCTGTTCTCCCAGTACCTGGAGCTGCTTGATTGCCGCCGGGCGATAAATATCGCCTGCAACGAGCAGCGGACGGTGGTTTTGCTTTTGCAGCATTTTGGCCAGCTTGCCGGAAGTCGTCGTTTTACCGGCACCCTGCAAACCGACCATCATGATCACGGTTGGAGGCTTGTTGGCTTTCGCCAGTTTCGCCTGGCTTCCGCCCATCAGCTCGGTAAGCTCTTTATTGACGATGTCAATGATCACCATGCCCGGGGTGAAGCTTTGCATCACTTCCGTGCCGACGGCTTTTTCCTTCACCTTGGCCACGAAATCCTTGACGACTTTAAAGTTGACGTCCGCTTCCAAAAGGGCCAGACGCACTTCGCGCATCGCTTCGTTTACGTCGTCCTCGGTGACCTTCCCTTTGCCGCGCAGCTTGCTGAATACGTTCTGCAGCCTGCTGGTCAATCCTTCAAATGCCATGAACCGCCACCTCCTTCATTTGATTTATTCCCATGCTTCCAATTGATCCACTAGATCATTAATGTTCGTTTTATCACTCTGCGCCATCGCGCTGGCATTCACCAACTCGCGCAGCTTCTCTAAATCCTGTACGCGCCGTTCGTGCTTCTTGAGCAGCCCGAGCTTTTCCTCATACTGCTCCAGCACCTGCTCGGCCCGTTTGATATGTTCATATACCGCCTGCCTGCTGATCTCGAATTCGGCGGCGATTTCCCCGAGGGAAAAATCATCGTGAAAGTAATATTTAAGGAACGTCTGCTGCTTTTCCGTCAGCAAAAGTTCGTAGAAGTCAAACAACAGATTGATCCGGTTCGTTTTCTCGAGCCGATTCTCCTGACTCATTTAGGGGCACTCCCTTCGTCAAGGAAAAACACTTTACACTTCATTAACGTTCATTATCATACATAAAACGAAGAAAGATGTCAAGCATTATTCCTTGTCATCCTCCGATCTTTTTCCCATCGGCCCCCCAACCGGCTCGAACCTCTTGCTATCAAGCGTTTTACGACCAGGGGAGCAAATAAACCAGCACGGCGAAAAAGTGGACGATGCTGCCGCCTAGCACGAATAAATGCCAAATGGCATGATGGAACGGGAACCCGCGCCAGACGTAAAATATCGTTCCGAGCGTATAAAGCACGCCCCCGACCGCGAGCAAAACGATTCCGCCGGACGCCACGGCTGCCGTAAGCGGCCCCCAGGCAACGACGACCATCCAGCCCATCATCAGATAAAATATCGTCGACATAAATAAAAAGCGTTTCGTGAAATAAGCTTTGAAAATGCAGCCCAACACGGCGATCCCCCACACGATCCCGAACAAGGTCCAGCCCAGCGGTCCGCGGATCGCCACCAACATAAACGGCGTGTACGTGCCGGCGATAAACAAGTAGATGGAAGAGTGGTCGAAAATTTCGAACAGGTCTTTGATTTTTCCTTCCTTAAAGCTGTGCACCAGGGTGGAATTCAAATACAAAATCAGCATCGTCGTGCCGTAAACGGAAAAACTGACGATATGCCAAGCCGTTCCCTTCATAGTCGAAAAGACGATCAGAACGATTAAAGCGGCTACGCTAAGCAGCGCGCCGATGCCGTGGGTAATGGCATTGGCCACTTCTTCCCGCCGGCTGTAGGTATATGTGTTCGCCATAAACAACCCTCTCATGGTTTCTTTACTTATCATTATAACCTTCCCTCCTCTGCCATTTCCACTTTTGCGGGGTCCCGGCCGTCCTCAGCTGTTCCAATGGACGGTTCAAAGGGGAAAATGGCTATAAAAAAACGATGAAAAGATGTGTATATATTGCTGTATCTTTAGGTGCTGCAGCTGCCTGATGCCAAAAACATCATGTTCGAGCGAACCGCAAGAAAGGATTCTTTTATGTACCGGTTTTCGCCTAAGCCTAAGCCTGTTAAAGCTTATGAAAATCCCCCCGCAGGTGTGCCTGTACGCCGGCCGCGCCAGAGAACGCGGCTCCCGCTTCGGCTTCGCGAGGTGTAACCCTTTTTTATAAGTGAACGAAAAACGAAAACGGCAATCCGCCGGAATGAATTCCGGTGACCGCCGTTTTCGGATATGGGCGAAACAAGCCTCGGATGGGTTCATTTTTGGTCCAAATTTACTTCCATCTCCAGTTCCTTCAGAAAGGTAACAGGTGTCATTCGTTTCGTCATCGCGCTAAGCGCCGCTTTTTTGTCCACTGCCGGGAATATCAATTGGTAGCGATATACGCCCTTGTCAACTCCGATCAACTCCTTGCGCAGCTGATTAAGAGATTTTCCGTTTTGTACAAGCCAGATCGGAACCGTTTGAACGGAAGCCACTTCTCCCTTGGCCGTCACGTTCAGAACCGTCTTATCTTTTCCGTATTCCACGCTCGTTATGGCCACGGTGCCGATTTTACCTTGATCGAGTACGATCGGATATTTTCCCTTCAATGGAACCGTCACGTTCGCTTTTTGTGCCGATTGAAGGGAGTTGTCGTCGTAATTGCCTCCTACATACGGTTTGAGCTTCAGCGTTTTCGGGTTTCCTTTTAATGCCGCCACCTGCTCCGTATACACCCGGTCGAAGCTGCCGTCCTGCTTTTGGCGCCATTGCTCTTTGGCTTGAATCCGTTCGTAAATCCGTCCGTTGGTATCGATGACCAGAATATTCATCGCCATAATATTTTTGTCGATCTCTTTGTCGATGTTTTCCGGAACGATCCGCGAAAGGGAAAATTCGGTTGCATTCGAACCGGCCTTCAGCGATTCCAGCGTAAACGCCGCTCCCCCATATTGTTTCTCGATTCCGGGGTTCAGGGAGAAGCCGGTGCCGGAAACGGGTGCATTCTGGGCAGGTTGGGCGTTTGTTGCGGCATGCAGGACGGATCCGTTCACGGCTCCTCCAAGCAGCAGCGCTGTCGTTAATACGGCAATGGTCGTTTTTTTCATTCTGGTTGCCTCCTCATGGGTATAAAGCTTTTGATTTCATGAATTTGTGATAGAAAAACGCAACTTTCAGTATTTGAAAGTTTCCCGGGATGATGCGTTTGTCTTATGCTTTATAGGCGAACGAGAAGGCGGTCCGGTTCAAAGTTATTCCAAATAAATGATATAAAATCAAAAGATTTCTCGCTGCATCAAAAAAGACTTTGCGACGGAAGCGGTTTTCCCCGAAACCCGGACCTTCCATGGCAAAGCCTTTTTTATGTTACTATCTGGCTAATAAGCTTAGTTGGCTATGTCGCTTAACTTTTAATCATTAGCTGTTTCGGTCTCGTCGCCTTGCTCCTGCTCTTGAATCAGCCCTGCGAAAAGCGCATGCACGAACTGCTCGGAATCAAACGGCTGCAGATCCTCCATTTTTTCGCCGAGGCCGACGAATTTGACCGGCAGGTTCAGCTCCTGGCGAATCGCTACGACGATGCCGCCTTTGGCAGTGCCGTCCAGCTTCGTCAGCACCAAGCCGGTGACGCCGCTTTTTTCGCCGAAAAGCTTCGCTTGGTTGAGCGCGTTTTGCCCGGTCGTCGCATCCAGTACCATCAGCACTTCATGCGGCGCTCCCGGAATTTCCCGCTGAATGACGCGGAAAATTTTATTCAGCTCTTCCATCAGGTTCGTTTTGTTCTGCAAACGTCCTGCCGTATCGCAAATGAGGACATCCGCCTGCCGCTGCTTGGCGGCCTGTACGGCGTCGAACATGACGGCGGCAGGGTCCGATCCGGCATGCTGCTTGATGACTTCCACGCCGGCGCGTTCCCCCCATACTTCAAGCTGCTCGATGGCCCCGGCACGGAACGTGTCGCCTGCGGCCAGGATCACTTTTTTCCCTTCCTGCTTAAAACGGTGGGCCAGCTTGCCGATCGTCGTCGTTTTGCCGACGCCGTTGACGCCGACGAACAAAATGACGGTGATGCCGTCCGGGTTCATGCGAATGGCGTTATCGTCGTCTCCGCGCAGCAGCTCCATCAGCTTTTGCGACAAAATCGGCTGCAGCTCGGACGCGTCTTCGATCCGCTGTTTCTTCACCTCGGCGCGCAGATCGTCGATGAGCTCCATGACCGTATTGACGCCGACGTCGGCCCCGATCAAAATCTCTTCGAGCTCCTCGTAAAATTCCTCGTCGATTTTTTTGCGGCGAATCATCAGGTCCGCCACTTTCTCGACAAATCCCTTGCGGGTTTTTTCCAGGCCGTCGCGGAATTTGCTTGTCACCGCCTCGGTTTTGCTGGAAATGCTTTCTTTCAGCTTTTTGAAAAAGCTCATATGTCTCCTCCATCTCTGTCGTCATTGCCTGATGTCAGGCGATCTCGGCTTCATCGTTTTCGAGGCGAACGGATACCAGCTTGGATACCCCGCCTTCCTCCATCGTTACGCCGTACAGCACGTCGGCTTCTTCCATCGTGCCTTTGCGGTGCGTCACGACGATAAACTGCGTTTGTTCGGAAAACTCGCGCAAATATTGGGCAAAACGAACGACGTTCGCTTCGTCGAGCGCCGCTTCCACTTCGTCGAGCACGCAAAACGGCACCGGTTTGACCTGCAAAATGGCAAACAGCAGCGCCATGGCGGTCAACGCTCGTTCGCCGCCGGAAAGCAGCTGCAGGTTTTGCAGCTTTTTGCCCGGAGGCTGCGCTACGATGTCGATGCCCGTTTCCAGCAGATGCTCGGGATCCAGCAGCACGAGGTCTGCCCGGCCGCCGCCGAACAGCTTGACGAACACCGTGCCGAATTCGTGCCGGATGGCATCGAAGGTCTGCTTGAACCGCTTGGACATCTCATCGTCCATTTCCCGGATGACCTCGTACAGGGTCGTTTTGGCCTCGACCAGATCGGCCTTTTGCTCGCTGAGGAACTGATACCGTTCGTTGACGCGCTGATATTCCTCGATGGCGCCCAAGTTGACGTCACCGAGCGCCGCAATGCCGCGCTTCAATTCGCGGACCTCGGCCTGTACGGCAGGCACGTCTTCCGGAACCGGATATCTCGCTTTGGCCAGCTCATAGCTAAGCTCATAGTCCTCGCTCAGCTTTTTGAGGATATTCTCCAATTCGACGTCAAGCCGGTTCACGCCGATTTCCGTTTGCCGCAGCTGGTCTTCCACCGCCTTCAGGCGCGTCCGCTGCTCCTTCGTTTCGCTTTCGTCCTGTTCCAGCTTTTTCGAAAGCTGCATCCGGGCCGCACGCTTGAAATCCAGCTGCTCGGATGCCTGCTCCTTCTTCAGCTTGTAGCGGTTCAGGTCCTCGATTTGCTGGATCGATTCCTTGGCGTTGTTTTCGAGATCCGCCTCGATCGATGCCAGCAGCGTCTTCGATTGGCGCAGCTCCTTATCGTGGGAGTTGAATTCGTTTTGCATCCGGCGGAGCTGTTCCTCAAGCGAGAAACATTCCTGGTCCAGCTTGCCTTCCCGGACTTTGAGCTGGGTCAGCTGGGTCTGGAGCTCCTCCTTGGCCGATTCGCTGGCTTTGCGGGCAAATTCGGCAGCCTGGATCGCCTGATGCGTCGCCTTTTCTTCCTCCTCCAGCTGCGCGAGCTTTTTGACGGCTTCATCGCGCGCTTTCTGCAGCTGTTCGTTTTCTTCATTGAAGCCGGTTCTCTCCTGGCCGGCCAGCTGCACCTGCTCCAGCACATGCCGAAGCTCATGCTCCAACTGCTTCAGGTCGCCGGAGAGGTTCTGCTCTTCGATCCGCTTTTCGTCGCCGGTTTGGCGAAGCTTATCCAGCTTCTCCTGCGTTTCGGCCAGCTGGTTTTTCACGTCCTGGATGCTTTGGGTCAGCTTGCGCAGCTGATTTTCCGTATCCAATATTTCCTGGTCCAGCTGTTCGAGCTGGCGTTTGCGGCCGAGCAGGTTGTTGTTTTTCTTGTGCTGGCTGCCGCCCGTCATCGAACCGCCGGCATTCACGACGTCGCCTTCCAGCGTCACGACCCGATAGCGGTATTGGCAGCGGGCGGCGATTTTGTTGGCTACTTCCAGGCTTTCCGCCAGAATGACATTGCCGAGCAGGCTGCCGACGATCGGGGCATATCTGTCCTCGTATCGGATCAGGTCCGCCGCAATGCCGACAAATCCCTCTACGCCTTCGATCATGGACCGGTCGCCGGAGGAAATGTTCCGCGCGCGGATGACGTCGAGCGGCAGGAACGTCGCCCGTCCGAGCTGCCGCTGCTTCAGGAATGCGATCGCTTGGCGGGACACCGCCTCGTTATCCATGACCACATGCTGCAGCGACGCGCCCAGCGCCGTTTCAACCGCAAGCTCCAGCCGTTCCGGTACGCGGATGAGGTCGGCGACGGCCCCGTGTACGCCATGCAGCACCGATTTGCGCGCAGCCTTCAGCACTTCCTTGACGCCCAACATAAAGCCGTCAAAATCATCGGCCATTTCCTTCATCGTGTCCCGGCGCGAAATTTGCGCTTCGCGCTTCTGCTCCCACTTCCGCAGCATGCTTTGGCTTTCATCCAGCAGCCGCTGAAGCGATTGGTACCGTTCGCTTTCGGTAATGTAACTGCCGCGAAGATCCCGAATCTCTTGCCCGATTTTTTCGATCGCCTGGTCGAGCTGCTGCTTGCGGCCCATCAGTTCTTCCTTTTTGCCTTCCCATTTGCCCGTTTCCTCGTCGGCGCGGCTCATGCGGCGGGCCAAAGCTTCCTGCTGCTGGTCCGCATAACGGATTTCGTTGCGCGCCTGAGCCATTTGGTTCATCAGCTCGAGCAAGTTGCCTTTCAGGCTCTCCTCCTGCTGCTGGCTGATTCCCCCGGTCAAGCCGGCCAGCTTGGACTCTTCGTTCGAAAGCTGCTCGCGCAGCTGCTTCAATTCGTCCTGCGATGCTTCCAGCTTCATTTTCAGCAGTTCGATTTCCGCCTTGCGGTCCTCGAAACGCTCATCTCCGCTGCTCAGCGTATTCAAAAGCTGCTCCCGGTTCGCTTCCAGGTTCCGCTTGCGCTCCCGCAGCACTTCCGCATAACCTTCGCTTTTCTCATAGGCCTCGCTGTACTGCAGAAGCTCGCCTTGCAGCGTTTCGACTTCCGACTCCAGCTTGCGCAGCGCCGCCCGGTCGCTTTCCAGCTTGGCATCATGCGCGGACACGACCGTGGACAGCTGAAGCTGCTCCTCCTGCAGCACCTTCAGCTTCGCGTTGGCTTCGCTCCAGGCGGCGTGGATCTGCTCGATTTGGTGCACGTACAGCGAAATTTCCTTCGTTTTGAGCTGCTCGCGCAGCTGTTTATAGTGGATGGCCTTTTCGGACTGTTCCTTGAGGGGCCCGATCTGGTCTTCTAGTTCCGTAACCAAGTCGTGAATGCGGAGCAGATTTTGCTCGGTTTCATCGAGCTTGCGGACCGCATCTTTTTTTCGCGATTTATATTTGACGATACCGGAAGCCTCTTCGAAAATCCCTCTGCGGTCCTCGGACCTTGTACTCAAGATTTCTTCGATCCGGCCTTGTCCGATAATGGAGTACGCTTCTTTGCCGATGCCGGTATCCATGAACAACTCGGTGATGTCCTTCAGCCGGCACGATTGCCTGTTGATAAAATATTCGCTGTCTCCGCTCCGGTGTACCCGGCGCGTCACCGTTACCTCGTTAAAATCCAGAGGCAGGGCATGGTCCTCATTATCGAGGGTCAGCGACACTTCGCCGAAATTGACCGCCTTACGCGCGTCGCTTCCCGCAAAGATAATGTCCTCCATTTTGCCTCCGCGCAGCGATTTGGCGCTTTGTTCCCCAAGAACCCAGCGGATGCCGTCGGAAATGTTGCTTTTGCCGCTGCCGTTCGGACCTACGACCGCCGTGATGCCGCGGACAAATTCCATTTCGGTTTTGTCGGCAAACGATTTAAAACCCGCTAATTCAATCCGCTTCAAAAACATATAATCCAAATCACCTCTAAACCTTATAATACCATAACCCCGCGCCTCATTGGGAGCTCGGCCGGCCTTCAACGAAGAAAGAGCAAAAAGCAGTCTGAAGGCTACTGCCGTTCATCATGTGCGACTGCTCTTTGCTCTTTGTTTGTCCTTGAATACTTACAGGGAGCCGTCCGTTCCCGCGAGCTTCAGCTGCTTCAGGGCGACTGCCGCAGCCTGCTGCTCGGCTTCTTTCTTGGAGCGGCCCGTTCCTCTTCCTACGCGCTCATTTCCCATATATACCTCGGAGACAAACTCACGTTCATGCGCCGGCCCCCGTTCTTCTACGATCCGGTATTCCAAAGCGCCCATATTATGATGCTGCGTCAATTCCTGCAGCTCCGTCTTGAAATCGCTCATATGGAGATTGCCCCCGGATTCGACTTGGGGAAAAACGTAGGTCTGCAAAAACGAACGGGCCGCTTCCAGGCCCTGATCGAGATAAAGGGCGCCGACAAACGATTCGAAAACGTCCGCGAGCAAAGCCGGGCGGGTGCGCCCGCCGGTCAGCTCTTCCCCTTTTCCGAGCAGCACGTACTGCCCGAATTCCAAACTTTCCGCAAACTTCACGAGCGACGGCTCGCAGACGATGGCCGCGCGCAGCTTTGTCAGTTCACCTTCGGGACGGTTCGGAAAAAGCCGGTACAGATATTCGGATACCGTCAGCTCCAGCACGGCATCGCCCAGAAATTCAAGGCGTTCGTTATCCTGCTGCTGGCTGAAGCGGTGTTCGTTGACATAAGAAGCGTGGGTAAAGGCCTGTTTCAGCAGCAGCCGATTGTGAAATTGGATTTGAAGTTTCTGCTGTAACTGCTTCAGATCTCCACTCAACAAATCGTCCCCTTACTCATCGAATTTTTTAAGAATGATCGTGGCATTATGGCCGCCAAAACCAAAAGAGTTGGACATGACGACGTCCAGCTTCGCGTCGCGGGCATGATTCGGAACGTAATCCAGATCGCATTCCGGATCCTGATTTTCCAAATTGATCGTCGGCGCGATTTTTTGATGTTCGAGCGACAATCCGCAAATAACCGCTTCGACGCCGCCGGCCGCGCCCAGCAGATGGCCGGTCATCGATTTCGTCGAGCTGACCGCTACCTTGGCGGCATGGTCGCCCAGCGCCTTTTTGATCGCGATCGTTTCGGAACGGTCGCCGACAGGCGTTGAGGTCCCGTGGGCGTTAATGTAGTCGACCGCCTCGGGGTCAAGCCCGGCGTCGCGCAGCGCCATCGTCATGCAGCGTGCAGGCCCGTCCGGATCCGGCTCGGTAATGTGGTAAGCATCGCCGCTCAGGCCGTAGCCGACAACCTCGGCGATAATGCGCGCGCCGCGTTTTTGGGCATGCTCGAGCGATTCCAGAACCAGAATGCCGGCCCCCTCGCCCATGACGAACCCGTCGCGGCCCGTGTCAAACGGACGGCTCGCTTTTTCCGGCTCGTCATTGCGCGTGGACATCGCGCGCATCGCGCAAAATCCGGCCATCCCCGTCGGACGGATCGTCGCTTCGGCACCGCCGCAGATCATGACGTCCGCGTCGCCGCGCTGGATGAGCTTAAACGAATCGCCGATGGCATGCGAACCGGTGGCGCAAGCCGTGACCGGCGTCGTATTCGGCCCCTTCGCCCCGAGCATGATGGACAATTGGCCGGAAGCCATGTTGGCGATCATCATCGGGATGAAAAACGGGCTAACGCGTTTCGGCCCCTTTTCGAGCAGAATGTTGTGCTGGTCTTCCCAAGTTCCGAGACCGCCGATGCCGGACCCGATGGACACGCCGACGCGATTCGCATCCGCATCCTTCGCGATGTCCAGCCCGCTGTGCTGAAGCGCCGCTTTTCCGGCCGCTACCGCAAACTGGACGAAGCGGTCCATTTTGCGGGCTTCCTTCTTGTCCATGAAGTCTTCGGGATTAAAATCCTTGACCGAAGCCGCAATTTGCGTAGGATATTCGCTGACGTCGAAAGATTCGATCCTCGAAACCCCCGATTTGCCCGCCATCAAGTTATTCCAAAACGTGTCCAGGTCATGGCCGAGTGCCGTCACAACGCCCATCCCGGTTATAACCACTCTATGCTTCAAGTACGTTCACCTCTATATCGATTGCACGGACGATAGAAGCCCGTCCGGTGCAAATATTCATGTCCATTCGCATTTCACTTTCAAAATGAGGAGAAGTCCCGCCTGTATAGCAGTACGGGACTTATCAAATGACTTAGGTATGAGATTGTATGTAATTTACAACTTCACCTACGGTCGTAATTTTCTCTGCGTCTTCATCAGAGATTTCCAGATCGAATTCGTCTTCCAATTCCATGACGAGTTCAACAACGTCGAGAGAATCAGCACCAAGATCATCTTTAAAAGATGCTTCCAGTGTTACCTCAGCTTCGTCAGCACCCAAACGATCCACGACGATGCGCTTTACACGCTCCAATACATCGGACATCCGGTTCACCTCCTCCTTGGTATTATACGAGAAAAGTTTTCAAAATGCCAGAGGCTATGAAAACGGTTCTCTTTTTGGCCGTCTAGCCTGTTTTTGCGGGCGTTACATATACATGCCGCCGTCTACATGAAGAGTTTGTCCTGTCATATAGGATGCCCCTTCGGAGGCCAGGAAAACCACAACCTTGGCAATTTCCTCCGGCCGGCCGAGACGGGCGAGCGGAATATCCCGAATCATTTTGTCTCTCAGTTCATCCGAAAGCTCGCGGGTCATATCGGTGTCGATAAATCCCGGAGCCACGCAGTTCACCGTAATGCCGCGCGAAGCAAGCTCCCGCGCCGATGACTTGGTCAGGCCGATGACGCCGGCTTTCGCCGCCACGTAGTTAGCCTGCCCCGCGTTGCCGAGCACGCCGACGACCGAAGAGATGTTGATGATCCGGCCGTAGCGCTGTTTCATCATCGGACGGCTGGCGGATTTGAGGCAGTTGAACACGCCTTTGAGGTTGGTTTCGATCACTTGGTCGAATTCTTCCTCTTTCATGCGCATGATCAGGTTGTCTCTCGTAATTCCCGCGTTGTTTACCAGGATGTCGATCCGGCCGAATACGTTCGTTACCTCTTTGATAAGGTTCTCGGCCTGGTCCGATTGCCCGACGTTGGCCTGAACGGCGAACGCCTCGACGCCCAGCTGCTTGATCTCATCGACGACCGCCTGCGCGGCGGCTTCGCTGCCCGAATAGTTGACGGCAACGTTCGCTCCGGCTTCGGCAAGCGCAAGCGCGATGCTGCGGCCGATCCCGCGGGATGCGCCGGTAACGAGCGCGGCTTGTCCCTGCAATGGTTTGGACATGCGAATTCTCCTTTCTTCTTAGTATACGGGCATTTCTTTCATCCCATATTTTTAGAAGCTTGCGGATAGACTTTCAAGCGTATTGATGTTGATCAGCTTCACGGTCTTGTCCATTTTTTTGACGAGCCCCGTCAGCACGTTGCCCGGTCCGATCTCGACGAACGTGTCGACGCCTTCGGCGATCAGGTAAGCCACCGTGTCTTCCCAAAGGACGGGAGAATATACCTGCTCGACGAGAAGCTCCCGGATCCGGTCAGCATTTTCGGCCGGACGGGCCGTTACGTTGGCAACGACCGGAACGGCGGGTTCGCTGAACGCGGCCTCCTCAAGCTTCGCCGCCAACTTCTGCGCCGCTTCCTTCATCAGGGAGGAATGGAACGGTCCGCTGACTTCGAGCGGGATCGCCCGTTTGCCCCCGGCTTCCTTCACGCGTTCCCCAACGGCTGCAACGCCTTCTTTGGTGCCGGAAACGACGATTTGTCCCGGGCAGTTGATGTTGGCCATTTCCACCAGATGGCCTTCCTCCGTGACGGTGCGGCACAGCTGCTCCAGAGCCGAACGGTCCGCGCCGAGCACGGCCGCCATGGCTCCTTGTCCCCCGGGAACGGCCGCCTCCATGAATTCTCCGCGGGCACGCACGATTTTCACCGCGTCTTGGAAGACAAGAACTCCCGCAGCGACAAGCGCGCTGTATTCGCCCAAACTATGGCCGGCGACGTAATCGGGCTCGATTCCTTTCTCGCGGAGCGCCGTTAATGCGGCGATGCTCGCCGTCAGCAAAGCCGGCTGCGTATTAAACGTCTTCTTCAATTCGCCGTCCGGGCCTTCGAACATGAGCTTCGAAAGCGGAAATCCCAGCGCGCGGTCCGCGCTGTCGATAATTTCGCGCGAGGCGGCATGCGCCTCGTAAAAGTCTTTGCCCATTCCGACGGACTGGGCTCCTTGTCCAGGAAATACAAATGCCGTTTTACCCATCTTTTGCGCTCCTCCCACTAACTTGTGTTGCCTTGCGGGCGCCGGCCGCGTTTTCCCTTAAAGCAACGGCCGGCGGCAGCTTCGGCCTACGTAATGAAACGGGGTCGCGTGATCATCCGGCGTCCCCTAAATCGTTGCAAGGGCGATTACCATATCAGAACGGAAGCTCCCCAAGTGAGGCCGCCCCCGAAACCGACCATCAGCACGCAGTCGCCTTCCTTCATCCGGCCCTGCTCTGCCGCTTCGACGAGCGCGAGCGGAATCGACGCCGCCGAAGTGTTCGCGTATTTATCCACGTTAATGACGACCTTGTCCTCCGAAAGCTCCAGGCGCTCCATCGCGGATTGGATGATGCGGATGTTGGCCTGGTGAGGCACGAACAGGTCGATATCCTCTTTCGTTTTGCCCGCTTTTTTCAGCACGTCCTCGGTAGCGGTGTTCATGACGCGGACGGCAAACTTGAAGACTTCCCGGCCGTTCATGTAGATATAATGCTTTTTGCCTTCCAACGTTTCGACCGATGCCGGCAATCGGGAACCGCCCGCTTCCAGCTTAAGCAAGGTGCCTCCGGCTCCTTCGGCGCCCAGGTCGAAGGATTGGAACCCGCGGCCCGCGGGAACTTCGCCGAGAATGACGGCGCCCGCCCCGTCGCCGAACAGGACGCATGTGTTGCGATCCGTATAGTCGGTGATCCGGGAGAGGCAGTCCGCGCCGATGACGAGGGCGTTGTTGTACATGCCCGTGCCGATGAAATTGCTGGCCGTCGCCAGCCCGTACACGAACCCGGAGCAGGCTGCGGACAAATCGAAGGCGGCTGCCTTTTTCGCTCCAAGCTTATCCTGCAAAACGCACGCCGTGGACGGGAAGAACGTATCCGGCGTGATCGTCGCCACGATGATCAGGTCCAGCTGATCCGCCGTCATTCCGGCAGACTCCAGCGCTTTTACCGCCGCTTCATAACAAAGATCGGACGTCGCCTGGTCTTCGGCCGCGATATGGCGCTCGCGGATCCCCGTGCGGGATACGATCCATTCGTCGTTGGTGTCCACCATTTTTTCCAGGTCGGCGTTTGTCAAAATCTTCTCGGGCACGTACTTTCCCGTGCCGATGATACCTACTGGCCGCAATGTGTTCATATCGTCACTCTCTTCCCGCTAATTTCGTTTGAAATGCTTTCTACCAGCTTGTTCTGAATGGCAATCCGGGCTTGGCGGACCGCATTTTTGATCGCGTTTCCGTCGGCCGAGCCGTGGCTTTTCACGATCAACCCGCTCAAGCCGAGCAGCGGAGCGCCGCCATGTTCCTTGTAGTCCAGCTTTTCCTTCAGCCCGCGCATTTGGGGCATGAGGAGTGCGGCTCCCAGCTTGCTTTTGAGGTTGGCCGTGAACTGTTCCTTCAGCAGTTTGAACATCGCTCCCGCCGTGCCTTCGACGGCCTTAAGCAAAATGTTGCCCGCAAAGCCGTCGCAAACGAGAACGTCGCAGGTGCCCATCATGATGTCGCGGGCCTCCACGTTGCCGACGAAATGGATCGGCATCTGCTCCAGCAGCGGAAACGTCTGCTTCGTCAGCTCGTTCCCCTTGCCGGGTTCGGTGCCGACGTTCAGAAGACCGACGCGCGGCCGTTCGACGCCCATCACCTTCTGCCTGTACAGGCTCCCCATCAGCGCGTATTGCGCGAGATGCTCGGGCTTCGCATCCATATTGGCGCCCAAATCCAGCGCCAGGACGCCGGCTCCGTCCAGCGTCGGTATCATCGGCGCGAGGGCCGGCCGCTCGATGCCTTCCATCCTTCCGACGATCAGAAGCCCCGTCGTCATCAGAGCGCCGGTGTTGCCGGCCGAAATCATCGCGTCGGCTTCTTTTTCCTTGAGCATGCGTCCGGCCACGACCATGGAAGCATCCTTTTTGCGCCGAACCGCTTTAACCGGCTCATCCTCCGGACCGATCACTTCGCCCGCATGGCGGACGCCCAGATTGGAAGGGGGCTGGCCGCCGTTTTTATGAAGCAGCGCTTGAATTTTCGATTCGTCCCCCACCAATACGATTTCCGTATCTTTCCATTCGGCAGCAGCGGCCAAAGCTCCTTCGACGTTGCATTCGGGAGCGTTGTCGCCTCCCATGGCGTCAATGGCGATCCGCATACTACATTCCTCCTTCAATATGATCTTCCCCTGTTGAGCGATAAATGACGAAATTGCCTTGGAACACCATTTCTTCGCCGACGTAGGTAAACACTTCGACCTTGGCTTTTCCCCTGTGTCCGTTCATCGATCTGACGTAAGCTTTGGCGATGCACTTCTCGCCTAAATGCACCTGCCGCAAAAAGCGAATGTCCGCCGAGGCCGTCAGCGCGATTTCGTCGTTGATCAGGGCTACCGCCAATGAGTTCGCCTGGGCGAAGACGTAATGTCCGCGGGCAATATGCGTCCGTGAAAAGACATGCTCTTCCCGGATTTCGAATATGGAGATGCCGCTCTTGTCCAGCTGCAGATCCACAACATCGCCGACAACCTCATCCAGCGGAAGCGAACGCACCTGGTCGTAGGAATGCTCGGCCATCTGCTTCATGCGCTCCCTCAGTTCGGGGATGCCGAGCTCCATTCGGTCGAGGCGGATCGTTTGGATGCTGACCTTCAGCTCGCGGGTCAATTCGCGGTCCGTCACAAACGGGTTTTCTTCAATGATTTTCAATAACTGCTGATGTCGCTGTTTCTTGGGCAACCGTTCGATCAGAGGCACCTCCTTAGCATCTTGTAAAATCCGGCGTTAACTCCTGTTATAAAAACGAATTCCGTATCAAATTCGTCCGATCGTTTTAGAACCTGGTACTAAAACAGTATATAGCATGGCAAGCCAAAAAGGAAGAGGAGACAAAAAAAATAGCACCTCACCATAGATGAAGTACTACTTGATTTGCCGCATTACTGCGAAATGATTTCTCTAGATTTATACGTTCCGCACACTTTGCATACGTGGTGAGCAAGCTTCAATTCTCCGCATTGTTCACATTTCACCATGCCTGGCACTGCCAGTTTAAAGTGAGTACGACGTTTGTCACGACGTGTTTTGGACGTTCTCCGTTGAGGTACTGCCATGTTCCCACCTCCTTATTTCAATCAACCGGGGGCCACAGCCTCCGGTAATGCTTGCATACTCATTTGAAAAAATCTTTTAGCGCCGCAAGCCGCGGATCGACCGCTTCCGTATCGCAGTCGCAGGTTCCTTCATTCAAGTCCGTTCCGCAATTCGGGCACAGGCCCTTGCAATCTTCTTTGCAAACTGCGGTCATCGGAATATGAAGCACGAATGATTCCTCCACGTACGGAACAAGATCCACCGTGTCATCGTCCACGTAAATGGTATCGTCATCTTCATCCTGAATCTCTTCAGTCGACTTCATAAGCTTGAACCGCTCGTGGAATGGAATGTTCAGATGCTGATGCACGGGTTTCAAGCAGCGGGAGCATGCCATGTCCAGCTCGATCGTAAGCTTTCCTTGCACATCCACCGCATCCTGTCCGACATAAGTGGCCTCCAGCTCCGCCAAAAGCGGCCGGGGCGCTCTTATATCGCCAAGTCCTTGAACTAAACGGCTTACATCCACTTGCTGTCGGACCTGCAGCGGCTCACTGCCGGCTGCCATTTTTCTAAATTGAAAGTGCATGAACATCACTCCAAACAAACAAAAATTATTATACCGATATCTTCGAAGCTTTGTCAATAGTTTGACCTTTACTTTGCTTTTTTTGGCGTTGCGGTCAAACGCCAAATCCAGAACGGCTCCATCACGGTTATTGTTGCAGGGTTGGCAGGCTTTTATGTTATATTGAATAAAAATCTAACCACGCGGATGGAGTTGAAATCGCCTTGACTGCCGTCGGAATCATCGTCGAATACAACCCGTTGCATAACGGTCATGTCCATCATTACAACGAAGCGAAGAGGCTTTCCGGCGCGGAACATGCCGTCGCGGTGCTGAGCGGCCCCTTCCTTCAGCGCGGCGAACCGGGAATCGTCAGCAAATTCGCCCGCGCCGAGATGGCGCTGGCCATGGGGGCCGATCTCGTCATCGAGCTGCCTGCCGCCTATGCGGTGCAGCCGGCGGAATGGTTCGCTTACGGCGCCGTTTCCCTCCTTCATGCCACGGGTGTCGTGGACAGCCTCTGCTTCGGGACGGAAAGCGGCTCCCTCGATCTGCTGCTCCCCCTCGCCCGCGCGTTGTCGGAAGAAAGCCAAGAGCTTCGGGAGCGGATCGCATGCCATCTAGGGGAGGGAATGAATTATCCTGCCGCCTACAGCAGGGCGGCCGCCGAGGCCGCGGGACTCCCGCGGGAGAAAAGCGACGTTCTCCGGATCATCCAGCAGCCGAACCATACGCTCGGGCTGCATTATCTCATCGCGCTGAACCGCCTGGACAGCCCCATCCGGCCGCTCACCATCCCGAGGATCCATGCCGATTACCACGATCAGCAGCCCTCCCACGCGGCCATCGCCAGCGCGACGGCCGTGCGGAAGATGATCCTCGAGCAGGGAGTGGGCGCGGTCCGGCCCTACGTGCCCGAAACCACGTTTCGCATTCTCGACCGGGAATTCCGCGAAGGCCGGGGTCCCGTCACCTGGAATTCCTTCCGCGGGGCGCTCATGCATATCCTCCTCACCAGCTCCCCGGAAAACCTCGCCGAGTATCACGAGGTCACGGAAGGGCTGGAGCACCGTCTGCGCAGGGCCGTCTTTAGCCTGAAAGAGCCGGACGTGGACGAGCTGCTGAAAGCGCTCAAAACGAAACGGTACACGCATACGAAGCTGCAGCGGATGCTCGCCCAGATCTTGCTGCGCCACACGAAGCGGGAGATGTCGCCCGAGGCGCTGGCCAAGGGACCGGGGTATTTGCGCGTGCTCGGCTTTAACGGCAAGGGGCAGCGGCTGCTGAAGCAAATGAAGAAGACGGCCGCCCTTCCGGTCATCGTCAAGCCGTCTTCGTTCGAGCACCCTCAGCTCACGCTCGATCTCCGCGCCTCTGCGGCCTACGCCAACGCCTTCCCGCATCCAGATACGCAAAGCATGTTCAGGGATTATCTGGAGGCGCCGATCCGTTATACGCCCGGGAATGAAACGGGCGCATTGCCTTAAGATTTAACCCGGAGGTTCTCCATGTAAGCGATGGCATCCTCCAGCTTCTCTACCGGCACAAGCTTCATGCCGGTTTTTATTTTGTCCGCTTTCGCTTTGGCTTCCGCGTAATTGTCCTTCGGAACGAAGAAGATTTCCGCGTGTTTCCGGTCGGCCGCGACGATTTTATGCTGCACGCCTCCGATCGGGCCTACGTTCCCTTCCTTGTCGATCGTCCCCGTCCCGGCAACCTGGTAACCTTTGGTCAAATCGCCGTCCGTCAGCTGGTTGTAGATTTCCATCGTGAACATCAGTCCGGCGGACGGTCCCCCGACGCGGGTATTTTGGAAATTCACCTGGAGCCCCGGGTCTTTGGAGACGACTTTTTGCATGGTCGCGATCGTTACGCCGAGCCCCGGGCGGGTCCGGTTCGTGTCCTTGTCCTTGAGTTCGATCAGCTTCACTTTTTCCTCCAGCGTTTTGCCGTCCCGAATCAATTTGACCGTGACCTGGTCGCCTACCTTTTTCGTTTTCAGCAGGTTGGTCAATGTCGCATTGTCGGTCACCGGCTTCCCGTCGACTTCGGAAAGGCGGTCGCCCGGCTTGAAATGTTTCCGGGCTTCGTCCCCTTCCGGCGTCGAAAAAATAAACAAATACTGCGGAACGATGCTGTACGGGACGTTCGCTTCGTGGTACGCCGCTTCCATCGCCGAAGATTGCGAATCGCTCATCAAATACACCTGCTCGGCGGCATATTCGTCTTCGCTCCGGTCGCCCAGCCTTGCCTCCTTTTTGTCGATTTCCGCATTCGGGTTAAACGCGGAAACCACCAACATGACAAGGTTGGCATAACTCGCCGACACCGTCGTCATCATGAAAGCCCCTTTTTCGTCGGGATCCCCTTTTTGCACGGCAAGCATCGGCTTGACCTCATCTGCGCTTCCCGGCTGATAAATGATGTACGGCGTCGGCATGTATACCGTGACGTAAACCAGCAGGGCCACCGCAAAAATATAGAGGATCAGACGGGACGCTTCCCGCTTTTTCGTGCGCTGCATGTTATTCGCTTCTCTCATTCCATCCTGCTCCCCTGGTCTTATGGTTGTCTTACCCGCATAGATTGGGTACTAGCTATGTTTACTCAGAAGAGGTGAAAATCATGAAAAAAAAGGCCCCTCTCCGCTTCACTCCCGCTGCCGCCACGCTGGCGCTCGGCGCGGGGGCGCTTGCGCTGGTGGCTGCCATCGTCAGTTCCCCATCGCCGGCCTTTCAGGCCTCCCTGCAGGGTCTCAAATTATGGTGGCAGATCGTTTTCCCGGCGCTGCTCCCTTTTCTCGTTTTGTCTGAAATATTGACTGCTTACGGTTTTATTCACGCTTTGGGCACATGGCTCGAGCCGTTGATGAAACGGCTGTTCAAGCTTCCCGGCGTCGGCGGGTGGGTTCTTGCCATGGGCATGACCACCGGTTTTCCGGGAGGCGCCCAGGCCGCCAAACAGCTGTACGACCAAGGAGATCTCAGCGGTCCGGATGCCGGCAAATTGGCCGCCCTTTCCCATTTTTGCAATCCGATGCTGATTCTGGTCGTCATCGCGACCGGGCTGATGCATGAACCTGCGGCAGGATATGTCGTGCTGGTCGTCCATTGGCTCGCCGGACTGCTCGCCTATCTCCTGATCGGCCGCAGAGGCACAGGTAAAGACGCCGCTTTGCAGGCTGCAGAAAAGCCGGACGACGGCAAAAACAAACCTTCCATGCTGCGCCGCTCCCTGTACGCCGCCAAAGCGGCCCATGCCAAAGACGGCCGCGGATTCGGCAGGCTGCTGGGCGATTCGGTGACGAATGCCGTTCAAACCTTGATGATGGTCGGCGGGTATATCATTATTTTTGCGGTCGTCATCCAAATCGCCGGCCGGTTACTCCCTCCCGGCCTTCCATCTTATTGGCTGTCCGGAGCGTTCGAGGTCCATCTCGGCACGAACGATGCGAGCACGGCCGCTTTCGCCGCCGAACGGCTGCAGTGGTCCGTCATATCCGCCCTGCTTGGCTTCAGCGGCATCAGCGCCCTGCTGCAGTCGATGTCGGTGCTGAGAAAAGCCGGCATGCGCTGGTTTCCCTTTGCGCTTGTCCGCTTGCTGCACGGCGCGCTTGCTTTTGCGGCTGCTTGGCTCGTTTGGCCGCTCGTCCGCTATTTCCCGAAAAACGCGGATCACGCATTCCTTGGCAGCGAAGCGATCTCGTCCGATTGGAGCGCCTATTTTTCCCTATGGAAAGCCGTGCCGCAGTTGCTGCAGTGGCAAGGGGCGCTGCTGGCGGCGATGATCGCCTGCTCGCTGTTGTTCAAGCTGCTTCAACCTTCCCGCAAACATACGGGTTAACCGCGCTGCTTCCGCTTTAGCGCTTCCTCCACCTCGGGCGGAACCAGATCCTTCACGTCCCCGTGATAGGCGGCGATTTCTTTGACGATGCTCGAGCTTAAATAGGAATATTTCGGATTCGTCATCATGAAGACCGTTTCGGCATCCGGATTCAGCTTATGGTTGGCGGACGCCATTTGAAGCTCGTATTCGAAATCCGTCACGGAGCGCACCCCGCGCACGATGGCCTGCGCATTCCGCAGGCGCACGTAATTGGCCGTCAAGTCCTGGAAGCTGTCTACCTGCACATTGGGTAGATGCGTAGTAACCCGCCGGATCAAATCCATCCGTTCTTCAATCGAAAACAGCGGCTGCTTGCTCCGGTTGATCAGCACGGCCACGACCAGCTCGTCAAATTGCCTTGCCGCGCGCTGAATAATGTCCAGATGCCCCATCGTCACCGGATCGAAGCTTCCGGGATATACTGCGATACGTTTATTCGTCGAACCCATGCTCGGCCTCCTTAGCGGCTTCGCTCTCGGGCGAGGCCGCTTTATTTCCGTCGTATTTGTAAATGGAAACTGCCGTTTCCCCGTATGTCGCATGCCGGACGCAGGCGAACGGACCGAACTCTGCCGGGTATTCGTAACCCGATTCATGCTCGAGAACGATCGTCGCCCCGCTTGCCAGCATGTTTTTTTCATGCATCGTTTCCATGAGCTTGTCCCCGTTTTTCATCCGGTACGGCGGGTCCAAAAACACGACGTCCAGCACGACTCCCCGCTTTTCAAGCACTTTAAGCGCGCGTTCCGCCTCATTTCGGTAGACCTCGGCCTGCCCCTCCAGCTTCGTCGCCTTCAGGTTGGCGCGGACCGTTTCGATGCTTTTTTGGTCCATGTCGATAAAAATCGCCTTTTCCATGCCCCTGCTGAGCGCTTCGATGGCCAGTCCCCCCGTTCCCGCAAACAAATCGAGGGCGACTCCCCCGTCAAAAAAAGGACCGATCATGCTGAAAATCGCTTCCTTCACCTTATCCGTCGTCGGACGCGTCCCCATGCCCGGAACCGCCTTCAGCGGTCTTCCTTTGGCGCTTCCCGATACTACTCTCATGTTGCTTCACCCATTTTCGTCAATCAGAATATTTGTCTAATGCTGCTCATTTCTGACGATATCGTACCATAATCACCCCAAATTTGAAAAACGAAGACCTCGGACAATTTTTTTTGGCAAGGGATGTATAAACCGGGGATTACGGGGAATGCTTTAACTATCGACATCAATGAATGTCGTAGACAACCGCGGAAAGCTTACGTTTCCCCATAAGCTCTTCGTCCGGTTTCTCCTCTCCCATGAAAGGGCGTCCCGAAAGGGGCGCCCGATTTTATGTCTAAAACACCTTTTAAATTGTTGTTGTTCCTTCCGCAATGATCATCTTCATTTTTCCGGTCTTGATCCATTTTCCGCTTAATCCCCCTCACCGCCGTTCATTCCGAAGAGAAAAAAAATGACGGCCATGGCGGCTCGTCATTGTCATTGTAAGTAAATTTATTGAATATTAAAAATCCTAGCCTAAAAAAAGGGGGGCGCTAGCGCCAATACCCGTTCGGAGACCTGGACCTCCATACATCAGCCGTACTTCGGATACGCCGTGATGCAAAGATCTTCTTCGATTTGCCGGACGGAGTGAATCCGCACGTTCAACGCTTCATCCATCGTTTCCAAATCCGGACCGCCGTATGGCGTGAGGGAACCGCGTCCTCCCAAAACTTTGGGTGCGATATAAATCAACCATTTGTCAATGAGGTTGGCGCGAAGGAATGAGGCGTTGACTTCGCTGCCGCCCTCGACAAGCAGGTCGGTAATTCCCTTTTCGTATAACATTTCCGATAATCGCCGGAGGTCAAGCCCGAGCCGGGTCGAAGGAACGAAAAGAATCTCCAGCCCTTTTTGCTTCAGCCTGTTGACTTTCTCCGGATCCGCATCCTCCTTCGTGGCGATCCAGGTCTTGGCCGCCGTGCAGTCGGTTATATGGGCATCCTCGGGCAACCGCAAATTGGAATCCAGGATGATCCGTACAGGGTTTTTCCCCTTTTCCGGCAGTCTGGTAGTCAGGCGGGGATTATCAGCCAGCACCGTGTTGATGCCGACCAAGATGGCATCGACTTCATTTCGCAGCCGATGCACCTCCTGGCGCGCTTCCTCGCCCGTAACCCACTTCGAATGGCCCGAAGATGCAGCTAACTTCCCGTCCAGCGTCATGGCGACCTTGGAAATTATGAACGGCCGACGTTTGGTCATATTATGGACGAATCGTTCGTTAAGTCTTTTGGCTTCCGCTTCCAACACGCCCACTTCGACTTCAATCCCTTTATCTCGGAGCAGTTGAATCCCCCGTCCGGCGACCATCGGATTCGGATCCTGCATAGCCACCACAACGCGCGTTACTCCGGAGCTGGCAACCAGCTCTGCGCATGGAGGCGTTTTTCCGTAATGGGAGCAGGGCTCAAGAGTCACGTAAAGAGTTGCACCGTTGGTATGTCCTTCCGCCATACGGAACGCATGGACCTCCGCATGGGGTTCTCCGGCTTTTCGGTGAAAGCCCACGCCGACAACTTGTCCGTCCTTCACAATGATCGCGCCGACGACGGGATTGGGGTTCGTTTTTCCGCTTGCGGTGGCCGCCAGGTCCAGCGCCAGCTTCATATAATGTTGATCCGGGTTCATGCGGGGCCTCCTTAGCCGAGCTTGACGGTTTCGCTCAGGGGATTGTAAATATGGCCCGATTTTTCGATTTTCGTTGCCAAATATCGGGTATTATGTTTCGATACATCGCCCCAAATCGATACGTGATGATCGGATGCAAGCCCTTTTTCCCGCAATGATTGCAATTTGCGCGGATTGTTCGTAATGAGGCTTACCGGTTTCTGCCGCAATGCCTGAAGAACCTGTATCGCCTCGTCATAGGACCGCAGATCATCCGGAAAGCCCAAAGCGTGATTGGCTTCTACCGTATCGTATCCCTCTTCCTGCAGCAGATAAGCCAACGATTTGGAGAAAAGCCCGATTCCGCGTCCTTCGTGATTGGCCAAATAAAAGAGAGCCCCGCTGCCGTTGTCGACGATCATGTTCATGGATCGGCGCAGCTGGTACCCGCAATCGCATCGTTTGCTTCCAAAGATGTCCCCGGTATGGCAAATGCTGTGCATCCGAATCAACGCATGCTCCGCGTTGGCAAAATCACCGTAAACAAGCACGGATGATTGCTGGTATGAGGCAAGATCTGCAAACGGCAGGGTATCGAGAACATCTTCCACCTGAAATGAAGCGCTCTCCGTTTTTAACCAAGTATACCAGTTGAATGTAACCTCCCGCTCCTCCAATTGTACCGGGAGCCGGACAGGACCGACAAGCGCGAGATCGGGACCTTCTGGCAGTTTAACAAGCGTTATTTTGTCCTTCAATAATCGACTAACCTGGTTTGGAATCACAATCATCCATCTCCTTTGTATTATCGTTCGTTTTGAGGCTTGCTGACTGACACCGGCTACGACAACACCTTAACGAGAACTGCTCCCCCCCCCTTTATGTAGAACTGATAAGAAACACCGTACTTTAATAGAAAACACAAAAAGCCCCCGTCTATGCGCGTGAAGAAATAGACGGAGGCCTCCGTCGTATTCGGTAACTGGCTGGCATAGCGGATGGGATCCGCCTTAGCCCCTGTAGCTTTGCGTCGCCACTTTTCAGTGGGTTTGCCATTATCGTACGATGTCGTATCATATAGAACTTCCGCGATTCTTGCAGGAAAAGCGGAAGGAAAAACCTGTGATTTTGAGAAAAAAGGAAAATATTCGTTTTTTATGTAACTACACTATGAATATAAATGACAAATTTAATAAATGCAACGAAAAGATTGAAGCGGCAACCGGGTAATTCATGTTCCGGATACGCATCGGCCGCCCGTTTGCGGCCATGCTGCCGCTCGGCTAAAATACTCGTAGGTTTGGTTTCCTCATGCGAGAAAAAAATGATACATGATTATTGAACCGAGGGGGAAAATCAAGATGCAATTTCTTGACGGCAACAACGGGTGGACCCCGGAATTTTTGGAATACCTCGAAAAAACGGCCAAACCGTCGGTGAAGCTGAAACTCACGAAAGAAACCGTACGGATGACCGACAGCAAGGTGGGAGGAACGCCTTGGCTTCCGCCCCAATCCGCATGGCCCCGGGCTGAAGACGGAAACGACTACCTCTTCGTCGCCCAAATCAATTGGGCGCAAATGCCGCCTCTGGAAGGGTTCCCTACCCGCGGATTGACGAGTTTTTTTGTGAAGCAGGACGATACGTTCGGTCTTTTTGATCAATCCTACCGCATCCTTCATGCCGAAGAAGCGGCCCAAACGGAGGAAATCGATCCTTACCGCCCGGAAGATCCCGACTTGTACAGTCCGGTTTTGGGGGGGCCTTACAAGCTGACCGGAAACCTTGAGAAGCAGTACATCCCGCTAGTGGATCGGACTTCCGAAAAGGTGGATCTGCCCTCGTTCGACCGGGACAAAACCGCCTACTCGAAATATTGGGATTTGGCGGATTCCAGCGGGTCGCGCATCGGAGGGTACCCTTACTTTGCGCAGGAAGATCCCAGGCCGGAAGGGGATTGGGAGCTTCTTCTTCAGTTGGACATCGAAGGGGACGACCAGCAGTACTATGTCTCTTGGGGGGATTCCGGCGTCGGCAATTTTTTTATCCGCCGCGAGGATCTGGCCCGATTGGATTTTTCGAACGTGTATTATACCTGGGACTGCCTGTAGTCTTTGGTGGCCGCACTTGAAATCCGAACATGCAGCAATAAGGACAAGCAAACGAAAAGGCAGCTGATCTCCATGATGATTCATATGACATACCGCTCCGGCGAATATAAGGTAAAGGGTTATCTCTCCCTTCCGTATGGATACAAAATCGAACCGGAAACGCTGGAAGCGCATGTCCGGAAAATATACGACGGGAAGCGGCTTCCCATGACCGTCATCGCGAACAACGCCAAGCGAGAGCGGCTGGATATCCATGAACGGAAATGGCCCGTTCTTGTTTATTGCCGCGGCGGCATCGGCCGGGTCGGGCAGGTCAAAACCGAATGGCTCGAGCGTTTTTCACAAAGCGGTTTTATCGTTTTCGCCCCGGTTTACCGGGGGACGCAAGGCGGCGAAGGGCGGGATGAATTCGGCGGCGCCGACCTGGAGGACGTTCCTGCGGCGTGCCGGCTCCTTGCCGAACTTCCGTTCGTCGATCCGACACGGATAGCGGCCATGGGTTTTTCCCGGGGCTCCGTAAACGCCGCGTCCGCGGCTGCGGACACGGATTTCATCTCGCAGCTCGTCCTCTGGGGCGGCGTCTCGGATCTCGCCCAAACGTACGAGGAGCGGGTGGATTTGCGGAGGATGTTAAAACGGGTCGTCGGCCATCCGCGCAAAATTCCCTCGGCTTACGAAGCACGCTCCCCCCTCCACATGGCAGAGCGCATCCGCTGCCCGGTCCTCATCGTTCACGGAAGCGAAGATCAACAGGTGGACCCCGGGCACGGCATCCGGATGTACGAACGGCTTCAGGCCCTGGGCAAAGACGCCGAGCTGCATTGGTACGAAGGATACGGCCATCACATGCCTTACGAAATGCACATGCACGCGATCAACCGGATGTTCGACTGGATCCGGAAGCACCAAACCCGGACGTGAACCGTGCCGCACCGTCGGCGCAAACTTCGACGCGGCCCGGCATGTTCCATGCTTGAACGACGAAAGCGGACCCGAAGCAGATTAAAGAATTGTAACGTCTTTTTGTCATCATTGTCATAAATGGGGATTCTATTCCATTCTCGTCAAGGTTCTGATAGACTTCATTTGTATCATGCTTTAGAGAAAGGGGGATGAAGTTGAAGCCCAGATCGCCTTTTAAGGTTGTATGCATGATGATGGCGGCGTGCTTCCTGCTGGCTTCCTGTTCAAGGAACTCCGAGCCGGCCAAGGTTGGCGTCGCACAAAAAAAGGATGTCTGGTCCCAAGCTGAAGTCACCCGCGAGAACATCAAGCTTGTCCTTGAAAAGCCCTTAGACGAAGGCGCCATCCCGGCGGCGCAAATCAAAGACATCCAGCTCCAGGGAGCCAACAACAAGACGGTCACGGTCGACTTCAAACATGAATCGCCGGATCCGGACCGATTGATGAGCGATGCGGCGGCTACGCTGATTTCATACAGCGGCATCTTGCTCGAGAACAAAGGCATCGGAACGGTTGAGGTCTGCTTGTACGGAAATCCGGAGCCCGCAAACGGCAAAAACGTTACCAAGGAAACGGTTTGCCTCGCGATCAACCGCGAGGATTTGCAAAAAGGGCAGGACGCCTTTACAACCCCGGTGAACGATTACGCCCTGGTTTTCAGGCACGCAAGCTGGTACAAAATTCACCCTCAACTATATAAGTCGCTTCTTCACAAAGACCGGTTAAAAACGAGAGCTTACCTGAAATAAGGTTCGAAACGGAAAACGGATATGCCCTGGGGCATATCCGTTTTTTCGCTGCGGACAAACGGCCTGTCGATCACAAAAAAAGCGGCCCCGGCGATCCGCATCGTCAGGGCCCAATCCGAACTATATATCAAAGGGGGGTTATATATATAAATATACAGAATGGCGCGTCCTGAAACATGAAAACAACCTTATGCGATCATTAAATTGAAATAAAATCAGCTAAAACGTTAGTCCCTCCGGCAGACAGACCGCGCCAACCTCCGCCTGCGCCCATTTTTTCCGGGCGATGATCACGGGTTCCAGACCATGCATAGGCTGTAATAAATCGCAAACTTACAGGAGGAATGCATGTGTCTTACACCCCTTACGCTCCATCCTCTTCCTATTATCCATATCCTTACCCGTATCCGTACCCCTATTACCCCTACCCTTATCCCTACTCGTTCCCATGGTGGTTTTACTATGGCGGCTATCACGGTTATCCAGGGTATCATGGTTCTCCCGGACATCATGGCTCCCCAGGACATCACGGCTCTCCCGGATACGGCGGTCATGGGGGATACGGCGGCGGCCATCGCGGCGGGACGTCGAAAGGCGGAGGGCGGCGCGCCAAATCATAAGTCCAAAGGAAGGAAGGCGGCTGGAGCCGCCTCCCTTGATCCGCAAATCCCTTCTCCTCCGGCGGGAGCGGATCCGGCCGAATCGCGGTTTATCGAGCGGGAACGCCAAAATTTTTCGCGCGGCCATGACTTTCGTTACATCTTTTGTAATGATCGCTTTTTTGCTGCATATGATTTTTACGTACCCTCGTGTTGGCATCGATTATAAACGGAGGTGTGTTGGATGAAGCTAAGAAGCGTCGATAATACCATTGTGGCCCTCATCGGGATCTGGTTTATCATTGCGCCGTGGATTGCGGGTTATTCCGATGACAAAGGAGCGTTATGGACGAGTGTCATTGTCGGGGCCGTTCAATTGATCGCTTCCTTGTGGGCTTTTTCCGGGTCCGGATGGGGCTCCTGGCAAAACTGGATTTCCCTGCTTGCCGGCGTTTGGTTTATCGTTTTTCCGTTTGTTTACACCGTCGAGTCCAATGTCATGTGGAGCAGCATCATTTTGGGAGCGGTAACTGTTCTTCTCAATTTGATCACCCTGTCTGCCAAGGATTGACGGCAGGTCCAGCGTTGCAGGCTTAAAGTTACGTCGTTAGGCCAACAGGGGCGTCCTTCACCTGTGTTCCGCGCAAGGTTTCACCGTGACGAAAGCGCAGGTCCCGTACGAAAACGGGGCCTGCGCTTTTTTTCCATGCCGCCGCTTATGTAAAATCGCCTGAAAGCAGGCTCCCCATCAAGCCGCATTCAGGCGATCTTTCCGGCATTAGCGATCCGCTGAAGAAATCAAGCCGATTACAGCCAGCAAGAGCGCAAAATAATAACCAGCAAAATAAAGAGAACCAAAATGGCACCTGTAGAAGCGAAAGGATTGTAACAACCTACTCCGCCAACAACTCCGCTCATTCCATTCCCTCCTTCCATCTAACATACTCTAAAGTATGTGGCCTGCCTGGCTTTTGGCATAGACTCCTCCCCAATTCGGGCTGCGCGGGAGCCTAATTTCAAGGGCAAATGCCTGTCTTATCTTATCCCTCCTGTTTACTTATTCTCGGACGCGGCATATTTGGCCAAAATCGCGCCCAGCGTGCCGATATCGAGCGGATCTTCCGCTTGCCATTCCGGGCTGATCCCTGCATGCTTGATAAGCCACTGCCGGCCTGCTTCCTTCCATTCCGGCGCGTCCGGCCTTTTTCCCGGATCGTTCCGGTTGTACGCGGCCATCAGATCCGCCTCGCTTCCTTTATATTCGTTCAAGTCTACATCTCCGTTGATCCCCGGCACGCGGCCTTTGTTCGTATATTGGATAAACTCCCACGAAGTAAAACCGCCTTTATCCGCAGGGACCCCGCTGCTGTAGTAAGCGTACCATAGCGGAACGTTTCCCAGCGAGCCGTCCAGGGAAGTGTCGATGAAATCGGGGTACGTGTAGATCATAAGCGTTCTGCCGGTGCGCAGCTTGAATCGGGTTACCCATTCGCGCACGATGGCCGTGATGTTCGCCCGGGTCCCGCCTTCTTTCGTTTCGACGTCAAGGGCCAGCGGCAGCTTGAACGAGCTTAAGCCCCCTGCGCTTTCGACGGTCTGAACGAAATGTTCCAGCTCCGCGTTGACTTCGGCCTCATTGCGGGCCCGGGTAAAGTGATAGGCGCCCGTTAACAAGCCGGCCGACCGAGCGCCTTGCGAGTTGACCCTGAACCGGTCGTCCACCAGCTTCGGCCCTTCCGTCGCTTTCAAAAATGCGAAAGAATACCCTGCGCTTCTAACCCGTTTCCAATCGATGACGCCCTGCCAATGCGATACGTCGATCCCTTTGGCATGATTGCCGTTTCGGCTTTGCACAGCAACACCTCCGCGTTGGTCTGCAGACCGCCCGGTCTGCGCGTATATATAATTATGTGTGCTCCCATTCCCCCGTTTGGACGTTTCCTCGCCGAATCCGGAAATTGGATCCATGCCCTTTTCGCGAATCCCGGGCGAAAAGCAGGGCTTGAAGCATAGAAAAAGAAGCCCTTAAATAAAGGCTTCTTTCCCCAAGAAGTAAACGCATTCGTTTAATAACGGAACGTTCCTTTGGAGCGTCCCCGTTGGTCTATTAATCCGGAATCCCCTTGCTCTCGGTACTTCCTCATCCATACCTTCAAACGCCCGATGTCGGCAATTCCCAACGCTTCGGCGACCTCTTTTTTCGTCATTCCTTGAAGACGCATGTCCACAGCCTTCTTCTTGGTATCCAAACTGTAAGAACAGAAAGTCTGTCCCTTTTTGGCCATCCGTATCACCTCAACTACTTTATCGGCGGATGGCCTGTTTTTTTTCATTATTATCACGCAAATAGTTCTAAAGACCCTTGTTTATATTGGAAATCAAATACATTTTCCTTGTTTTTGTCTATTGAATCGTTCTCTGGAATTATGACTTCGGATTCATGGCAGCAAATACCCTTGCTCGACCGCATCATGGATCAGTCCGGCGACGAAAGCATGCAGCTCCGGCATTTCCCGTTCAAGAAAACGGATCCGTTCAAGCACGCGTCCGGACGTCACCCGGTGCTCGCGCCAGGCCTTGCCTTCCGTATAATAATTGTGCAGCAGCGGCTGTATGCGGTCCATCGCTGCGGCATAACGCGCTTCAGCCGTTTCCCTCCGTTCGAATTCAAGCCAAAGCTCCATCATTTCGGCCGATTGGTCGGGCGGCAGCAACCCGAAAATCCGAACTGCAGCCTGCCGCTCCCGTTCGAATTGATCCTCATGCCCTTGTACATCATATGCAAACGTATCTCCTGCATCGATTTCCACGATGTCGTGGATGAGCAGCATTTTCATGACCCGCAGCACGTCGAGCTTTTCGGACCCTCGATGCTCTTCAAGCAGCCAGGCCATCAACGCGATATGCCAGCTATGTTCCGCATCGTTTTCATGCCGTGCCGCATCCATCAAATAGGTTTGGCGAAAAATCGTCTTCAGTTTGTCGACCTCGCGAATAAACGCGATTTGCCGGCTTAATCGGTCGTTCAATCGAACCGCCCCCCGTTGTTACTCTATTGAATGATCCACCGTTTAGTATATATCGCAGCGGGTTCCGAAAACAGGCCGATTCGATTTCTGCGCGGGAAAAAAGCGTCCGTTCGGGCAATAATCATCATTTGGGAGCATTTCGCATTCGCCGTCCCCGGATAATTTCATCGCAAAATGTAGAATAATCTGGAAAAAGAGGCTATTATTTTATACGGAGCCGTTATACGACCGAATTCGATTGAAAAGGCAGGTTTTGATGAAAGCGACATATGCCTTGGATCCGGAGTTGCCGCTTTCCCTTGAAGACAACTCATTATGGATCAGAGAATTGGCGGAGCCATTGACGAATACAAACCGCGCGGAACATCGCTTCCGGGCGTTACGGTCGGTCGACATCGAACTTATGGAGGTTATATATGGGCAAAATTTTAGGTTTTGTGCTGTTATGGAGATTGCTGGGAAACCCTTTCCTGGCCATCCTTGTCCTGCTGGTCATCGTCTATTTGCTGGACCGGCGTTTTGTCGGCATCCTTCCGAGCGTGACCAAACCGTTCAAACGGATGGGGCAAATCTCCAAACTCCGCACCCAAATTGGCATGAACCCAAGCGACGTGTCTTCGAAACATGAGCTGGCCAGGCTGTTGATCGAACGAAAAAAAGACGGCGAGGCGTTGAAACTGCTGGAATCGATCCAAGCGCAATCGGAAGATTCGGCCGAATTTTGGGATGACCTCGGGACCGTTTATTTGCGGCACGGCAAAATCGCGGAGGGGGAAACTTCCATTCTGAGAGCGCTGGAGCTGAATCCGCGCGTCAAATACGGACAGCCTTACCTTCGTTTGGCCGACGTCTACAAAAACAGCGACCGGGATAAGGCGATGGATTACGTACGTCGGTTTCAGGAAATCCATTCTTCATCCTGCGAAGGTTATTACCTGCTCGGCATGATGTACAAGTCGCTTGACCGGAAGGAAGAGGCGAAGGAAGCTTTTCAGGAAGCAATCGACATTTACCGCTCCCTTCCGAAATACAAGAAACGCCAGGAACGAAAATGGGCCGTGCTTAGCATGATAAAAAAATAATCAAAAAACAGACCTCGGAAAGGTCTGTTTTTCATTGGACGCAACATCAGCCCAGCGGATGGTACCCAAGCCGGTGCAAATGTTCGGCAATCACTTTGTAGCCTCTTCCGTTCGGATGAAGATGGTCGAAAGACAAAAGCTCCCTTTCCCGTCCGTAAAAGGAAGAAAATATGTTGGCTGCGGCATACCCGCTTCCCCAATAACCGCCCAGGTAGCCGTTAAATTGCTGAACCCATTGCGTGGCTGCCCCCACCTGGGGGTAGGGGTTATAGAGACCGACCGCCCGAACGATGTACGGCGTTCTGCTGCCGGATTTCAGCTGGTAAATCGACTGCATGATGCCGGAAAAATTGGACTCGCACTGCGACAACGCCTTGTTGAAATGCGAGGCCGCCTGATGGGAAGGCGCGCTTTTTGCCGCCCGGATCAAGTCGTTGCCTCCGATCGACACCGTGATGATTTGCGCGTCCTTTAACGAGCTGCGCAGCCTCGGGTTGCGCCTCACGTTGTCGTACAATTCCGAGGAGGTCAGCCCGTTGATTCCCCAATTTTCATAGACCACCGGTTCCCCGATTTTCTGCTGCGCCAATCTCCGGTATACCGGCGCAAATCCGTTTCCGGGCATCGCGCCGAAACCGACCGTCAGCGAGTCGCCGATCGCCGTGTATGAAATCGCCACAACCTTCGCCTCCTTCCCGTTTCCTCGTACTTCATCATTGTATGTGCCGGGAAGCGGCGTTGAAAGGGACAATATCCGGGGACAGGGAAAAGATCTCACGAAAATCGGCGCAGGCCCAAACGCCAGGTTTATTTGACTTGCTTCAGCTGCTCGAAAAACCGGTTCATGGCCGGGGCGGAGGAACTTGAGTGCTCCCCTCCCGCTTCCCCGCCGCGAACGTACAGGCCGGCCCGTTGCCGCAGCGTCTGGAAATATCCGTCTTGTCCCGCCGCTTCCCGTTTCATGGCAAGGAGCAGCTCATCCCAATGGACCGGACCGGAATAGGACATCCGGTCAGGGTACTTTTCCGCCAAGGCCGTCGCTGTCTCCAGCGAGCTGCCGCGGGCAATCGTTAAGGCGATGTACGCGCCGATGAACCGGTGCGACGGATCGTTTTCGAGCGATTTGTGAAAAGAAGCCGCTGCCTCTTCCCATTTTTGTTGTCTCATGAAAGCGATGGCTCGCGTTCCGTCCCTATAGCCGGTATCCTCCGACGTATCCAGCGCCGCCGCAAGTTCGTCGTACCGGCGATATTCGTCCCAATCGGCCTGATCGAACGCTTGCTGGGCCAACATGTCGTAGTACCAGGCAGCGGGATGCATTTTCACCAACTGCCGCAAAAGCCGGGTTTGCTCCGCCAGCAGGCTCTCTTCCGCCTCCTCCGCTCCTTTCCCCTGCAGCATCATGGTTCCCTGCAGCAGCCTGATGATCATATGCAAGCTATGGGCATCGTCGGGATTTTTGCGGTAATCCGACCGATACATCGCTTCCGCCTTTTTCAAGTCCCCGCTGAGAAGCGTCCTGTCGGCCTCCGTCATCTTCCGCGCTTTCAAATAAAAAAACGGCAGACGGTCCGTCAAGCGTTCGTCCAAACGGTATCCGCCGCTGCGGGTCAGCATCCGGCCTTCCGCATCGTAAGCCGCGACGTCCCAGGTCATCTGGTTGTCCGTATTGGCATATCCGAGCAGGGACAACGGATCAATCGTCAGCTGGCCGCTGCCTTCGGAAAATCCGCTGATCCCCGTATATTCATAATAAAGATCATCCGCCTGGATCCGGACCTCGGGCACCGATATTCCCCGGCGGACGACATGGGTCGTCGAACCCGACTTCAGCTTTATTCCGACGCTGAGGTTATAATACGCCGCTCCCTGAACCGGCTCCCAGGCAAAGGCAATGCTGTTGTCCTTGACGATGGCATTGTTCACGGGTTCCCGCAGTTCGAGCAGCGGCTGAAACGTAACGTTCTCCACCGCCAACTGCTGCCCGTTCAGGTCGATCCAGCCTCCATCGCGTCGTTCCGGCCACGTCCAGCCGTTCAACTGGCTTGCGTTCACCCCAAGATAGAGTTTATAACGGCCGGGAACCACGCCTTTAAAAGCGTACTCTCCTTTTTCGTTGGTGATCGTCTGGTAGGGTTCAAAACCCGCCATGCTGTGATTCAAATCATCGTCTCTCCGCAAAAATACGCCCGCGTAAGCCAAAGGCTCCCCGTTTGCTTTCGCAATCGTGCCCGACACGTCGGTTAAGCCGGCCGGACGGCCCGAAGCGATCTTTTTTAAACGGTCCGTGATGCCCCGAAGCTCCTCTTTTTGGATTTGGACGGCCTGCCCGCTTGTCATGCGGCTGCTTTTTTGTTCCAAATCCGACCGGAGCAGCTCCAGCGTTTGGGGAACCTCCCCTTTTTCGATCGCATACTGCGCGAGCAGCTCGGACATGCGCACAAGGATATCATCGTTTGCTGCGTTCCTGTCGATTATTTCCGCGCACAACTTCAGCAGCGTATCATATTGTTTTTGCCCGGCGGCGAGCTGTGCCTGCATGAGCAGAAGTTCGTTGCTTGCGTAAACGGCTGTCGAGGAACGCAGCCTTTTACGGGCGTCGGCCAAAACCTCTGCCGCTTTTTCCTGCTGCCCTTCTCCCTGGTAATGATAAGACAGCAGCTTGGCCGCGGCGGCGAGCGCCGGCCCCGGTTTACCCTCCGCAGCATACCGTTCCAAGTAGGGGAGCTTTTCGTCCAAGGAAAAAACAGGCTTCTTGGCGACGTCCACCACGCCTCCGCCGTACATCATGCCGGTCGACTCGATGTACATGTCGTATGCCCGGATTAAATCGGCGCTGTCATCTTTCAGCATGTATTCCTCTATGAGCTTCAGCTTTTCTTCCGCGCCGGCCGCCGCAATTTTACGAAGCACCTGCTCCTTCGCTTCCGCGCCGGTTTGATCGGCCCCGGCCATGTTTTGGGGCGGCTTCCCCATGACGGCGACGGCTAGGATGACGGCCAGCAGCAGGGCTGCCCCATACGCCAAATGTTTAATTTTGACCCGGATTTTCAAGCAGGGCAAGCCTCCTTTCGAGATCGTCCTTCCAATATACGCTGCCGGCCTCTTCGACCAGTTCCCGCTTGAAGGCGGTTTCGCTTCCCTGCAAGGAGCCTTTCGGATAAAGTGCCGCGCGATACAAAAAGGAGGCTGTCAATAAAAGCAGCAGCGCTGCGCCAATCGGGACGACCGGCAGTTCAAGCTCCTTGTTCCACCATGCTCTTAACCGTCCGGGCAGCGATTTCGGATGCGTTCTTTCGAGCACGTTTTGCCGATTGCCGAAGCGAAGGCCTGCAAGCTCCCGGTCCAGCTCCCGTTTTACGTCCGGTCGGTTCAAGTCCAATCGGTCTCCCCCTCCTTCTCCAACGTTTGTTTTAAATAGGCGCGCCCTCGGGCAAGCCTCGCTTTGACCGTGTTCTTGCTCACCTGCAGATGATCGGCGATTTCGGCAACGCCCATCTCCTGAAAATAATAAAGCGTAATGACCTCGCGGTATTTATAGCTTAGACGGTGCACCGCTTTCGTGAGGCTGCCGCTCCTCCACCGCTGCACAAGCCTTTCTTCGGGCCCCGGCTCCTCTTCTTTCGCCAGCCGCCCGTCCACGTAGGCGGACGGAAACAGATGCCGGAAACTCCAGGTTCGCTGCTTCATGCGGCAGCGGTTGACAACGATGCGAAGCAGCCAGCTTTTGAGCTTCGTATCGTCGCGCAGCTGCCCGATCCGTTCAAAGGCCGCGATAAAGCTGTCCTGCACCGCTTCCTCCGCTTCCTGCCGATCCCGGAGCAGCAAGCAGGCGGTACGCAGCAAATCGTCGCCGTACTGCTGCATCAGCAGCACGAGCGCTTCTTCATCCTTCCGTTTTAAACCCGCTATGATATCCAGTCCGTGTTCCTCCCCCCTTGCCATTAATGATGCGTCCCGGAGCGGATTGGTTGCATGTTTCCGAAAAAAAATGCGCAGCATCCGATTCCCTGCATGAAATACAAAAACCGGCTCCCCAAGAGGAACCGGCTATGTTACACCATCCGAACCAAATTATTCTTCTTCGGGCTCATCCTCGACCTCGAATACGCAGCGGAAGCGCTCCGTACCGGGATACTGCTCGCCCAAGCTGTGCACGATAAAGCCGATGTTCCGGTAAAAATCGACGGCCTCCTCATCCGTTTCGGCGATCACCCGCTCCGGCTTTTCCTTCGTCATGGCCTCCAAAATCATCCCTCTGCCATATCCCAGGCCCCGATTTTCGGGAATGACGGAAATGTGGCGAATCACGAGGTCATTCCCCGATTTTTCGTATCCGATCATCCCGACGAGCAGTTCGCCGTCTTCATAGCCGTACAGCTGCCAGGCGTCATTGCTTTCATAGGCTTGGACGGCCTCCTCGACCGACCGGTCATCCGGAAACACCGCGTAGGAAAACAGCTCGGCCACCTGCGGTTTGCGTATGTATGATTTAATGTTCAACAGCATGTTCAAAACCTCCACATCATCCACTTCATCTTTCAATTCATTGAGTTACTTTAACCCGCCGCGGCAAAAATTTCAACTTTAACATACTGAAAATTCTCCCGGTTCCCGAAAACGATAAGCTTCAGGCATGAATGCGATGCTGGACCGATATTGAAAACAGCTTGCAAACAGGCGTACACTGAGTTAAGAAAACAATTGATTCGTTTTCAACTTTTTTCATGGAAAGAGGCTTTGCAGCATGAGTTATATCCAGCATGGCACGTCCGCATTCCGCAAAACGAGTTTGGCCCTCTTCGCGGGAGGTTTTAACACGTTCGCCATCCTCTATTATACCCAGCCGTTGATGCCCGAGTTCTCCAGGGAATTCGGCATTTCCCCGGTGAGGGCCAGCCTGTCTCTGTCGCTGACGACGCTGGTGCTGGCGTTCAGCATGATCGTCGTCGGCTCCCTCAGCGAATCTTGGGGCCGCAAGCCGGTAATGACGGTCGCCATGATTGCCGCTTCCGTTCTGACGCTTGCCACTGCATTCGCGCCCAATTTTCATACGCTGCTCGTCTTCCGCATCTTACTCGGAGCCGTGTTGGCCGGCCTTCCCGCCATCGCCATGGCCTATCTGGGCGAAGAGATTGCCCCTGGCAGCCTCGGGGCCGTCATGGGACTGTACATTAGCGGCAACTCCATCGGCGGCATGGGCGGCCGCGTCATTACCGGCGCATTGACGGATCTGTGGGATTGGCGCATCGCCATCGCCGCCATCGGGTTGCTCGGGTTGGCATTCAGCCTGGTTTTCCTGTTTCTGCTTCCGCCGTCTCGCCATTTTGAAGCCCGCCCGCTGCGCTTCAAATCGCTGCTTCGTTCGCTTGGAAGCCAGTTCAAAGATCCCGGCCTCCTCATTCTATACGCGCTTGGCTTTTTGCTTATGGGAAGCTTCGTTTCGCTATACAATTATATCGGTTACCAACTGATCGCTCCGCCTTATTCCCTCAGCCAGACGCTGGTCGGATTTATTTTTGTCGTTTATATCGCGGGAACCTTCAGCTCCACCTGGATGGGGAAAATGGCCGACGCGCACGGCAGGCCGCTTATGTTATGGATGGGGTTGGCCGTTTTTCTGTGCGGAGCGCTGCTGACGCTTAGTCCGCTGCTGGTCATAAAAATCGCCGGCATCATCATGTTCACCTTCGGATTTTTCGGATCGCATTCGATCGCCAGCTCCTGGATCGGCATCCGGGCCAAACGCGGTAAAGCGCAGGCCTCTTCGCTTTATTTGTTTTTTTATTACGCGGGTTCGAGCGTCGGGGGGACGCTTGGCGGCACGTTCTGGGGGGCGTACGGCTGGCATGGCGTGGTGGACATGATCGCGGGTTTCCTCGTAACCGCCCTGTGTCTGTCTTTGCTGCTTGCCCGCCTCCATCGCCGCCAAGCCGCCGCCTAAGTTTCCGTTATGCTATGATTTTCGGCGCGAAAAAGCCGGGTAGAAAAGGGGACCGCCCGCTCTACCCGGCTTTTTGTTCATATCATGTTAAAAGAGGACAAGTTATCGCGGCAACCTCGTCATCCTTTCCATGCGAAACCGCTGCTGTTCAGCAGAAAAAAATGCAAATCCGGTCACCTAACATCCGGCTAGGGCTGCTCCGTAGAAACGGCGCCTGCCTTTTCGGTTTAGGGCGCGAATTTCTCGAACACGATGACGGCATTATGGCCGCCAAAACCGAAGGAATTGGATATGCCGACGCGCACGTCCTTCCTCCGGGCTTCGTTCGGCACGAAATCCAAATCGCATTCCGGATCGGCCGTTTCCTGGTTGATCGTCGGCGGGATGCGGCCGTCCCGGATCATTTGCACCAGCGCGATCGCTTCCACGCCGCCGGCGGCCCCGAACATATGGCCGATCATCGATTTGTTGGCGGTTACCGGGATCCGGTGAGCCTCTTCCCCGAACAGCCGCTTGATGGCCGCCACCTCGGACCGGTCGCCGACCTGCGTGCTCGTTGCATGCGCGCTGATGACGTCGACGTTGGCCGGCTCGACGCCGGCCTCCTGAAGCGCAAGCTTCATCGCCAGATAAGCCCCTTTCCCCTCGGGATGGGAAGCCACCACATGGTAGGCATCGGAGGTCGCGCCGTAGCCGGTCACTTCCGCATAGATTTGCGCGCCGCGCCGCTGCGCGTGGGATAAGCTCTCCAGCACCAAAATGCCGGCGCCTTCCGCCATGACAAACCCGTCGCGCCCGGCGTCGAACGGCCTGCTGGCACGGGCCGGATCGCCATCCCATCCGGACAGCGCGGTCGCGTTGCCGAATCCGGCCATCGAAATTTCCGAAATCGCCGCCTCGGCGCCGCCGGCCAGAATTACGTCGGCTCCGCCCGCCCGAATCAGCCGGAACGCTTCCCCGATGGCCGTGTTGCCGATCGAACAAGCCGTCACGGGCGACAGGGTTGGCCCCTCCGCTCCCGTGCGAATGCTGATCATCGCCGCCGCCATATTGGAGATCATCATCGGCACCAGCAGCGGACTGACGCGGGAAACGCCGCGCGTACGAAGCACCTCCGCCTGTTCCATCAAAGTCGAAATGCCGCCGATGCCGGAGCCGACATAAACTCCCATTCGTTCCTTATTCACCTGATCAAGCTTAAGGTCCGCATCCTGAATCGCATCTTCGGCGGCGGCAAGCGCAAACTGGCAAAAGCGGTCCATGCGCCGCGCTTCTTTCCTGCCGAAACGGGCATCGGCGTCAAAATCGCGTACCACGCCCGCCAGCGAAGTTTTCATAACGGACGTATCCCAGGCATCGACCTTGGTAATCCCGGATGTTCCTTGCAGCAGCCCGTTCCAAAAAGACGGCACGTCATTGCCCAGCGGCGAGACCAGCCCTGCTCCCGTAATAACGACTCTTTCCATATCCTGATTCCTCCCTGTGCAATCTTTATGGAAATATCTTTTCACAGGTGTTATCCTATTACAAGTTGTTGTTTATCCTAGTATAATGAATACTATGCATGTACTTTGGATCGCTTGGCCGTGCAACAAGAGAGGAGGAACGCCATGAATCGCGATACCCGCCTTAAGGCGCTGTCGGCCTTCCTGACCGAGCAGCGCGCCAAAATCCAGCCCGAAACGGTCGGATTGCCGGCCGGCGGAAGGCGGCGCACCCCCGGACTGCGCAGGGAGGAAGTCGCCCAATTGGCCGGCGTCAGCAGCACCTGGTATACATGGCTGGAGCAGGGCCGGGACATCAACGTTTCGTCGTCGGTGCTCGACTGCATCGCCGCCGCCCTGCGCTTGACGCCCGACGAACGCAAGTATCTGTTCGCCTTAGCCATGGAAGCCCCCTCAAGCTCCATAACGACGCAGCAGGAGGAGCCCAAGATCAGCCCTGCGCTGCAAAAAATGGTGGACGAGCTGCATTACTGCCCGACCATCATCTCCGACCGCCACTGCCAGATCGTCGGCTGGAACCGGGCGGCCTCTTACGTCTTCCTTGCCTTCGAGCGCATTCCCGCCGAGCAGCGGAACATGATCCGGCTGCTGTTTACCCGGAAGGAATTCCGGCGGCTGGCGGTGAACTGGGAGCATTTTGTCATGGGATTTCTTTCGATTTTCCGTTCCTATTACGGCCAGTACGTGGAAGACGCCTGGTACGAGCAGTTTTTGCAGGAAATGGAGCAGGTCGATCCGGAATTTTTGCCCTTATGGAAGCATAGCCAGGTCAGCAGCGCGCCCGAGGTCGTCATCGAATTCCGGCATGCCAAAATGGGGAAAATGCTGTTTGACCTGACCTCGCTTCAAGTGCAAGGCAGCGCCGACCTCCGCTGCAGCGTATATACGCCTGCCGCCGGCTCCTCGACGGAAGCCAAGCTGAAGCGGCTGATGAACCAATCGGCGGATTGACGCAAATGATAAGCTGGGGATGATGAACGATGGCTTTTGGCATAAACCGCAAGGAACTGGACGCGTGGAAAAAGGCGGTCAGCCGCGGCGAAATCGCGTTTTTGACCCATTATTGGCTCGATCCGCGTTTCCCCGGCATGACGACCGTGACCAAAGTGGGCTGCTCGGACCTGGAAAGGCTCCGGGCATGGTGCGAGGCGCATGATCTGCCCTCCCGGTACATCCACAACCGGAATCCTTTTCCGCATTTTGATTTGATCGGTCCGAAGCAGAAAGAAGTTTTAATCGAGGAAAAGCTTTGGGAACATTTGGAGCGCTTCAACCTGTAAAGGCGTTCGAAGCCGCTGATCACCAGCGTTTTTTCCTTTCCATTCAACGAAAAACGGCCCGCCGTCCGCTGTCCGATACGCGGCGACGGGCCGTCTTTTGACGTCCGACAAGGGGATTATGATTTTTGGCGTCCGGCTTTGTAGCTCTCTTCGGCAGCATGCCCCAGCTTCTTCAAAAGCTCGACGGCCTGCTTTTTCTCGTCTTCATTAAGCCCTTCGACCGCATGGACGAGCACCTCTTGGTGGCTTGGGAAAATCGACCCGAAGAAAGCGCGCCCTTCGTCCGTCAAATCCGCGAAAATGACGCGGCGGTCATCCGGCGAGGCTCTGCGCACAAGCAGGTTTTTTTTCTGCAGCTTATCGGCTACATAAGTAATGTTTCCGCTGGAAATCAGCACTTTCTCGCCGATCTTTTGCAAAGGCTGCGGGCCTTTGTGATACAAAAGATCAAGCACGCCAAATTCGGTGGTATTCAGGCCATGGCTTTGGATATCGCGCGAGGAATGGGCTACGACCGAATTATAAGCGCGTGCGAGTACGATAAATAATTCCAGGGACAATTCGTCATTGTTCATTTTGTCTGCCATACGAGAAACCTCCAAAACTACTATCTTAATATAAAGATAGTGGAAACCCGCGCAATTGTCAATGGCCTGCTATTTTTCGGGCGTCATCACCGTTACGGTGCCGTCCTGATGCCCGATCACGGCCCGGGCTGCGAGTCCGATAAACAGGCCGTTGTCCACGACGCCAGGCAGCGCGAGCAGCTGCGCATGCAGCTCCGCCGGATGTTCGATCACGCCAAAACGGCAATCGGCAATGTAGTTGCCGTTGTCCGTGATGAACAGGCGCTCGCCGTCGGTTCGGAGCATCGGCTTTGCGCCCAGCTTTTCCAGCGCAGCCATCGTCCATTCATTCGCAAAAGGAACGATTTCGACCGGCAGCGGAAAGCTGCCGAGCTTGTCCACGAACTTGCTCTCGTCCGCGATAATAATCAATTCCTTGCTGTGGTACGCAACGATTTTTTCCCGCAGCAGGGCGCCTCCGCCGCCTTTGATCAGGTGAAGCCCCCGGTCGAGCTCATCGGCGCCGTCGATCGTCAGATCCAGCCCTGCGATTTGGTCGAAAGGAACCAGCGGAATCCCCTCTTCCTGCGCCAGCTTTTCCGAAGCCTTGGAGGTGGCTACCGCTTGAATGCTTAACCCTGCCCGGACGCGTTCCCCGATTTTACGGATGGCCCAATAAGCCGTCGAACCCGTTCCAAGCCCGATCCGCATCCCGTCTTCCACATATTCCACCGCTTTTTCGGCGGCCAGCTGTTTCAAATTCATGTTCCCACGCTCCTCAAACGAGATTCATTTCCTTTTCCGGTCCGTCACGGTTCTTGTGATATAATCAGGCATTAGATGACAATCTTTGGAGGTACCGACATGAGAACCGAAAATCAAATCAAATCCAAAATCAATGAACTTACGCTGCAAAAAAAATCGCTGATGTCCCGCATCGAGTCCGCCGAACAAGGGTCTCCGGCGCATGCGTCGCTGAACGCGCAGCTGCTTCGGCTGGAGGATATGATCAGCATGCTGGAATGGGTGCTGTACGAACCGAGCGGCAGTTACCATATGTAGCCCCCGATTCGGCCTTTGTCAATCCGCTGCCTCCGTCCCCTTAAAGCCGTACACGACCGAATCCGCCGCCGGGCGGTACCCGATGTTCATGTAAATCCGGTTGGAAACCGGATTGCTTAGATCCGTATACAGCGATGCAAACCGCCCCGGGCCGCTCAATAGGCTTCGGGTCAAGGCGGCGACGCAAGAGCTTGCATAACCCCGGCCGCGGAGCGGGCGGGGCGTGAATACCATGTTGATCACCGCCCCGTTTGCGGTCGGGCGCGTCTTTTGCGCCATCGAAACCGGCCCGCCGTAATCCCAAACGTAAATCGCTTTGTTGGCGATCCCACGTGCGGCCATTTGTTCGGCGGCATCCCGGCTGATGCTTTCCAGCGCTTCTTCGCAAAAGGCCTCGATCCATCCGGCAATCAGCGGCGCCTCCCCAGGCGCGGCCAAACGGAAGCATCCCGGACGGTCCGGGACCTCCTCCACTTGGGTGCAGCGATAAATCCTCTGATCCATCAAAGTGACGGATTCCAGGCCCGTCTGCCGCTGCCATGCTTTCGCAAAAGCGTCCGCGGCATGGCGAACGGCTACGATGCTTGGGATATGTACATCCTTTCGGCGGTGCAGATGCTCTGCGGCAGCCGCGCAGCAAGCTTCCAGCTTTCCCGCCGGCATGCCTTCAGGCACCCCGAGGATCAGGTGGGATTGCGTCTTCATCATGACGAGCAGCGGCTTGTCCCCTTCGTCGACCGAGGCAAGAAAATACGGCCCTTCCGCCTTCTCCTCGAGGACAAGCCTGGACAACACGCCAAGAGGGAGATTGTTCACCGCTTCCTGCTCCATGAGTACCGCCTCCACATGTGCGCGGAAGGCGGACGGGTCCGTAAAATGGCGGAATTGCATTTTTAGGTCTCCCCTTTTGGTTGCTTCTTACCGGTTCGCGTTCGCGGGTGAACCCCGCAGTCCCTGCTCAAGCCGGTCCAAGGCCCGGCCTTCCTCGTCGTTCATCACGGCATCGCGGCTTGCCCTGACCTCGATCATCTCCGCCTTGGACGCCAGATCGGAGCAGGTATGCTCCATGATTTGCACGGCGTGGTCCAGCTTCAGTTCGCCGACCGTGCCGTGAACCCGGCTTAAACGGACTTTTACCGTTCCTTCGGCTTCGCGATAGGCCGCTTCAAGCAGCGTTGCCGCGTTGGCCGCTTCCCCGGCCGCAGACTGGCGCTCCACCAACACCGTATAGGACGATACGGCAGGTATGGTCCCCTTCTTTTCCTTCTGCTCCGCGATAAGTTTGGAATTTCTCCAGGCAAGGAAGCCGGCCCCGGCGAGAATCAGTATTCCTAATGCATATCCGATATAAACAATCAAGTCTTCACCTTCATCCGTTTCTTTTCGGCTTGCCTGCCGGTTACAGCTTTTTCAGCATATGGATATCCTCGGGCTCGAGTTCGAACAGTTCTTCATCCACCTGGTCGGCGATTCGGCCGCCGTTGGCCATATAAAAATGAACGGCGGATTCGGTTTCCGTCGAAGAAATGTATAAATAGGACGCTCCGCGCTTGCGAGCCTCGTTGGCAAGCTCCTCCATCAGCTTCGTTCCGATGCCTTGCCTGCGGTACGCGCGGCTGACATACATCAAATCCACCTGCAGCCGGTCCAATTGTTCGCCGCGGAACCGGTGCCCAAGCACGCCGAATCCGACAAGGGTGTCCCCGGCAAAAGCGCCGTAAGCCGCGCCTCCGCTACAGAGCTCGGTCTCAAAACGTTCGATCATTTCCCGCGTGTGCTCCTCGTCCCAGGACGGGCATTCATGCCCGGCAGGAAGGGCCTCCAGCACGCCGTCTTTCATTTTATAGATGCTTTCGATCGTTTCCGATCTGTCGATTTGCCGAATCAAACCCGATTCATGAAGCTGCAGTTCTCTAATGACCATGATTTGCTTCCTCCAATGCTTATTTAGATGATCCCTCCTTTTCCTTCCGTTAGTTTGGAAATGCGATGATTTTTTTTGGAATGACCGTACATCCTCCTTTTTTCTCTCATTATACAAAAAAACGGCCCGCGGCTGAACCAGCCGGAGCCAAAAATAAAAGAAGAATGTCTACACTTATACATTACCCTCCGCGGCGGCCGTTAATCGGGCCTCGGCAAGCGGGTTCACAAATTCGCCGCGGATTTCTGGGTTTCGTACAGAGGCGGCGTTTTTTTCCTGGAAAACCGGATTTGCGGAATGGCAATCCCGATAAAAATGAGCACGATGCCGAACCATTGCAGGGCGCTTACGTGTTCATGCACGAGAAGAACCGAAGCCACGACGGCCGCGGGCAGCTCGGCGGCGCCAAGAATCGCTCCGGTTCCCGAGCCGACCTTCGGCATGCCGATCGCAAAAAACACGACGGGGATCAAAATGCCGAGGAAGCCCAGCGCGACGCCGTATTTCCATAACCCGTCGACCAGCGCCCCATCCCACAAAAACGAAGGCGAAAATACCGACAAAACGATGACGCCGGAGCCCGTCGTCATAAAGAAGCTTTTATTGAAGGCGGGAACCTTCGTTTCAACGCGTCCGCTGACGAACATGTACAGCGCAAACGTAAAGGCCGACAGCAGTCCGAAGATCACGCCCGTCATGTCGAGCGCTCCGCTGCTGGACCCGATGACCCCGCCGGCGAGCAGCGTTCCGGCGATCAGAACGATGATGGAAGCGATCTTGCTTTTGCTCGGAAAACGGCGGTCCGCAGCGGCTTCCAGCAGCACGCCGATCCAGGTGAATTGGAATAAAAGCACGACGGCGATCGAGGCAGGCAGCCGTTCGACGGCTTTACCGTAAAACACCGACGTGCCGCTCATGGTGATGCCGACGGCCAGCAGCGTCAGCCACTGCTTCGGCGACAGTTTTTTGCGCGAAAACAGAAGCATGAGAATGAGCAAAAACGTCCAGCCGAACACGTATTGCCCGCCCAGCATCTGGCTGACCGTAAAGCCCTCCTTCATGCCGAGCTTCATGATGGATGACAGCACCCCGTAGCTGATCGCCCCGATCAATATCAGCAGCGAATATTTGAATTTGTTCATGCATATGTCCCCCTTTGATGCAGCCTTCCGCAACAACCAAAAGCCCCCCGTCATGGATAGACAGGGGGCGAACGAAACCGGCGGGTTCAAACCGCCGTTAAAATTTCGCCACTCGCGAACGAATCGGAGTTTAAGACAGGTGCTGCGTGTCATGTTTAAGTTAAGTATCCTGGTGCTTTCAAGAATGAATATTAAAACATTCTTCCGGGGGCGTCAATGAGTTACGTTACCAGAATAAAGGATGTCCCGGCAGGCGGATCCAGCGGGTAGATCTCTTTCCAACCTCCGCGGCTCCGTTCCCAAATCCGCTGGTTTCGGCTCCCTCTGAACGGAACGGACAAATCCCGCTGCCGAAGGTCGAAACGTCCGTCGACCAGCACGTCGCAGCAGGCAAGAAGTTCCCGTTTATGGCGGTCGCCGCTTGCAAGCAGCTCTTCGAGCGTATAGCCGGTATACGCCCAAATATGCTTCCCTTGGCGCCGCAGCTCACGGGCGGCCAGGCTCATCCCCCGCGCCTGCAGGAACGGGTCGCCTCCCGACAGCGTGATGTCCGTCAGCGGGTTGCCCGCGGCTTCGAGTACGAGCTCGGCAACGCTCCACCGCCCGCCGCTGCGCAAACGCCAGGATTCCGGGTTATGGCAGCCCGGGCAGCGGTGCGGACAGCCCGCGCAAAAAATGACGGTGCGAAGCCCCTCCCCGTCCACGACGCTGTCATGAATAACGTCCATGATCCATACGTATTCCGCCGGGTTTGGAAGAACGGCCGAGGAGTCATTCGGATGTTTGCCCATCTCGCGTCACGCTCCTTATCTCCCGTGTTTCAGGCGGTCGGCTTCCTCCGCCCGTTTGGCCGAATTCCATTTGTCCATGTCGCCTACCAGATAGCCGGTAATCCGCCGAATCCGTTCAACCTGAACGCCGTCGCATGCCGGGCAGCGATCGTCGATGATGCCGCTGAATCCGCATGTTTTGCAGCGGTCGACCGGGTGGTTGATCGAACCGTAGCCGATCCGGTTGTCCGCCATGCACCGCACGATCCGATCCAGCGCGGCCGTGTTGTGAATGACCGATCCGTCCACTTCGACGTACGTAATGTGACCCGCGTTGCAGAGCTCGTGGTACGGCGCTTCCAAGCGGATTTTATCCGCCGCCTTGATCGGAAAATAAACGGGAATATGGAACGAATTCGTGTAATAATCCCGGTCGGTAACGCCGGGTATGGCGCCGAACGCGATCCGGTCCTTTTTCACGAATTTCCCCGACAAACCTTCCGCGGGAGTCGCGATCAGCGTAAAATTCAAGCCGCTGTCCTTCGTTTCGCGGTCCATCCGTTCACGCATGCGGCGGATGATCCGAAGCCCCTGCCGCTGAACCTCCTCGCTTTGTCCGTGATGGCGGCCGAAAAGCGCCGTCAAAGCTTCGGCCAAGCCGATGAAACCGACGCTCAGCGTCCCCTGCTTCAGCACGTCGCCAAGCCGGTCGTGAGGCTGGAGATGCTCCCCGCCCCTCCATACGCCCTGCGAATATAAAAAACGGAAATTCCCGGCCTGCCGGCCCGCCTGGTACCGGAAGCGCTCATGAAGCTGGCGTACCGCCACGTCCATCGCTTCGTCAAGCCGGCGGTCAAACTCTTCCGGGCCTGCGGACAAAAGGGCAAGTTTGACCAGATTGATCGACGTAAACGACAAATTGCCGCGGCCGATGGCGGTTTCCTCCCCGTTCACGTTTCCCATCACGCGCGTCCGGCAGCCCATGTAGCACACTTCGCTTTCCTTCGTTCCCCGGTCGTAGGCTTTGTTGAACGGCGAATCAAGAAACGCGAAGTTCGGGAACAGCCGGCGGGCGGTCGTTTCCAGCGCGAGCCGGTACAAGTCGTAGTTCGGATCTCCCGGATGAAAGTTCACTCCTGACTTCACCTTGAAGATCTGGATCGGAAAAATCGGCGTTTCTCCGTGCCCGAGACCCCGCTGGGTCGCCAGCAGCAGCTGCTTGATCAGCATTCTGCCGCATTCGGACGTGTCCGTCCCGTAATTTACCGATATGAAGGGAACCTGGCCGCCGCCCCGCGAATGCATCGAATTGGCATTGTGGATGAACGCCTCGCAGGCCTGGTACACATCCCGTTCGGTCATGCTCCAGGCTTCGCGCTCCCGGTCGAAATCGTCTTGGAGCGGCAGCTCCCGCAGCAAGCGGAGCTTTTTCTCGAAGGTTTTGCGCACGTACGGCGCAAGGTCGGCGTCAAACATCGGGAAAGCTTGTCCGCCGTGCTGCTGATTCTGGTTGGCCTGCAAAATGATCGAGGCAAGCGCCATGGCGCTTTTGATGTCCTGCGGCTCGCGCATATGGCCATGGCCGGTATTGAACCCGCCCCGGAGCAGCTTGCCGAGCGGAATCTGGCAGCAGGTCGTCGTTCCCGAGGCATAAAAATCAAGATCATGCGGGTAAATCAAATTTTGTTCGATCGCTTCCTTGGCCTCCGGCGACAATAACTGTTCGGCAGCGTACATTTTGGCGCTTTCGCTGGCAAATTTGCTCATCAGCCCCATGGGCGACTTTCCGTCCACGTTCGCGTTTTCCTGAAGCAAATCCGGGTTGCCGTCTTGCAGCATATCGTCAAAGGAACGCCAGAGACGCTCGGCCGGATCCTGGATGAGATCATTCATTTCCACTTCCTCCTTAAGGCGCAAAATGGGATGGCTAATCCACCCGACACCATATATAGTATTTAATTTGAAAATCAAACACTATATCTATTGTCACACCCTGGAGAAAAGCTATTTCTGCTTTACCGGTCAAACGTCATCGCCGGCCAAAACAGGGGGCCCGGCATAAAGCCCAACCGATGGCATAACGATTCGAGCGGATGGCCGTGCGCGATTCGGGCGCGGAGCATCGGCTCCCCGCGATGTGCCAAAACGGTCAAAGCCCGCCTCAGCATGTTTGTCGCAACCCCTTTGCCTCTAAAACCCGGCCTTACGGCCAGCGCTTCGATCACCGGACAGCCCTCCGAGTACCCGATCAAACAAACGCCGATCAAAGCATGCGTTGCACGGTCATACGCTGCGCCCGAGGCTTCCAGCACGGCTTCCGGGCTTTGGGCGGCAAATTCCCGAAGCCGAAGCAGCGTCTCCGGAAAAGACACGGCGCCTCTCTCTCCGCTCTCCCCGCCCTGGGCATGCTTAAACAAAAACAGCCCGGCTTCGCGCTCCAGCTTCAGCCTCGTTTCCCCGGAATCGCACGCGGTTTCCGCCCGGCGCCAAATCATCTCGGGATGCTCGCCTTCGAATACGGCCGTCGGACGCCGCATCCACCGGAATCTGCATGGGTCCGGCCGAAAGCCGGCCCGAATATAATCATCGGCGTCGCCGTCCGGCACCTCCATTGCCTGAATCGGCAGCCCGTTGCCGCCTTGCCGCCGCAATGTTTGCGCGATCAGCCGAATTACCTCGGCCCCCCCTCCAAAAGGCGGAACCGTAAAAAAATACCGGAATGCCCAAGGCGACAGGGCCAACCCGCCGACAACGGTTTGATCTTTTACGAGCCAAAAAGGCTCATCGCCCCCGGAGAGGAAATTTTCCTTCTCCCGGCATCGGAAGGCGATCGTCGCCTGATGATAATAAACATGAACGTACCGCTCCCATTCCGGGGCATCCGCCCGGCATAAATGAAGCGACTCCGTCAGCTTGAGCGTAGACGCCTTTTTCAGCCATGTCTCGCGATCCATACCAAGCGAACCTCCTTCTGCCTTCCGAAAGAAAGCTTCCCTACTAGATTACGTTCCGCATGACCGGTTTCATGCCATTTGGCCGCCGGACCCTCTAAATCTTTGCCGCCGGTTCGCCTGAAACGGCAAAAGGGCCGCACCCTTGTTTGTCTCGATTGGAGACCAAGGATGCAGCCCTCGCTATGTAACAACAGCATCATGCGAAACTCGCTAAATATGTATGGATTTGAGCCATGTGATGGCGGTCATGTTCGAAAAAATCAAGCAAATATTCGTCCACCGACAGCTTATCTTCATGTTTATGGCCGAATTCGGATTCCGGAATGCCCTCGATGACCTCGACCAGCTGCCTGCGCGCTTCCACGGTTTGCCGGATCAAATCCTGCTTGCTCTGGGTCAGCCCGTAAGCCGCGGCGTCGCGGTTGAACTCGTTGAAATCGAGCGGCTTCAGCGTCATCGGCCGATGCTCCGCCATGGGCCGTACCGCATTTTCCAGAAAATATCTGTCCCACAGCATCATATGGCTGATGATGTCGCGCGGCGACCATTTGCCTTCCGCGACCGGCCCCGCCCACTGCTCTTCGCTCAAACGCTCCAGCGATTCGGCGAACCCGATCAGCTCGGCAAAAGCTTCCAGTTTCTCCTGCTTCGTATTCATCGAATATCCCCCTGTCAAAAGAAAGAAATGGTTGATTCCTTTCCTGATCATACCATCGAATCCGGAACCAAGCAAGAACGTTTGTTTGGTTTCGGGCGTGCAAAAGGCTAATGATGGCAGAGATGGCCGTAAAATATCGGGGATAACGGGAAAGCGGGCGCACCGTATCGCAAGATCCGAATGGAACGCCTCCGACGCCGACGCCCGCGTCTCCTTTCCCGTGCTTCATCCCCCGTTCGGAATTACAGCAGCAAATTTCTTTTTCTGAACCAAACGATCCCGGCCGCAAAACCGGCGAAGCCGACCGCCAGCAAAATAAGGACCACCGGCGTCCAATGAAGCGTTCCATTGACGATGTCCGCGGTGTCAATTAAAGAAAACAAGGAAACATGCTGCATCCAGGAAAGCTTGTCGCTGATTTTGCCCGCCAAATTCAAGCTGAAAAACCCGAATACGATGAACCCGGAGATGCCAAGCGCCCTTTTTTCGTCATTCGCAACCGCGGACACCAAAAAGCTGATGCCGCAAACCGCAAAAAACAGCAGGAACGCGCCCAGATTCAGCAGCAAAAACCTTCCGGAGTCGAGCTCGCTGACATCCCCGATAAACCAGGCATACCCGCCGTATCCGGCAAGCGTCGTAACAAGCGAAATGATGAATAATCCCGTCAGCAGGACGACGGCCTGCGTAAGAGCCACCTTGATCCGGGTCGTGGGCGCGGCCAGCAGGTAGGCCATCGAGCCTTGATCGACGAGACGGGCCATCAGTTGGGTGGACGTGGTGATGCTGAAAATGGACAAGATCAGCACGAACAGCAGCCCGTAATATTCGCCGGAAATAAACGACTCGACGCTGCCGAACCCGTTTTCCAGGCTGAACGCCTTGCTTAGTCCCTCCGGCATCGACGCGATGAGCGCATTGAGGTTTTCCGATTGCATGGCCATGCTCGGGTAAACCCAAAACATAAGCAAAATATAAAAAGCCGAACCAAACGCGTAACTCGTCATCGTCTGCAGATGATTTTTGAGCATTTGCCCATACAGCGCAGCGTTCATGTCATTTGCCTCCCGTCCGGTCGTAATAATCCATAAAAATGTCCTCCAGGTTTTGCGAAGCCACGTCGATGCTGCGGATCCGGTATTTCGCCGTTTCCTGGACGAACCGGTTATAATCCCCCTGTACCGCGACGCGCACCCGGTTATCTTTGCAGGATTCGATTTTCAGGCCGCTGGCAAGGAACGCATCCCGGTCCCCGGCATCCTCGAAGGAGACCTCGAATAGCTTCCGCTGCTCGGCCTGGAGTTCATGGATGTTTTTTACGGCGATAAGCTTCCCGTCCTTGATTATGGCCGCCCGGTCGCAAGTCCGCTCGATTTCCGGAAAGCTGTGCGAGGACATCAAAAACGTCGTCCCTTTGGCCTTTTCCTCCAGAACAAGCTCGATGAACACCCTTTGCATCAGCGGATCCAGGCCTGAGGTCGGTTCGTCTAATACGATCACCTCAGGTTCATGCATAAAAGCGGCCACGATGCCTACCTTCTGCTTCATGCCCTTGGACATCTTCCGGATCGGCGTGCGGTCATCGAACTGCAGCCGCTCCACGAGCTCGGCCCTGCGCTTAGGATCAACCCCGCCGCGCAGCTTCGCCATGAAATCCAGAAAGGTTTTCCCCGTCATGCCCTCCATAAAGGCAATTTCTCCGGGCAAATATCCGACCAGCTTTTGAAATTTCCCTTGATCTTTCCACGTATCAAGATCCCGTATCCGCACGGTTCCCTGTGCCGGTTTCATAAAACCCATGATGTGGCGGATCGTCGTGGATTTGCCGGCCCCGTTCGGACCGAGAAAGCCGAATACTTCCCCTTTTTCCACGGTGAAAGAAATATCGAATATCCCTTTCCCCCCTGGAAATACCTTCGTTACATGTGACACCGTAAGCATAGCCAGCGCCTCCCGCTCGGGAATAAAATTATGAAATATTGTATCCCGAATATTTCATAACCAGATCATACGCCGGAAGGATATTCCCGTCAATAGAGTTATGAAATATTTATGTGTTATAATTTCATTATTAGGCGGCGAAAGCCGGAAAATGGAGCTGATACAAACGTGAACGGCTTTGAACGCAGAGCACAGCAGATTAAAAACCGCATTAAAGAGACGGCATTAAAGATGCTCGCCTCCTGCAGCCCCAAGCAAATCCGCATCGCGGACATCGCCGGGGAAGCCGGCGTTTCGCAGGTAACGATCTACAATTATTTCGGCAGCAAGGAAGCCCTCATCCGCGAGGTATTCCGGGACTACGTCCAAAGCGCCGTAGATGAATTCGAATCCGTCGTCCGCGCGAACGTCTCGTTGAAGGAAAAGATCGAATACATCGTTTTGCAAAAGAAAAATAACACCCATACCCTCCACCCTTCCGTCTTGGCGGAGTTGGTGCAGGAGGACCCGGAAATCCAGGAGCTCGTCCGCAAAAATTACGAGGAGCGGAGTTTGCCGCTCATGGCGGAACTGGCCGGCAAAGCGAAAGCAAACGGGGAGATTTCCGAAGGCATATCGGTCGAAACGGTCATTTTGTATTTGAACATGCTTTACGATTCTTCCGCGCGCATGCTCGAATCGACGCAAAACAGCGAGGATCTGGACAAACTCGTCGAGGAAATGGTGCACGTGTTTTTTTATGGCATATGTGGTCCCAAGTCCCAAAATTGATTAACAGAACGTAAATTGTATGTTAATTTAGTATTTTCATCGTGTAAAAAAACTTATATAGTATTGGTTAACAAGGAGTCAGGAAAAAATTAACAAACTCCAGGAAAGGAGCCCGAATGATAGACTTTTCCATGCGATCATCAAAACCAAAAACGCCCGTCGTCGGGATTTTCATTCTTTTGCTGCTGAAGCTTCTGCTTTTGCGCTATTTTTTCTTCCACGAGATCATGTGGAGCCGGATCGCGGCCGATGCCGCTTCGCTGCTGGTTCTTCTGTCCTTGCTGGAGCTCATCGTCCCTTCCAAAGCGAAAGGGATCGTGTACTGGATTTTCAATGTGCTGTGCTCGCTGATCTTTTTTGCCTCGGCGGTGTACTTCCAGCATTTCAACACCGTTCCGACTTATACAGCCCTTTCCGAGCTGAAGCAGGTCGGCGGGATCAAGGACAGCGTGCAGTCGACCATCCAAACGGCGAACTACCTCTTTTTTGCCGATATCGTCGTCATCACGCTGGTTTGGATCGTCGGCAAGCTGATGGGACGAAAGCCAAGCATGTCCGCTCCTTTGCGCAAAAGATGGCCGGCGATCGTCGGCGTGGTCGCCCTTGCCGCGACGGCATGGTTTATCGTCAAAGACCGGGGCATCACGAACGAAGTGCTCCAAGCGGAGCATCTCGGTTTTTTTAATTACCAGGTAGCCGCAGGGCTCAAAGCCAAGGAAGAAGCCGTCGCCGTCGCTTCCGGCAATATCAAGGATACGGTCAAGAAAATCGAATCGAAGGAAGCCATGTTCAAATACCAGGACGATCCGCAAGCGCAGCCGAAATTTTTCGGGGCCGCCAAAGGCAAAAACGTCATCGTCATTCAGATGGAGGCTTTCCAAAACTTCCCGATCCATCTGTCTCTGAACGGCCAGGAGCTGACGCCGGTGCTGAACGGTCTTTCCAAGGACGGCTTCTATTTCTCGCGGGTATTCCAGCAGATCGGCCAAGGCAACACCTCCGATGCGGAATTCATGAGCAACACCTCGATTTATCCGACGGCGGCCGTGGCCATGTCGACGGGTTACGGAGACCGCGTGCTTCCAAGCATGCCGCGTCTGCTCGAAAAAAGAAATTACGAATCGGCCACTTTCCATGTGAACGACGTCAAGTTCTGGGACCGGGACAAGCTGTACCCGGCCTTGAAGTTTACCCATTACTACGACAAGCCGTATTATAAAAACGACCATTTTAACGAATTTGGCGCTTCGGACGAGGAATTGTACAAATTCGGCATCCAAACGCTCTCCAAGCTTCATCGGGAGAAAAAACCTTTTTACGCGCAGTTCGTGACGGTGTCCAGCCATTTTCCGTTCAACGTGCCCGAGGACCGAATGAAAATCGGCATCCCGGATGCCTTGAAAGGGACGCAGCTCGGCAATTACTTGGCTGCCGTCAATTACACGGATTACGCGATCGGAACCTTGATCGATCAATTGAAGCAAAACGGCATGTGGGACGACACCGTCCTGGTCATCTACGGCGATCATTTCGGCCTGCAGCCGCAGGATAACGATCCGGCGATGATCAGCCAGGCGCTTGGCATCAAATACGATCCGCGCGTCACCCGGTTCAACATCCCGCTCCTGATCCACGTGCCCGGCGTGCAGGGACAGGAAGTGAAGCAGGTCGGGGGGCAGGTGGACATCTTGCCGACGCTCGCCAACCTCCTCGGCATCTCGCTGAAGGAAGAAAACTTTACCGCGTTCGGCCACGATTTGCTGAACATCGACCATAACATCGTCGGCAGCCGGTATTATTTGCCGACGGGTTCCTTCTTTAACGACGACATTTTGTACGTCCCGGGCAAAACGTTCGAGGACGGCAGCGCGACCGATTTGGATACGCTTGAACCCGTCGCCGATTTCGCCAAGTACAAACCAGATTACGACTATAACCTGTCGCAAATGAAATTGTCCGACGAATACGTCAAGCTGCTGCCGAAACGGGAATAACGGCGATGCGTTCCTTTCCTTTTTTTAGGGCAGCGCAAAAAACACGGGCATCCGATTTGAAGGATGCCCGTGTTTTTTGATGGAAGCCGGGCTGCGCGAAGAACGCCCAACAGGCGCTTTTTACGCAGCCTTTCGTTTATATGCAATCCATGAACCGCTTACTCCGCGACGATCAGCTCGATCCCTTTTTCCCGCAGAAGCTTGGCATCGGCGCTTTCGATCTGGCTGTCCGTAATGACCGCATCGATCTCTTCCCATCCGGCCACATGCGTAAAAGCCTGCACGCCGATTTTGCTGGCATCGGCCAATAAATACACGCTGGCGGCCTGCTTGATCAGCTTATGCTTGACCATGGCCTGCAGTTCGTTCGATTCGCTGATGCCCCGCTCCGGGTGCACCCCTTTGCACGAAACGAACGCTTTTTCGACGTAATAGGCCTCCAGGCTGCGCTCAGCCATCGGACCGACATATGAAAGGGATCTTGCCGCCAAAATGCCGCCGGTCGAGATCACCTCGATTTTTTCCTTCGACGATAGTTCCAACGCTACCTTGATCGAATTCGTCAGCACCGTCAGCGGAACATCCGGCAGGATCGATGCCATGTACCATGCCGTCGAGCTGGCGTCCAGCGCGATCCGGTCATGCGGTTCGATCCGGGCGACAGCCGCTCTGGCGATGCGCTTTTTCTCTTCCTGGTGCATGACTTCCCGCTCGAAATACGGGGTTTCGGCCTGCGTCTCCTTGACGCTCACCGCCCCGCCGTGGCTGCGCCGAAGCTTGCCCTGCTGCTCCAGACGGTCCAAATCGCGGCGGATCGTTTCTTCCGTGACCCCGCACAGCTCGCTGAGCTCGGATACCCGGATGCTGCCTCTTTCGTTGACGAGGCTTACGATTTTATCGTATCTTTCCGCAACTAACATAGCTACCCTCTTTCATCGCCGGCCTTCCCGCCAGCCAGAATCACAACTTGGAATGTTCATGAAAACAAAACCTATTATACCAAATCTCAGGATGCAGGCGCATGTCCCGCTACCGGTCTATCCGACGATCAGCGCATAGGCCGCGCCCGGGCCGTGCACGCCGATCGTGAGGTCGTTTTCGATGTCCGACGATCGGCTTGGTCCGGAAATAAAATGGACTCCGGCCGGGAAACGTTCGGCCGGGATGCTTGCGACTCGGCTCATCGCCTCGCCGAGCCGAGTGTACATGCGTTCCGCCGGGATCACGGCAATAAGCACGTTCGGCAGCAGCGATACCGAGCGGCCTTTGTCCGCGGAGGACGCAACGACGATCGTGCCGGTATAAGCCACCGCATGATCCGCGAGGACGATGCCCACGTCCGCCTGCTCGCAAATGTTCAGGGAGCCTTCGGGATCCCGGCCGTTCCAGGCGTGATGCGAAAGCTCGGGCAGGACGCTCTCCAGCTGCAGGCTTGCGAGCTCCGGCAGGTTTTGCCGGATCGTCGACCGCGCCTGCCGCTCTTTGGCGATGCGGGCGATGACCTCAGGCACGCCCGACATGGACGCGATTCGCTCGGGATAACCGCCCGCAGCCCGCCAATTGTCCATAAAACGACCGATTTTCTCTTCGGTCCCCAGCTCATAGGAGGACCAAAAATCCGGCGCCCCCCGGTACGGATGCACCGGAGCCGGACCGGCGGCCGGTCTTCCCAGCCTGTTTGCGATGTTGCCGATAAACCGCTTTTCCGCCTCCCGCGATTCGCGGTCTAACCGGGCAAGAAATTCCGGATCGGATTTGGCCATGTTTAATACCCTCCCTTCGCCCGCGACTGAACGATCTTTTCCATGCGGGACTTCATTTCATCCGTCATCGGCTTGAACGACTTTTCGGCCTCCGCCGTCACTTTCGTCCACTGCTCCCGGAACGATTTTTTAGGCAGCGCCGGAATATGGCGGTACGCCGTCCAGCCGCCGAGCGGGCCGATCCTGGATTTGATGACTCCACCGCGAACCAGCAGCTTTTGGCCCAGCTGCCCTGCTTTTACCGCCCTCTCGAACCAGGCGTGGCTGCCCATCAGCATTTTGAAGCCTCTCATCGCCATTTTTTCGCCGGGCGCGGTCACTCCTCGCTCCACTTTCCGGTTGCGCAGGTATACGAGCATGTCGTGAAGCGGGATTTTGACGGGACAGGCTTCGTAACAGGCGCCGCACAGGCTGGACGCATTGGCGATGTCATGCCACTCCTCCGCATTTTTGTTCAGTGCCGGGGTCAGCACCGCGCCGATCGGGCCGCTGTACGTTCCCGGATAAGAGTGGCCTCCGATATGCCGGTACACCGGGCAAGCGTTCAAGCAGGCGCCGCAGCGGATGCAGTTGAGCAGCTCCTGGAAATCCGGGTCCCCGAGCTGCAGCGACCTGCCGTTGTCGACGATGATGACATGCATCTCCTCCGGGCCGTCCCCGTCCTCCGTCCGCTTGGGTCCCGTAATGCCGGACATGTACATGGTCATTTTCTGGCCGGTGGCCGATCTCGGCAGCAGCGTGGCCATCACTTCCAGATCGTCCCATGTCGGAATCAGCCGTTCCATGCCCATCAGCGTGATCTGGATTTTAGGCACCGTGCTGACCATACGGGCATTGCCTTCATTCTCGAAAATGACGACCGTCCCCGTCTCGGCGATGCCGAAATTGCAGCCCGTCAGCCCGATGTCCGCCTCAAGGAATTTGTCGCGCAGCTTGCGTCTCGCAAAACCTGCAAGCACCTGCGTCTCGGGCGGCAGCGTCTCCCCAGCTTCCTTCGACAGCAGCTCCGCGATTTGGCGGCGGTTTTTGTGAATGGCCGGGATAATGATATGGGAAGGCGGTTCGTTGGCCAGCTGGATGATGTATTCGCCCAAATCGCTTTCGATCGACTCGATGCCGATTTGTTCGAAAGCCTCGTTGATGTGGACCTCCTCGGACACCATCGACTTGGATTTGACGACCGATTTCGCGCCCCGGTGCTTCGCGATGTCCATGGCGATCCGTGCCGCATCCTTCCCCTCCGGCGCAAAATGCACGTGAACGCCTTGAGCGCGGGCGTTTTCGATGAAACGGCTCAAGTAATAATCCAGATGGGCAACCGTGTGGGCCCGAATTTGCCGGCCGCGCTCCCGCCACTCCTCCCAGTTGCCGTGTTCGGCCGTCGCCGCTTTTTTGCCGTTTTTCAGCCTTTCCGTCGTAAATTTGACGGCATCGATCAGAAATTCATCTTGAAGAGCGGTTCTTGCGCGCTCCTTGACGTTAGACCCCTGCGGTTTGCTCACGGTTCCTCACCCCTTCGTACAGCAGTTCGGCCAGATGCATCACGCGGACCGGCTTGCCCTGGAATTTCAGGTTGCCGCCGATGTTCAGCAGGCAGCCCATGTCCAGGCCGACGAGCACCTCGGCTTCCGTCTCCAGAACATGCTGGCTTTTTTCTTCGACCATCGCCCCGGAAATTTCGCTCATCTTGACGGCAAACGTCCCGCCAAAACCGCAGCAGTCTTCGGCATAAGGAAGCGGAACGTATTCCATGCCTTCGACATGGCTCATCAGCTCCATCGGCTCGTCCTTGATCCCCAGCAGACGCGTGCCGTGGCAGGAAGGATGGTAGGTCACCTTATGCGGAAAATACGCCCCGACATCCGTCACGCCCAGCACCTGGACGAGGAATTGGGTAAATTCGTACGTCTTTTCTTGAAGCCGGCGGCTTTTTTCAAGCAGCGCGGCGTCGTTTTCGAACAGCTTCGGATAATAATGATGGATCATGCCCGTGCAGGAGCCCGAAGGCGCAATCACGAAATCGCTGTCGTCAAACGCTTCCAAAATCGTTTTGGCCGAAGCTCTTGCTTCGTCCCAATAACCGCTGTTGAAGGCCGGCTGGCCGCAGCAGGTCTGCACCTTCGGAAAATCCAGCCTGACGCCGTATCGGGCAAGCAGCTGCGTCATCGCTTCGCCGATCGGCGGAAACAGCGCATCGCTGATGCAGGTAATAAAAAGCGACACTTTCATCCTAGCATTCTCCTCCTTTGCGCTAAGCGCAACATTCGAGCCGGCCCATGGCCCGGATAGAAAATCAATCCCCACATGCCCGAGACGAGGCGTGTACGGCGCTCTTTTCGGACATGGCGGGGATTGCGTTGTTCATGGGATCATAAGATAATCGTGAGCCAGGCGCAAACCGGGAATCAGCGCGTGAACGCGGCAGGCACCCCGCCGTCGATCGTCAGCATGCAGCCCGTCGTTTTTTCGGCTTTCGACGATGCGAAGAAGGCGATGCCTTCCGCCACGTCCTTCGGATAAATATTGACGAGCAGCGTCGTTCTCTTCCGGTAATGCTCTTCCAGCTGGTCCGGTTCGATGCCGTAAGCCGCGGCGCGCTCGTTGCGCCAGTTCGAATTCCAGATCGCGGAGCCCTGCAGGATCGCGTCCGGCAAAATCGTGTTGACGCGGATGCCGTGCTCCCCGCCCTCGGCGGCGATGCAGCGTGCCAGATGCGCTTCAAGCGCTTTGACCGAGCTGTAGGCCGTCACGTTTTTGCCTGCGTAAACGGAGTTTTTCGAGCCGACGAAAATCATGCTGCCGCCGAGCCCCTGCTCTTTCATTTGCTTGAACGCTTCGCGTGCCACAAGGAAATACCCCGTGCCCAGCACGTTCATGTTCAGGTTCCATTCCTTGAGCGACGTTTCGTCGAACGGGCTCGAAGTCGCCAGCCCCGCATTGTTGACGATAATATCCACGCCGCCGTATGCCAGCGCCGTTTCGCCCAGCGCCGCGATCACCATTTCTTCGCTGGTGACGTCCATTTTTACGGCTTTGGCCCGTCCTTCGCCATACTGCGCGTTGATTTCGGCCGCAACCTTCTCGGCTCCTTCAAGATTGAGGTCGGCCAAAACGACGTGAGCCCCTTCGGAAACGAGGCGCCGCGCCGTTTCGCTGCCGATGCCGCCAGCGCCCCCGGTGATGAAGGCGACTTTGCGGGAAAATTCCGCTTCGGCCGGAGCCAACGTCAGCTTATACAGCTCAAGCGGCCAATATTCCACGTTATAGGATTCGTTTTCGTTCAGCGACACGAACTCGCCCAGCGCCGTTGCGCCTTTCATGACGGCAATCGCGCGGTGGTACAGCGCGCCGCTGACGCCGGCCATCGCCACGCTTTTTCCCGTGTTCACCATGCCGATCCCCGGGATGAGGATTACGCGCGGAGCCGCTTCGAACATGACGTCGCCTTCGTATTTGTTCCGTTCGAAATAAGCTTTATATTCCTCTTTATAGGCTTCGATTCCGCTGCGAACGGCCTCCTTCAGTCCGGCTGCCCCGGTGGACGGCGCCCATTCGACGTACAGCGGAACGCGTTTCGTATGCACCAGATGGTCCGGGCAAGCTGCGCCGACTTGGGAAAGCTCCTTGGCGTTTTTGCTGTTGACGAACTGGAGCACGTCGTCCCCGTCATCGTACGTGCAGATCATTTTTTTGCCGTCGCTGACCGCGCCGCGAATGACCGGCATCACTTCCGCGAGGATGGCTTTGCGCTCCTCTTCCGGCAGCGTTTCCGCTTGGCGTCCGCCAAACACCCGATCCTCTTGAATCCGTTCGTTGATGTAGCTTTCGGCTTTTTGAATCATCGCGATCGTTTGGTTGTAGCACGCTTCCGACGTTTCGCCCCAAGTGACGAGGCCGTGTTTTTCCATCAGCACGAGCTGGGCGTTCGGGTTGTTTTTGACGCCTTCTGCGATCATTTTCGATAACGTGAAGCCCGGACGGATGTACGGCACCCACACGAAGGTATCCCCGTAAATTTCTTTCGCGATTTCTTTGCCGTTATCAGCGCAGCACAGGCTGATGATGGCGTCCGGATGGGTATGGTCCACGTGCGGGTAAGGCAGGAACGCGTGCAGCAGCGTTTCGATCGAAGCTCTCGGATGTTTGCTGTCGATCATGCAGTGGGACAAATATGCGACCATTTCTTCGTCCGGCATTTCGTCGCGTTCGATCAGCGGCCGGATATCCTCAAGCCGAAGTCCGGTAAAATGCTGGGCTTTCATCGTCGCCAGGTCGGAGCCGCTGCCCTTCACCCACATGACCTCCACATCGCGGCCGCGAAAATCCTTTTCCACCGTTTTCAGCGAGGTATTGCCGCCTCCCCAGTTGCATACGCTCCGGTCGCTGCCGATCAGGTTGGAGCGGTATACGAGCTCTTCCACGCCCGCTTTATGTTTGGATGCTTCTGCGTTATTCCAAAGACTTTGAACCATGAATGATGCCTCCCGTACCGAATTGTTTTGTTTTCATTTGTTTATGTTTGAATTTACTTGATTATAACAGATGACGTTTGTTTTGGCACCCATTTTTTTGTTCTTTTATTTGATTCATTCGCATAAAACGAAAAAACAAAAAAAAGACGGAAACCGGAATGCGGTCGCGTCTTTGAATGATTGGCAGCAGATCTATGAACATAAGCCCGATCCGAACATGTAACCGCAAAAAAGCCCCAAAATATCATTTTGGGGCCGTTCCCATCGAACCGGATGTCCCTCCCTTGGAACGACGGGAGCCCGACCATCGTATGGGGCCGCGGAAAGAGTGCTGAAGCGATGCATCATTCGTCCGTATCGGCATGGGATACCGCGTTGCACGGGTGCGTTTTCGTAGTTCCGCCGGTTGTCCTCCATGACGCGGGCCGGCTCCCGGCCAAGGTTAGGGCGGCGTTCCACGGCCGCTTGAAACGCCAAGCCGCGGAACAAATGGCGCAAGGGACGGGGACATCACTATATTGTATAAGGCGGCGCCTGAAGACATGACTATCTTTTGGCGTTTTTTTCGCAGAGCTTACCTGGCCTTGGCCCGTTTTACGGCCATGCCTGCGGGTGGCTTGAATTTGCTTTCCGTCGGGGTATCCGTCTTATTCTCCTCCGGTTTGACCGCAAACAGCGTCAGCAATCCCCCGACCGCGCCCACCGCAGCCATCACGCCGAACAAAACCCAATGGTTTGTTTTCATGAGAAGGGAAACCGCCGGCGGGCCCAAGGACACTCCGATGAAACGCATGCTGCTGTAGAGGGACGTGATGGTTCCGCGCTGCTTCTCGTCTATGCCTTCGGTGATCAGCGCATCCATGCATGGCAGGACCGTGCCGATTCCGGCTCCGCATAACGAAAAAAACGCGACGACGAAGATGATTTGGGCGCTGAAGCCGGTAATGACCAGGCATATGGTCAGTACGGCCATGCCGCAGAATCCCGTCCATTTCATCCGCTTCTTGTTTTTCCCGATGACTTTGCCGGCCACAAACGACGCAAGGCAAAGCACCGCAAGCGGAATCGCGAGCACCAGCCCTTTGATGACGCCGCCCAGTCCGTATTTGCTTTCAAGCGTTTCGGATAAATAAAACAGGACGCCGAACAAAATGAACATGCTGATGCCGCCGACCGCAAAAATGGCGTACAGCCATCTTCCTTTTTCGTGCAAAATGGCCTTCGTATCGCGAAGGAAGCTGCCGATCGAATGATCATCATCATCCTTCTTTTTAGGCGGTTTGACGAAAAACAGAACCATCAGCAATGAAATCACGCATAAGACCGGGATGCTCAGAAACGGCAAATACCAGATCACGCTAGCCAAAGCCGCTCCCAGGATGGGGCTCAGTACTTTGCCGAAGGTATTGGAAGTTTCGATGATCCCCAGGCTTTTGCTGACGTCGTCCTCTTCCTTGAACATGTCTCCGACGAGCGGCAGCACGATCGGAAAAGCTCCGGCCGCTCCGATGCCCTGAAGGAAACGGCCGCCAAGGATAATCCAATAAGCCGCGAGCCCCTCCGTCATCCAAGCTGCCACTCCGGAAAGCGCTCCACCGACGGCGGCAATGATCAAACTGGGGATGATGACGGTTTTCCGGCCGTAGCGGTCGGATAGATAACCCGCGATCGGAATCAGAAGGATGGCAACCACCGCGTAGACGGTAATCAGCATGCTGACCTGGAACGGACCGACATGGAGCTGCTGCGAAATTTGCGGCAAAATGGGAATCAGCATGGAGTTGCCGAGGGTCATGATTAAAGGAATGGAGGCTAAGGCCGCCAAGTCCCATTTTTTGTCTTCCATGACTAAACCACCTTTTATGTTCGGTTAACAACTCGTTATATTGTGGTTTCTTTTGTCCGGAACTATGCAAAACCGCCGCCCCAAGCGGCAAACGCTGGGACGGCGGCATTTCGGTCAGCCTGTTTATGTTTCGACGACGTATTTATCCGGGTCCGCGTCCTGAATAAAGCGGCAAGGCTCGCCCAGGCTGAACATGCGGAGCTGATGCATCGCCCGCGTGCAGGCGGTATAAAACAGCTTGCGCTCGGATTCCCGGCTGTAGGAGTCCGCCGAGGCGTCATAGATGACCACCGCGTCGAATTCCACGCCTTTGGCCAAATAGGACGGAATCACGAGGGTCCCGGTGACGAACGACGGCGTCGTCTTGGCGATTTTTTTCAGCGGAAGACGCTCTTTCAAAGCCTCGTAGACCTGCTCGCATTCCTCGGCCGTTTTGCATATGATCGCCGTATGCTCGTAGCCTTGGCTGTTCAGGTTTTGGATATGCTCGACGATGGCGCGATGCAGCTCTTCCCTGCCGCCCGCCAGATGCAGCCGGGGTTTTTCCCCATGCCGGTTGAAAGGAATGATCGATTCGCCCCCAGGCATCATGCTCCGCGTGAAATCGACGATTTCAAGCGTCGAACGGTAGCTTCGCGTCAAGGAGATGACCTCGGTCGACTCCTCCCCGTACAGCTTTTTGAGCGATTCCAAGCTGCCTTCAAGCGCATCGGTATGCGCATAGATCCCCTGGTTCAGGTCCCCGAGCGCCGTCATCCGCGCACGCGGGAAAATCCGCTTGACGTATTCCAGCTGGAACGGGGAGTAATCCTGCACTTCATCGATGAAAACATGGCGGATGACGTTGTTGGTTTGGAACCCCTTCAGAAGATCCTGCAAATACAGATACGGGGTTACGTCTTCATAAGGAAGCCTTCCTTCGTTCATCTCCCCGACCGTCTGCCTGCCGATTTCCTCATATTCTTCCGGGAGCTTGCCGTCCGCGCTGATGCTCATAAACAAGTCCCGGTTCAGGCACAGCTCCTGATACATCGCCTTCACGTCCACGAACCGCATCCGTTTGATCCATTTCCGCACCGGCTTCAGCCATTCGTTGACGACCATTTTCGCAAGCAGGCTGCGTTCGCGGTCAAAGTCGTCGAAGGTTTCGCTTTTGGCCCCTTGCTTACGGCGGACGCGCGTATATGCCTTCTGGTATTCGTCGGGGTCAAGCAGCTGAATTTGTTCGTCGACCCAAGGCTCCTTCCGTTCCTGCTTGGCGAACTGCGCAAGCTCCTTCAGCAGCCAATCCTTGAGCAGTTCCACGCGGTTGGCAAGACGGACGCTCGGGTCAAAGCCGTAAAATTTCTCCTGCATCGCCTGCTCGGAAACGATCAGACGGCCTTTGAACCGGACCGGCTTGAATTTCATGCCGCTTTGCTCCAAGCGGTCCTTGTATCTCTGTATCGTTTCGAGGAACGCCGTAGACGATTTGTATGCGATCGACGCGCGTTTGACCTTCAGCCACGGACCTTCCTCGGCCTTCAAAATCGTCTCCATCTGCGAAAAGACGTCCTCCAGGTCGAAATCCCGGCCGAGCCGGTGCTCCAGATAAGCCTGGAAGGTGGTCTGCAGCATGTTGTCCTCCCCAAGTTCGGGCAGCACGGTCGAAACGTAGCTGTTGAACATCGGGTTCGGGGAAAACAGGATCACCTGATCCGCTTTTAGCGATTCCCGGTATTTATACAATAAATAGGCGACCCTTTGGAGCGCGGCCGAGGTCTTTCCGCTTCCGGCGGCTCCCTGAACGATAAGCATCCGGCTTTTGTCGTTGCGGATCACCGCGTTTTGCTCCTTCTGGATCGTTGCCACGATGCTTTTCATCTGGTTGTCGGAAGAATGGCTGAGCACCTGCTGCAGCAGCTCGTCTCCGATGGTGACGCCGGTGTCGAACATGACCTTAATGCGTCCGTCGCGGATAACGAACTGGCGTTTAAGCTCCATTCGGCCGCTGATTTCCCCGCTTGGCGTCTCGTAGGAAGCCGGGCCGGGCGCCCAGTCGTAATAGAGGCTGGATACCGGGGCGCGCCAGTCGTACACGAGGAACGTTTCCTGATCGTCGTCAAGGAACGAGGCGATGCCGAGATAGATTTTTTCCGTTCGCGTTTGTCCTTCTTCCTTAAAATCGATCCGTCCGAAATACGGCGATTTGACGAGCAGCCGTAGCTTCTTCAGCGTTTCCGAAGCCTGCAGGTGCGCCCGTTCGCGCTCGGACAACACTTGGGATTGCTGACGCAAGCTGGTGGACGTTTCTCCCAGATCGTCGGAACTGCTGAAATTGACCCGGACTTCGTCCCAGAAATCCTTGCGCAGCTCGACGACATCGCCCCGGACGACGCCCACGTCGGCCTCAAGCGCTTCTTTGCGGACGGCGATTTTCCGGGTAACCGAATCGACCCGCCGTTGTTCGTCCTGCCAATCCTGATCGTTCAAGTCCATGCCTGTCTTCATCCCCTTTATATATTTGACAATATCTTTCCCATATGTTATAATGAAGAAGCAATCACTGTGCATAATGCCCCATTTGTAGGGCCGTATGTTCTATTTTATCAAGAACCAACATGAAAATCAAACGTTTAAGGGGAGCCGATGGGCTCCCCTTTTTGAATGGCCGGAATCGATTCAACTCCGCTTTCAGCGGTTACAGGAACAAAGGCACGATATCGATGCCTTCCGCCGAAATTCGTACCAAGCCTTTATCCGACAAGCGAATTTCCGGGATGACCACCAGCGCCAGCAAAGACAAGGTCATAAACGCATTGTTCAGCGGGCACCCCGCCTGAAGGAGCGCTTGGCTGATCGCCTCGGACTCGCGGGCTACCGTTTCGAACGGCTTGTCCGACATAATGCCCCCTACCGTTAGCGGAAACTCCGTTACGCCTTCTTCGGTCCACATGACCACGCCGCCCTGCATTTCCGCGACCCGGTTGCCTGCGCGCGCCATCAACTCGTCGTCATTGCCGATGACCGTCAAGTTATGGCTGTCATGGGCGACCGTCATCGCAATCGCTGCCGGCTTCACGAACCCGATGCCTTTCACGATGCCCAGCGCGTGCCCGCCGCCTTTGCCATGGCGTTCAAACACCGCCATCTTGCACAGGTCGTCTTTCGGGTCGGGCAGCGCCTTTCCGTTTTTCACGTTCATCTTTACATGCCGTTCCAGGGTGTCCACATGGTTTTCGACGACTTCGATCGCCCGGGCCACGGCTATTCCGTCGGCGACAGGCGCCGCAATGGCAAAATCGCTTGCCGTCAGCGTCCGGTTCAGCTTGACGGTATGAAATGCCGTCGCGGGAAGCTTATAGCGTTCCCACTCCGCGGTCATCCGGCCGTTCTCCGCCACGACCTGCCCCGCGGCAATCGTCATCGTCACGTTGACGTCCGCCAAATTCCCGTCCAGCAGGATAATGTCGGCATAGGCTCCCGGAATGATCGCCCCGATGTCCCGTGACAAACCGAATCTTTCGGCCGTGTTGATCGTGGCCATTTGGAAAGCCGTCACGGGTTTGACGCCCTGCGATATCGCATGCCGGACGACGAAGTTCATGTGACCTTCGTTCATCAGCGACTCGGAGCTGCGGTCATCGGTAACCAGGATCATCCGCCGCGTGTCCAAACCGCCTTCGGTATGCGCTTTGATCGTTGCGGCCACGTCATGCCAAGCCGACCCTTGGCGCATTTTCGCGTACATGCCGAGCCGGACGCGTTCGATGACGTCTTCGGCGGTCACGCATTCGTGGTCGCCGTTCACCCCGCTGGCCGCGTATACCGGCAGACGCCAATCGTCCGATTTCCATGTGAAATGCCCGTCGGCGAATTTTCCCGCGGCCAGTGTCGCCTGGATCTCCCCGATCATCTTATCGTCGCCGTACACGACGCCCGGGAAATTCATCACTTCGCCGAGGCCGATCATGTCGTCCCCCCAGCCCAGCGCTTCGGCAACCTCTTCCGGCCCGATGAAAGCCCCCGTCGTTTCGAGGCCCGGATGCGTCGAAGGAACGCAGGACGCGACCTGCATATACGCCGCAAGCGGAGTGGATCTCGCTTCCTCCAGCATAAACCGTAGCCCGTCCAGTCCCAGCACGTTGGAAATTTCATGGGCATCGAAAAAACCGCCGGTCGTGCCAAGCGGCAGCACCGCCCGGGCAAACTCCGTCGCCGTCATTTGCGTGCTTTCGATATGGCAGTGGCCGTCAAGCAAACCCGGCGCCGCATATCTGCCTCCGCCGTCGATGACCTTCGTTTCTTCGCCGATCGTGTGGCTGACGTCCCGGCCTACGTATACGATGCGGGCGCCTCTTGCCGCGATCGACATGCCCGGAAGGATCTCGCCCGATACGACGTTCACCAAACGAACGTTTTGAATGACCAAAGTCGCTTTCAGATCGCCGCGGGCGGCGGCCACCAGCTCCGGCACGCATCCGCGAAAGGGCGTCTTCCCCATGCTGTCTTTTTCAAAGTAAACCCTCCATTTCTCTTTAACCAAACCTCAATCCATCGTAACGACCAATTCTCATCATCATACATCCGCCCGGAAGCAAAAATCAATTCTTTAAAATTCTTAAGATTTTCTTAGCCGGTGCTTAAACTGTCGCGGATAAGATGGAAATAATAAATTTGTGAAATACATAGTTAAGCGGGGTAGAGTGAAAATGAAGGTTATTCGTAAGAGAAAAAAGAAAAAACACGTGCTTGCGCTGTCGCTGCTGTTTTTGGCGGCGCTGGCCGCTTCGGCGTCATCCATTCGGTTTCCTACGTTCAAAATCGACGCATCCGCGTCCGTGCTTATGGATGTGAAGACCGGAAAGGTATATTATGAACATAACGCATCGGCGGCGCTGCCGCCTGCAAGCATGTCGAAAATGATGACGGAACTGCTGGTGCTGAAAAACGTCAAGGAAGGGCGCCATTCCTGGAACGAAACCGTCACGGCCAGCCGGTATGCCGCCAACGTGACCGGGGCGGAGGTCGGACTTAAGCCCGGGGAATCGCTTCCGCTACGGACGATGTTCGAGGCGATGGCCATCCATTCCGCCAACGACGCGGCCATTGCCCTCGCGGAGCATATCAGCGGAAGCGAGCAGGAATTCGTGAAGCTCATGAACGAAACGGCCCGGGAGATCGGATTATCGGGGCAAACCGTGTTCGGCAACGCGACAGGGTTATCTTCGCAGGATTTGCGCCCGTTCAAATCGGCGGCTTCGGAACGGGAAACGATGATGACGGCCAAGGATTTGGCCATCCTGACGCGTTACCTGATCCGGACTTATCCGGAGATTTTGGACGTCACCGCCAAAACGGAGCTGCATATTCCCGAGAAACGCATGACGCTGCATACGACCAACGCCATGCTTCCGGGCGAGGCTTTTGCTTACGGCGGCAACGACGGCTTTAAAACGGGGTATACCCAAAGGGCCGGCTACTGCTTTACGGGAACGGCCGAGCGGGACGGAAAGCGGTTCGTCGCCGTCGTCATGGGAGCGCCCGATGCCGGAAAACGGTTTGAGGACGCCGCCAAAATGTTCAATTATGCCTTTGAGGGCGGCGGCATTCCCGTGGTCGGGAGATGGTTTGCATCAGCAGAATAATCGTGAATTGTTGACTTGGAGGATCATGGAATGAGGAATATATTGGTCGTGGACGACGACAAAGAAATCGCGAATTTGATCTCTATTTATTTGAAAAACGAAGGGTTTAACATCCGCTGCGCCCATGACGGCGAGGAAGCGCTGAAACTGCTGAACGATCCGAACGAGCCGTTCGATCTGGTCATCCTCGACGTCATGATGCCGAAAATGAACGGACTGGAGGTTTGCCGGCAGGTACGGGACACCGCCTCCGTCATCCCGATCCTGATGCTCAGCGCCAAAACGGAGGACATGGACAAAATTCTCGGCCTCATGACCGGGGCCGACGATTATATGATCAAGCCCTTTAATCCGCTGGAATTGACCGTTCGGGTCAAAACCCTCCTGCGCCGCACCTTTCAATACAACACGGACACGCGCAGCCAGGATGACGCCGTCCTACGCATCCAGGACGTCGAAATCAACCGCAGCACGCACCGCGTCATCGCCGACGGCAACGACATCCAGCTGACCGGAAGGGAATTCGACATTTTGAGCCTGCTTGCTTCGCATCCGGGGCGGGTGTTCAGCGCAGAGGAAATTTTCCAGCGGGTCTGGAAAGAAAAATATTATGTATCCAACAATACGGTCATGGTTCATATCAGCAATCTGCGGGACAAGCTGGAGAAGGAGCTCGGCTACAAGCTGATTCAAACCGTGTGGGGAGTAGGTTATAAAATCGATGCATAGTTTCTTTAATAAACTGCAGTGGAAGATCATCCTGCTGTTCTTTTTCAGCCTTGGTCTGACGTTTGCCACGCTTTTTGTGCTCGTAGAGGTACTGGACGCCGTATACCACCGCTATTTTCATCAGCTGTACCCGATCGTGATTCGGATCATCGGCTTGAACAAGTACGTCGGCTTTTCGCTTTGGCAGTCGGTTATAGTCCTTTTTCTTTTTATCTTTTACGTCATGCTGCTAAGCTGGGGAACCACGCGGAAGTTCACCCGCATCATCCGCGGGGTGAAAAAAATGGCCGACGGTGATCTGGGCGAGCGCATCCCGGTGCGCTCCAAGGACGAGATCGGCTTGCTTGCGGACCAGATCAACGCGATGGCAAAGCAGCTGCAGCTCTCCCTTCAGGAGGAGCGGATGGCGACGCAGGCGAAAAACGAGCTGATCACCAACGTTTCCCATGATTTGCGGACGCCGCTGACGTCGATCATCGGTTATTTGCGGCTCATCGAGGAGGATAAATACAAAGACGAGGTCGAGCTTCGTTATTACGTCAATATCGCGTATGAAAAATCGAAGCGCATGAACCGGCTCGTCAACGACCTGTTCGATTATACCCGCATGGGCTTCGGCCAAATTCCGCTCAACCGCACCTCCATCGACCTGGTGCAGCTGGTTGGGCAATTGACGGCCGAATTTACGCTGCAGGTTCGGAACCATAAGATGGAGATCGAATGGTATCCGCCGCAGGAGAAGCTGATCGTCCACGGCGACGGCGACAAGTTGATGCAGGCCTTCGAGAACCTGATCACCAATGCGATCCGCTACGGCAAAGACGGCAAAAGAATCGAAATTCACGCCGCGAAGGAAAACGATCTGGCCGTCGTGCGAATCGTCAACTTCGGCGCACCGATCCCTTCGATGGATCTGCCGTACATTTTCGACCGGTTTTACCGCGTGGAAAAATCCCGTTCGCTGGATACGGGCGGCGCGGGCCTCGGACTGGCCATCGTCAAAAGCATCATCGAGCTGCATGAAGGCAGCATCATCGCCGTCAGCAATCCGCAGCAGACCGAATTTATCGCCCGGCTCCCGATTCAATCCGGGTAAACGGCCGTTTCATTGAAAAAGAGGCTTGTCTCGGGGAATTTTTTCCCCGTTAGACAGCCTCTTTCCTATAGGTCGCATTCGTCTTATTTTTTCAGCCATGACAACCACAACGCTTCATCGTCCGATTTATGGTAATGCTCCACGAGACGGTTCAGACGCTCCAATTGATACCCGTAATCGTACATCGTCGACGCGACGATCGACAGGCGCAGCCGGCTTTCCGGCTGCTCGGCGGAATACTTCAGAACTTCCTTGACGAACTCCTCGCTTTCCTGAAGCAGCAGGCTAGCCTCCACGCTGTTCGGCTTCAAATTATCCTCGAATTTCAGCAGCACGTGCTCATGGAGTTTGATCAGCTTTTCAAGCTGCGTATCGAACAAAACATCGGTTTCCTCCGAACGTTCCGATTGAAAATAATGCTCCTCCACCGCATCAAGCACTTCCCGCCCTTTCCGCAGCGCATTCAGCATTTGCTTGTACACCACCAGATGGCGGTTTTGGCTGAACGAAGCCCGTTTCATCTTCTTCTGCTCTTCTTCGAGCAGCTTGTATTTATCCGTCAACGATTTGATGGAATCTTCGAGCGCCCGCTTTTTGTCGCGGAAAATGTTTTCCTTGATCTCGTCGGAAATCGCCGTGCGCATCAGAAGCGACATCTGGTCGAAGGTCGTTTGGATCTGGGCGGTAAACTGCACTTTCGGCTTCGGCGGGAACAGCAGGATGTTGATCAAAAACGCCGACACGATCCCGATCAAACTAAGGGAAAAACGCGTCAAAGCAAATTGCCACTGGCCGGAAGCTTCCATGACGACGATGACCGTGACGAGGGTCAAACCGATCGTATCCCCCATTTTGAGCTTCAAACAAATCATGATGACGATAATGCATACCAGTCCGACCGCGATCGGTTCGTTCGAAAACACCAGCCCCGCAATTAGAGCCAACACAGCGCCCAGCGTATTGGTCTGGAGCTGGTCCAAAAAATAACGCCAGGAACGGTAAATGGACGGCTGCATCGCAAAAATGGCTGCTACAGCCGCGATGACCGGCGAGGATAAATGCAGCCACATGCTGATGTATAATGCGAGCGTGACGGCGATTCCCGTCTTTAACATTCGCGCTCCGAATGTCACGGCTTCATCTCCTCCTCATTTTGAATCCGCAATTTGAATGATTTATACGATAAAAAACCGGTCTCTGTTTCATTTTTCCTCTATACGAAATGTTACCCGATGTTTTTGGTTATGATGCAGCCCGTTTCCTCGGTCATTGCCTCCAAAAAAGAAAGTATGTTTTTTCCAAAAAGGCCCATAATAAGTAGAGTCTTATGAAAGAATGACCATAACATCAAAGAGGTGACAAGATGAACCCGTTCAGGAAAACGATATTGGCAGGAGCCCTTTCCTGCATTTTGGCCGGAGGGGCTTTGTCCTTCGGGCATACAGCGGCGGCGGACCAGGCGCAGACAACGCCCTCCGAGGTGAAACCCGGGACGGAAACCGAAAAACGCGATGGGGAGCATCACAGACGCAACGGGCACCACGGCCGCAAATTCGTATTGTTCAAGGACGCAGCCACCCTGCTGGATATGACCGAAACCGATTTGAAAAAGGAATGGAAGCAAGGCAAAACGCTCCAGCAAATCGCCAAAGAGAAAAAGAACTGGGATGCCGAAGTGTTCGTGCAGAAGCTCGCCGCCGTGCAAAGCGCCAAAATCGATAAGGCGGTAAAAGACGGCAAAATGACGAGCCAGCAGGCGGAGCAGCTGAAGAAAAAGCTTCCGGGCATGCTGAAACGCTTCACGCAGCATCAGTACCATCCGAGCCAGGAACGCCGGTTGCCGGCCGCCCACTCCGCGATTTGACTTTTTTGCGGCACAATAAAATCCTAACGGACTTCGTTAGGATTTTTTGTTTTGCTATCCCCTTTTTTTCGCGTCCGTCTTCTGCCGGGTTTTTCGCGGTTCCCTGAGGTGGTTGTTGACCGGCACATCCAGCAGATCGAGCAGGAACATGAACACCGGCACACCGAGGATCAGCCCCCACACCCCGAAGAAATGCTCGGAAACGATCAGCACCGCAAACGTGTAAAAAATCGGAAGATGCGTCTTGTCGGACATGAACTTCGGGTTCATGACGTAAGCTTCGAACGCGTGCAGAACGGCCACCATCAGCAAGACGTAAATGACCTTCGGAAGCCCTCCGATGCTGAAGGCGATGGCGCAGAGCGGAATAAGCGAAACGATCACGCCCATGACCGGAATGAGTCCGAGCAGGAAGATCATGATCCCGAGCGCAAACAAATTCGGAAAACCCATGATCCATAAAAACAACGTCGAAAAGACCGCGTTGATGACCGATATCAAAAATTGGACTTCGATCACTTTGCCGAACGAATCCGTGAATTTTTTTCCGAAGTAGGCCAGCTCGTCGTATACATAGGATAATTTGCTTGTTCTGAATTTTCCCGTGAAACTTGTCACTTTCTCCTTTTCAAGCATGAAAAACAAGCTCATGATGATGGCAAGCGCCAAATTCAAGCTGAACTTTCCTACGTTGGAAATGGTGCTCGATACGATGTCAAACCCCTGTTTGATGTAGGCCGCAACATCGATTTTGTGGATATAATCCAAAATATAATTCATGACTTCATTGTTCGTCAGCACCAACGGATTGCTGTAAAAATAAATGACCTGGTTGATCAAGCCGTTGAGCTCCGCGATCAGCTTGGGCGCATACATGTAAGCCCCGATCGACAATGCGGCCACAAACAGCACGTAGATCAGAATGAGCGCGATTTTTTTGCTGATCCCCATCCGGTTCGTGTAACGCCGGGTCACGGAAGAATGCACCCGGTTCACGAGGTATGTAAGAATGAAGGTGATCAGGATCAGGTTCATCATGCTTCTGAACAGGTACATGAACAGGATGAGCAGGATGAGCACCACGCCTCTTTTTACGGCAGGAAGCTGCAGCACTTCTTTCATCGACGTCATTGCTTTGCAATCATTCTCCTTTTATCTTTAAAGTTTCTCTCCATGTTTGGCTTGCAAAGTTCTCTATGCTTCCATATTACGCGAGGCCCGGCTTTCCATGCAAGTTTCCTGAATGCCTCCAATATTTTTCGAACAACAGAATCGAAACCATCAGCCATGCCGCGCTCGCCAAATATCCTCCAAGCACGTCGCTCGGGTAATGAACCCCCAAATAGATCCGGCTGATGCCGATCAGGAGCGTTAACGCAACCCCGGCCGCAATCATGGCGATTCTTCCAGCAAGAAAAGGGATGTGCCTCCACACCAAAAATGCAAACGCGCCGTACAGCGAAAAGGCTCCCATCGAATGGCCGCTCGGAAAACTGTAGCCCGTAATCTCGATCAACCGGTGCGTATTGGGTCTGTCCCGTTGAATGGCATACTTCAGAAGCAGGTTCCATAGCTCGGAACCGCCTACCGCCGTCAAAAACATCAGCAGCTCGCGCCGGTGCTTCAGGACGACCATCAGGAAAAAGAATGCCAAGACGGAAAGGATGACCGCCATCAGCGAGGACCCTAAAAAAGTAAACCATTTCATGACGCGCGTCAGTCCGTCGTTCTCCAACCCCTGCACGGTCCGGATGACGGCATCGTCGAACCATGCGATATGACCGGTCTCAATCAAAACGGCCACGATCAAAAACAAAACGGCAAAAATAAACGCGGCGGTAATCAACTTTCGCAGCCGTTCGCGCCTTAATGTCATATTTCGAATTTCCTCCCGTCTTTTGGATCAGGCTTCTGCAGCCCTTCATTATTATCCACAAACCCTATGCTTTTGTCACGCGCAAGCGTCCCTTAAAATGCAACGAAGCAACGGCCATCGGCCGCTGCTTCGTTTCGGGGTCGAGTCCGGTATGTAACAAGACCCTTTGGATGGAAAGGATTAGAATCCTTTGTATTGCGGTTCTTCGTTTTCAAGCTGCTGAACTCTGCTTTCCACCTGCTGCACGATTTGCTGGGTTTGCTGCGCGGCAGCGGTGAACAGGTTTTTGGCCTCTTGGTTTTGCGTGCTGAGCGCAAACGTCTCCAAGCTGGCTTGGGCGCTCTTCAGAGAAGCGAGAGTCGTTTTAACCTGGGAAGCTACTGTCATCTCGGTCACACCTCCTTCGAATGCAAAAGTACGAATCATAATCTAACCTGCATGGATTGAAAAAATTCATAAAATGAAGGAACGATGCAAATAATTTGGTTATTCAGACTGAAATGGGGGTTATGTTATGCCGGAATGGGTCGAGGTCATTGTCCGCACCCTGGCATCGATCATCGTATTGTTTGGTTTAACCAAGCTGCTCGGCAAGAGGCAGATTTCCCAGCTCTCCTTCTTCGAATACATTACGGGGATTACGATCGGGGATCTGGCGGCGGCAATCTCGCTTAACGTCAAGGAAGCCTGGTATTTGGGAGTCATCTCATTGACCGTTTGGGTGCTCGTATCGTTAGGCATCGAATTTTTGCAGCTCAAGAGCAAAAAGGCGCGGGATTTCATCGACAGCAAAAGCACCGTCCTGATCAAAGACGGCAAAATCATGGAGGACAATCTCAAAAAAGAGCGGCTGTCCAATGAGGAGCTGATGCAGCTGCTCCGGACCAAAAATGCCTTCAAAGCGGCAGAAGTCGAGTTTGCCCTCATGGAACCCAACGGTGAAATCAACGTTCTCCTCAAAAAGGAAAACCAGCCGCTTACGCCGACGCATCTGGGCATTAAGGTCGGGCCCGAATCCGAGCCGCAAACCGTCATTCTCGACGGCAAGGTGATGGACGAACCCCTCGCGACGCGGGGGCTCAACCGGAGCTGGCTTCATACGGAGCTTGAAAAACTCGGGGTTTCGCTCGACAACGTGTTTATCGGACAAGTGGATGCCTACGGTCAGCTGTACGTCGATTTGTTCGACGATCAGGTCAAAGTTCCCCAGCCGCAGCAAAAAGCATCGCTGTACGCGAATCTGAAAAAATGCCAAGCGGATCTTGAAATGTTCGGATTATCCACGGACCGGGCGGAGGCCAAAACGCTGTATGAGCAATGCTCAAACCAGCTTGAACAGGTCATCTCCGACGTCAAGCCGTTATTAACGCGTTAGGAGGACAAAAAGATCATGGTCAGCAAAAAGAAAAAAAAGCTCACCCCTGTCATGCAGGAATATCAAGCCCTGGCCAAAAAACGCGAGCCGAGCAAATTTGCTTTCATTAAATTATGCAGAGCTTTCCTGGTTGGCGGCCTCATCTGCCTTTTGGGACAAATCATCCAGCAGCTGTTCGTTCATTTCGGCGGTTTCAGCATCAAGGAAGCCGGCAGCCCGACCGTCGGCGTGCTGGTTCTGATCTCGGTCATTCTGACAAGCCTCGGCGTATACGATAAAATCGCCCAATGGGCCGGGGCGGGCACGGCTGTGCCGGTGACCGGCTTTGCCAATGCGATGGCCTCGGCCGCCATCGAATACCGCCGGGACGGAATCGTGCTGGGCATAGGCGGGAGCATTTTCAAGGTTGCCGGGCCCGTGATCGTGTTCGGCACGGTAGCGGCATTTGCCGTCGGCATCGCCCACATCATCTTTGATCCCAACATCGTAGGAGGTTGAACCGAACATGCTGAAAGGCCATCAAAGCTGGGTTTTTGACAATAAGCCTTCCATCCTTTCCGCCGCGACGTCCGTCGGGCCCTTTGAAGGACAAGGCCCGCTCGCCGAGGACTTCGATATCGTCCACAGCGAGCTGTATCTCGGGCAGGACAGCTGGGAGAAAGCCGAAAAGGCCTTCCTTGAGGAAGCGGCCAAAATGGCGATCCAGCATGCCGGATTGACCGAAGGGCAAATCCAGTTCCATTTCGGCGGCGACCTGATGAACCAGATCATTTCGAGCAGCTTTGCCGCCCGAACGCTGGCGATTCCGTATTTCGGGCTGTTCGGCGCCTGCTCCACGTCGATGGAAAGTCTGGCGCTCGCCGCTTACGTCGTCAACTCCGGCGGGGCGAAACATACGCTTGCCGCCACCTGCAGCCATAACGCAAGCGTCGAAAAGCAGTTCAGGTATCCGACCGAATACGGGTCGCAAAAACCGCCGACGGCCCAATTTACCGTTACCGGCGCCGGCGCCGCCGTGCTAGGGCGGGAAGGGAACGGGCCGTACGTCACGTCGGCTACGATCGGACGCGTCGTCGACATGGGCATGACGGATCCGTTTAACATGGGAGCCGCCATGGCGCCGGCCGCGGTCGACACGATCGAAGCCCATTTCCGCGATCTTCAGATCGAACCCGGTTATTACGACCTTATCGTTACCGGGGACCTGTCGAAGGTCGGATATGAAATCGCCTGCGATTTGTTCAAAAAACATAACATCCCGATGGAGCAGACGACGTACTCGGATTGCGGCATGATGATCTACGATTACAAAACCCAAAACGTGCAAGCCGGGGCGAGCGGCTGCGCATGCTCGGCGGTCGTCACTTACGGCCATTTGCTGAACCGGATGCGCCGCGGCGAACTGAACCGGATTTTGGTCGTCGCTACCGGGGCCCTTCTGTCCCCGCTGTCTTATCAGCAGAACGAATCGATCCCGTGCATCGCCCACGCGGTGTCCATCGAACGGGAAAAATAAATCGGATGGCAAACATGGCTGTTTTTGCTGCTAATGGCGGAAAACGGCCATGTTTTTTTGCCGTTTCTTAAAACCTCATTAAAATTTTTTGTTCACAATTTATTTCTTCTTAAGGATAAATGCTCCCGAATCTGGTAAAGTGATACGCATAAGTGTTATTGTTATATCAAAGGAGGAGTTAGATTTAATGTCGGAAAAAGAAAAAGACACATTGAATGAAGAAAACCTCACACCTGAAGAACAATCGGGGGTAAACCAAGGGCAGGACGCGCTGTCTTCGGACAAGCCTGCCGCGGAAAAGCCGGCTCCGGCAAAGACAGAGAAGGACGCTCCGGCCTCCGCCCATGCAGCCAAAACGCCTAAAGCGGGTTCCGTACCGCCGACGCCGGCTCCTGCCTCGGGCAACAAATTGTGGATGGTCGTTTCCCTGGTGCTGGCGATCGTGCTGGTCGTCGTGCTGATCAAACCGCCGTTCGCCAAAGGCGGCAGCAGCGAAGCGGTCGCAACGGTCAACGGCGAAAAAATTACGAAAGACAAGCTTTACGGCGCATTGGTCAAAGTCGGCGGCACGCAGACGCTGGACAACCTGATCTCGGAAACGCTTCTGAACCAGGAGCTTTCCAAAAAAGGCCTCAAGGTTGCTCAAGCCGATATCGATAAAGAAAAAGAGTTCATCAAAAAACAATACGGCGACGAAGAAACGTTCCAATCGGCGTTGATGCAAAGCGGCATGTCCGAAGAGGACTTCAACGATCAAATGGAAATGCAGGCCAAGCTGCGCAAGCTGCTGGAGCCGGAAGTCAAAGTCACCGACGAAGACGTGAAAAAATATTTCGAAGAAAACAAAGCTTCCTACGACACGCCTGAAGAGGTCAAAGCATCTCATATCCTCGTAGCCACCAAGGAAGAAGCCGAAGACATCCTGAAGCAGCTGAAAAACGGCGCGGATTTCGCGAAGCTGGCCAAGGAAAAATCGACGGATCCGGGCTCCAAGGATCAAGGCGGCGATCTCGGGTACTTCCCTCGCGGCAAAATGGCCAAGGAGTTCGAAGATACGGCGTTTAAGCTGAAGGACGGCGAACTGAGCGGCGTGGTCAAGACCGACTTCGGTTACCATATCATCAAGAGAACAGGTTATAAAGCAGCCCATGCGGCGACGCTCGACGAGAAAAAAGCGGACATCAAGGAGCAGCTGATCTTCCAGCAGCTCATGCAAAAAGCTCCGACTTGGCTCGCCGACATCAAAGCCAAAGCGAAAATTACGAACAGCCTGGAAAAAGCGGAAGCTTCCAATAAAGAAGAAAGCAAATAATCGGTACATCAAAAAGGATACGCCAGGCGGCGTATCCTTTTTTGCGTTCAGGATAAGCATTTCGGGATTTTGCCATACGGCTCGCGTCAGCCTCTATGCCACCGGTATCCGACTCCCCAGACCGTCTGGATCGGCGTATAGGAAAGTCCGGCGCGCTGGACCTTTTCGCGGATGTTTTTGACATGGGTGTCCACAACCCGGTAATCCCCTGCATAATCGTTGCCCCACACGTTTTCGATCAGCATGTCCCGCGAGTAGACGCGATGTTCGTTTTCCGCCAGCAGCAGCAAAATGTCGAATTCCTTTTGCGTCAAATCCAGCGGCATATGCCCAACGAGCACCTCCCGCCCTTCCGGGTAGATGGTCAACCCCGGCATTTCCAGCTTTCGGACATGCCCGGCCTGGAGCCGGGCCTGCCTCGATCTGCGGATCAAGGCGCGAAGCCGTTCCGTCAATTCTTCCGGCTGAAACGGCTTCGGCAAATAATCGTCCGCGCCGATTTTCAGCCCCTTCACGATGTCCTTCGTATCGGAACGCGCGCTCAGCATCAGCACCGGCGCCATGGAAAACCCCCGCAGCTCCTCGCATACCTGCCACCCGTCCATGTCGGGCATCATGACGTCCAGCACGACGGCATCGAATGCGCCGGCCCGCAGCAGGTCCAGCGCTTCGCTCCCGCTTGCCGCTTCCCTGACGCCGAACCCCGCCTGCTCCAAATAAATGCGCAGGAGATTGCGCATGTTCCATTCGTCATCAACGATCAAAACCCGGTCTTTTCCCATTTCCGTTTCCTTTCCCTTCAGCGGCGTCCCCGGCCGGGAACGTGAGGATGAACGAGGTTCCCGTTCCAGGCGTGCTGCGAACCTCGACCGTTCCTCCCTGAAGCTCCGCCAGTTTTTTCACGATGGAAAGGCCGAGGCCGCTCCCGCCGTGCTGCCGGGAACGCGACTTTTCGACCCTGTAAAAACGCTCGAAAATGTAGGGCAGCTCCTCCGCGGGAATGCCGGGTCCGGTATCGCTGACTTCGATCCTGATCCGGTTCCCTTCGTTTGCGGCGCTGAGCACAATCTCGCCTTTCGTCGTAAAGGAGACGGCATTATCCAGCAGATTGATCAATATTTGCTCCATGCGGTTGCCGTCGGCCCAGACATATTGCTCCTTCCGCGGATGACGGACATGAATGCCGATGCCCTTGCTTTCCGCCCGAAGCTTTACCTTCAGCGCGCTTTTGTCCAGCAACCCGTTGACCTCCACCCATTCGGGACAAAGGTCGATCCGGCCTTCTTCCAGTTTCGCCAGATCGAACAGCTCGCGGATCAGAACCATCAGGCGGCGCGCTTCTTGGGCGATGATGTCGAGCGTTTTTCTCTGTTCCTCTTCGCCATGAACGAGTCCCTTCGAAAGCACGTCGGCATACCCCTCAAGGTACGTAATCGGCGTCCGCAGCTCATGGGAGATGTTCGCAAAAAACTCGTTTCTCGTATCCCTGTACCGCTGGAGTTCTCCGGCCAAATCGTTGATGGCCCCGATCAGCGACCCGATCTCGTCTTTCCTCGTGACCGGCAGCCGGGTTTCAAGCTCTCCCCTGGCAATGCGCCGCGCCGCCCTTTCGATCTGCAGCAGGGGACGCGACAGCTTCCTGGACAGCATGAACACAAGGCCCAGCGTGACGAGGAACGCGCCCGCTCCGGTCAGGGCAATCATCGTCCGGATCGAGCGGATCGAATGCTTCATCGCCTCCAGCGAGCTGATGACGTACACGCCTCCGATGAACCTGCCGTTTTCGTCCGTCATCGGTTTGCCGTGCAGCAGCAGCCATTTGCCGTTCGCGGAAAATTCCGTTTCCACCTGACGGGAAGCCAGCAAATTCGGGCGGTCCCAAATCCCGTCCGGATATTGCCTCTGCCGAATCAACTCGGCATCCCGCTTGGAAAACGTGCCGTCCGCCCGCAGCAAAAAAATGTCCACGTTCGAAAATTCGGCCATCGTGCCGATCAGATCGTTGGCGGCAACCGATTGCTTTTGCAGCATGTGCACGACGTGAGCCGCAAGCTCTTCCGCTTCGTGATGGCTTTGTTTCGTCGTGAACTTGGTAAACAATCCGCCCATCACGACGCCAAGCAGCAGCAGCACGGCGACGAACATGCCCAGCATGACGGCGCCAAGCTTGACGTCGATCCGGTTCCATCTTTTCATTGGCATCGTTCGCTCCCTCTAGGCGTTCCATCGGCTGCACCCGCAAGCCCTTCGCGGATTTTCGGCAGCCGGATTTTATCGCGAGTCCAGAGTCCAGTATAGGCTATAAATGTGTAGAATCCATGAAGCCGCCCGTTTTTCCAAAAAACATGCTGCCGGTTATAGTCCCAAAGAAATATATTTGATCTCCAAATATTCCTCGATGCCGAAATGGCTGCCCTCGCGTCCCAGCCCGCTCTGCTTGAAGCCCCCGAACGGGGCTTGCGCCGTGGATGGAAGCGGGTCGTTGACCCCGACGATGCCGTATTCCAGCGCTTCCGCGGCATACAGCGCTTCTTTGATGTTTCCCGTGAATACGTATGCCGCAAGCCCGTACGGACTGCGGTTGGCGCGCTCGACGGCCTCCTCCAGCGTGCGGAAGGTCGTAATCGGCGCGAGCGGGCCGAACGTCTCCTCGTTCATGCATTCCATCGCGTCGGTAGCGTTCATCAGGACCGTAGGGTTCATGAAATAACCTTTGGCACCCTCCGGTGCATCCCCGCCCGTCAGAATCGTGCCGCCTTTGGCTTTGGCGTCTTCGATCTGGCGCTTCACCTTTTCGACGGCTTTGGCATTGATCAGCGGACCGATGTCCACGCCTTCCTCCATGCCGTTTCCGACCTTGAGCCGGGATGCGCGCTGCGCCGCCCTTTTCGCGAATTCGTCGGCGATCGATTCCTCCGCGTAAACCCGGTTCGTGCATACGCAGGTTTGTCCGCCGTTGCGGAATTTGGAGGCGATCAGCCCCTCGACCGCTTGATCCAGATCGGCCTGCGCCGTCACGATAAACGGTGCGTGGCCGCCCAGCTCGAGCGATATTTTTTTGACCGTGTCGGCCGCGCCGCGCATCAGCATTTTCCCGACCGCCGTTGATCCCGTGAACGAAATTTTGCGGACCCGTTCGTCCCGTTGCCATGCTTCGGCGATCGGAGCCGCATCCCCGGTCACGACATTGAATACGCCCGCGGGAATGCCCGCCCGTTCGGCCAACTGGGCCAGCTTCAAGGCCGTAAACGGCGTTTCCTCCGACGGTTTGAGCACGACCGTGCATCCGGCGGCCAGCGCCGGAGCGACCTTGCGCGTGATCATCGACGCCGGGAAATTCCACGGGGTAATCGCCGCGATGACGCCTACCGGCTGCTTGTGCACCCATATTCTTTTGTTCGGGGAAGAAGCCGGGATCGTCTGCCCGTATACCCGTTTGCCTTCTTCGGCGTACCAGGAAACGAAGCTGTTCGCGTACCCGATTTCTCCGGCCGCTTCCTTGAGCGGCTTGCCCTGCTCCGCCGTCATGATTTCGGCCAGCTCCTGCGTGTGCGCTTCGATCAGCGCATGCCATTTCATCAGCAATCCGGCCCGTTCGTTTGCCGTCAAGGCGGACCAGGAGGGCAGCGCCGCATAAGCCGCGTCCGCCGCTTGGCGCGCCTCGTCCGCGCCGCCTCTCGGAATCGAGCCGATCACTTCAAGCGTCGCCGGGTTCCGAACCTCCAGCTCCTCCCGGCAGCTTTTCCACTCGCCATTAATATACATGTTCTGGATATACATCCGTAAGTCTCCCCTTTCCTGCGAAGGCTGATATGGATCCCCCTCATACCTATAAATATACCCTTTTTATAGGCCGTGCCGTCAATGTCGGCAGGAGCATATGGCATGAAATGCCAAAAGCCACCCGTTCCCGCCGGAAAGGATGGCTTCTTGTCCCCGCACGCGAAAGCGGCGGATGACGTTTAGCTTCTGCCCAATATTTTTCTCCCGAAGGTGAATATCACGGCAAGCATGGACAGCCCCACGATCAGCTGCATACCGTACACCTGCGTCCAACTCGGCCAATGCCGGATCGCCTCAGAGGCGTTGCCGCCGAGTAGAGGCCCGAAAAAGGCCGCCACCCCCGTAATCGCCGCATACATCGCCATGTACATCGGACGTTCGCTTTTCGGCGTGTCGCCGATCATGAAATTGAAGGCCAGCTGGTTAAAGCCCCCGACCCCGATGCCAAAGACGATATGGGCGGCAAACAGGACCGGCAGCATCGGCAGCACGGACAACAACCCCCACATCAAACACGAAAGGGCGATGACCGGCAGCGTCCAAAAGAGGAGGCGCCTGTTGCTGTAGCGGGTGTTCAGGCTGCCCCAAACGTAAAAGCTTCCCATCATGAACACGGTCTGGGCGACGTTAAGCAGCGACAGCGTTTGATGGTTGACATGGAGCAGTTGGAGCATGACGAAGGAATACAGCGGCACGACCAGGTTTTGCAAAAACAGAAAGCTTCCCAAAAAAAGGGTCGCCTTCATAAACGCGCCGTCCTTCAGCGGCTTTTTCAGCATCGGAACGAAGCGGCGCTCCGAAGAATGCTCGAACGGCATATCGGGATACAAGAAAAACATCGCAATGTTGGCGGCGATGCAAATCCAGACGACCACGTACAGGATGAGGTAGCCCGTGCCCCCGGGTTCATGGTCCAGAAGCATCCCCCCGCCGTACATGACCAGCGTCCCCAAGGCGTTCAGCATCGTGTTGCGGATGCCGAAATACCGCCCGCGGACACGCGCGGGAACGATATCGCTGATCAGCGAGTTCCACAAAATCCCCCCGACGGTGTTAAACGTAAAAGCAAGCGTATACAAAATGATAAAGGCGGTGACCCATAGCGGTTTGGGAAACAAAAACGGAATCAGTCCCGTGCTGCCCCACAAAATCCGGTGTATGGCCACGAACAGGACAAGCGTCCACTTGCGGCTGTGCAGCCGCTGGATCAAAAATGCGGCGAACAGCTGGGCAATATTGACGAACGTCGTAATCGCCAGCACGAAGCCCAGCTGACTGGAGTCGGCTCCGAGATACAGCAGATAACCCGTCAGGAATTGTCCCCCGAGCAGCGTCTGGAACATCACCGCGGGCACGCCTTCCATCGTGGCAATCCTGAGGTTTTTGCGCTGAATCGATTTTTTGCGCGCGTACTGCCGTCTCGTTCTTAATGAAATCATGATGTACTCTCCTTCGGAGCTCCCGTATGTTGGTTCCGGATTTCAAATATGGGGCGGATGCCTTCTTTTTCTTGTCTTTGATCATCATTCTACTCGCAAAGGGTCACGAGTCAATATGGGCAAACGGCCTTATGATCACAAAAATATTTGTGGAAATTCACGTGGAAATCCCTTGCCGAAAGCGATATATTGTAAGGTCGCGGCTCATGAACAAAAGCTCCCTCGCGAACATCGCAAACAAAGCCCCCCGGACTTGAGCAGCCTTGTTCTGACGGCGCATCATGGGTTGCATCGGTTCAAAACCGTTCTATGCCTCGAGAATTCCGGCCGCTGGAATCACGCCGAATTTCACGGCCAGCTCGGACAGCTCCCGGTCGGTTATCGACTGTTTGATTCCGTGGGCTGCCGTCAGCATGTACACCTGCGCCGCCTTTTCCACCGTTTCGATCAACCCGAAGGCTTCATCCATCGTTGATCCGCTGCCGAAAATGCCGTGATGCGGCCACACCACCGCTTTTTTCTTTTTCATTTGATCTGCGGTTTTCCGCCCGATATCCGCTCCTCCCGGAACCATCCACGGCAATACGCCCACTCCTTCCGGGAACACGACGATGCATTCGGTGCACATTTGCCAAAGCGTCTTTGTGAACTTTTTCTCATCCAAGTCGTGAACAAAGGTCATCGCAATGACATGCGTGGCATGGGAATGCATGACGACCCGGTGTTCGGGGTCCGCCCGCAAACGTTCGATATGGCTCATAAAATGCGCGGCCAGTTCGCTTGTCGGCAAAGCATTCCCTTCGAATCCCCACAATACTTCGGCGTGCTCCCCGTCTGCCGTTACGCGGATGATGCCGAGGCTCCCCGCCGGATCGGAAACGATGTTCCTGAAATATTTGCCGGAGCCGGTCACGAGGAATATTTTGCCTGCAAGCTCGGGAACCGGAAACGATAAAGCGATCTTCCGCCCGACTTCGCCAAGGTGGAGGTAAGAGGCAACCTCTTCTTCTTCCAATATGCGGCTGATATTCCCGCCGTTCCGTTCGTCCCAACCGAGCGTCCACATATGGTAAGCCATCTCTGCCATTTCGCGGACTGCAGGGATCGCGGTTTTTGAAACATGATGCCGGTCCGAAGCAATGATTGTCGTGCTCACGGTAAGCCTCTCCTTTGATCTGATCTGTATTTTTCACCTTCATCGTACTCCCGGGAATCCGCCAAGTCAACATAAACAAAAATATAAATGTTGTTTTGTTTTTGTTTTTGTACTTTTTTGTCTGAGTAGAATAAACTTTGCGCACGTATGTTTTGCTGTTTACATATTTAGGAATATGTTTTATAGTAATATCAATTTTATTCGATGATCGGCTTACGCGAAGCACTCGTAAGGAAAGGCTCCATGCCTTTTTTGCGGGTGCTTTTTGCGTCTTTTGGCCTCTTTTTTGTCTTCGCCGCTCATCCCATTTTTATCGCAAAGGAGAATGTCCATGAATCCCGTCAAAAAAATCGCCGCTATTTTTCTGTCCCTGATGATCGCCTTGTCGTTATACGACTCCCGGATGGCCGAAGCGGCGGCCTCCATGCAGTGGTCCCCAACCCAGCAGCAGGCGGTGGACCGCGCCACGGCCTCGGACGGCGCCCTTCGCAGCCAGCTTTCTTCGCTGTACCGCATGTTTACCGATGTGCAGGAACAGCTGCGCCAAAGCGACCTTAACATCAACGCCCAGCATTACAAAAACGAAGAAACCAAGTCCGGCCTGACCAAGCAGGTCAAAATGATCGACGCGGACAAAATCGCCAAACTGGAAGCCGCGGCCAAACAGGCAAAGGACAAATACAAACCTTTGTTTTCGATGTACACCTCGATCAACCAGCAGATCAAAACCGCAAACAAGCTCAAAAACAAGCAGCTGTCCTCCGCGCTGAAAGCCCAGGCCGACACGATGAAAGTCGCGGTCCAAATCGCCAAAGCGGACATCAAAAACAAGGAGCAGGCGCTCAGCGCCGCCAAAACGAAGCGAACCGCCGCACAGAAGAAAATCCGCGGCATCATGGCGCAGGCCGACCCGCTCCGCATCCGGATCAAGGCCGAAAAAAGCACGGCCAGCAGCCTGAACAAAAACGTAAGCCCGCTGTGGAGAAACGTAACCCAAGCCGTTAAAGGCGGGAACGGCAAACAAGTGTATAACGCGCTGAACACCCTTGTCTCCCAGCTCCGCCAAATCCAGGAACGGAAGCAGAGGATTCTATCGCTGGAAAATCAAATCGGCGGCATCCTGCAAAACGCAAAAACGCAGCTCGCCTCCGTGTCATAACTGCCTTGCAAAGCAATTGAACGCCTTTCGAAAATGGTGATTGCGCCGTCCACCAGATTTTGGTATGATGGAGTCCTTCTCACTCGTTACGCCTTGACTGAAGTTGACGGTTTTCGTCGCCACAAAACTTATCGGAGGTGTTCAATGCTCTATTTCACTTTGGCTTCAAAAGCGTATGCCCGCAATTTGCACTACCGCGGGGCGCACATGCTGCACAATGTCGCAAGCGCTCTCTTCGGCTATCTGTACGCCTGCATCTGGATCGGGATCGGACAGGACCACTCGCTTGGCGAATACGGCGTGCACGGCATGGTCGGCTACATTGCTTTTAATCAGGCATCGCTGTGGGTGTCCGGCTTCGTGAGCAACGGGCTCGGCATACCGCAAGCGGTCAGGACAGGCCAAATCTCCCTCGATTTAATGCGGCCTGTCCATTTGTTTGTCATGTGCATGTGCAGGGAATGGGGACAGATCGCGTATCAGTTCGTCTATAAATCCGTCCCGATCTATCTGCTGTATATGCTCGCGTTCAAGCTGTCCCTGCCGACCCGGCCGGACACGCTCCTGTTTGCGGCCGTCGCCCTCGCGGCTGCGGGTTATATGTCGATCTGCATCAACTACATGATCGGGGCGACGTCGCTGTGGACCACCGAATCAAGCTGGTTGTACTGGGTCAACCACGCGCTCATCAATTTGCTCGCCGGGTTTCTGATCCCGGTCGAATGGCTGCCGTCTTGGCTGCAGACGGTCGGCTGGTTGTCGCCTTATCCGTATCTGCTGTACGTTCCGACGCGCATCTACATGGGTTATGAACAACCGGGTATCCTGCTCGGTTCAGTTGCTTGGTGCATGCTCCTTACGCTGCTTTGTCTGCTCGTCACCGCTGCGGTCAGGCGGAAAGTCGAGGTGCAGGGAGGATGAAGATGAAGCATTGGCTCGACCTTTATGCCGTGTTAATCCGTTCGAGCATCCAAAGCCGGATGCAGTACAGGATGAACTTCGTGCTCGGCACCCTCCTTGCCGCCCTCATCCAAATCGCGGAATTTCTGATGATCGCCATCATTTTGAACAAATTCGGGGCCGTCAAGGGATGGTCGCTCCATGAAGTCGGTTACCTATTTGCCGTCATGACGTTGTCCAAAACGCTGTATCGCACCTTTGCCAGCGACGTGCACCACCTGGAAAGGTATTTGACGACCGGCGAGCTTGACCAGCTGCTGACCCGGCCGATGCCGGTCCTGCTTGCTTTGATGAGCCAAAACGTCCGGCTGATGCCCGCCGAATTGCTCCAAGGAAGCGCCGTGTTGTATTGGTCGCTGCACGGGTTGATGTCAGCGGGGCAGATCACATGGACGGCCGTGCCGTATACCCTTCTTGCGATCGTCACCGGTGCCGTGATCCTGTTCGCGATCGGTCTGGCGACCGCCGCGGTCGGTTTTTGGATGACGCGGATCAACGAGCTGCAGACGCTGACGGAAGACGCTTCGCAAACGGCCGCCCGTTACCCGCTGGTGTTGTACCCGTCCTGGCTCCGCTCCTTCCTGCTTGTCGCCATTCCCGTCGGTTTTGTCAATTATGTCCCCTCCCTGTTCATTTTGCGGGGAGAATACGGCCCTTGGCTCATTCTGGCCGTCGCGCTGCTTGCCGCCTGCGTACTGGGACTTGCGCTTACATTTTGGAAATTCGGGCTTTCGCGTTATCAAAGCACGGGAAGCTAAGGAAAAGGAGATCTGATCATGGGAGCAATGATTGAAGTATGCGGGCTTCATAAGCAGTTCCGGACGCCCGTCGTCAAGGAAGGCCGTTTCGCCGGAATCCGCACGTTGTTTACGAGGGAATACCGCCTCAAGGAAGCGGTGAAGGATATCAGCTTTACGATCCAAAAAGGGGACTTCGTCGGTTACATCGGCCCGAACGGAGCCGGCAAATCGACGACGATCAAAATGTTGACGGGCATTCTTCACCCCTCTGCGGGCGAAGTCAAAATCAACGGGTTCGATCCCCATAAGCACAGGCGCCGGGTGGCCCAAAAGCTCGGCGTCGTGTTCGGGCAGCGCAGCCAGCTGTGGTGGGATTTGCCCGTCAAGGATTCCTACGACATTTTGGCTCATATGTATAGGGTCGGCCCTGCCGAAAAAGAGCGGCGCCTGGCCGAGCTCGGGGAACTGCTGAACCTGAAGGAGTTTTGGGAGACGCCGGTCCGCAAGCTGTCGCTCGGGCAGCGGATGCGCGCCGATATCGCCGCCTCGCTGCTGCACGATCCGGACGTTTTGTTCCTGGACGAGCCGACGATCGGCCTCGACGTAACCGCCAAACGGAGCATCCGCGAATTTTTGAAAACGCTGAACGGCGAATTCGGAAAAACGATTTTGCTGACGACCCACGACATGGACGACATCGAACAGCTCTGCCGGCGGGTCATGGTCATCAATCACGGGGAACTCAGCTACGAGGGAACCATCGAGCATTTGCGGGACAAAATCGGGCTCCCGACCGTCATCCGGATCGTCTTCCGCGGCTCCTACCGTCTGCCGGCGCAGGAAGGCGCGAGGATGCCGCTGCAACTCCGCCTGGACGGCGCGGAGGGCGAATTCCGAATCATCGAAGCGAGCAGCAGCGAGGTGCTGATCGAAGCGAACCGGCAGCAGGCCAAGGCGATGGACATTTTGCGGATGGTCGGCGGCTGGGGAGAAATTGCGGACATTCATATGGAGGAACCCGATTTCGAGGATATCATCCACCGGGTGTATTAACGATTTTTACGGGGAGAAGCAGGATGCGCGGACGAACAACGTCCGCAGCCTCCTGCTTTTGTTTTTTTCACAGGTATGATAAAAGGATTCTACATCTGGGATCCGGCCTGATAGTTAAGCAAGAGCTTAAAGGCGCCTTTGTTCTCTTGCGACAGCTGCGTGTATCCGCCTTGTTGAATGACCCGGCCGCGATCCATGACGATCACGTGGTCGGCATTGCGAATGGTGGAAAGACGGTGGGCGATGACGATAATGGTCACGCTCCCTTTCAACTCTTCCAAAGCCTGCTGAATTAATCGTTCGTTTTCGCTGTCCAGCGCGCTTGTCGCCTCATCCAGGACGAGGATCGCGGGGCGCTTCAAGATCGCCCTTGCCAATACGATTCGCTGCCGTTCCCCTCCCGATAACCGGATGCCCCTGTCGCCGATGACCGTATCCAATCCTTGGGGGAGTTGGCGCACAAATTCGTCGGAGGCGGCGAATTTCAAAGCGCTCCACAGCTGTTCATCGCTGGCCTCCGGATCGACCAGCTTCAAATTGTACCGGATGCTCTCATTGAACAGAAAAGGATCCTGCGGTACATAACCGATGGCGCTGCGCAAAGACAGAAGCTTCCGCTCGTCCCGAAGGGATACGCCGTCGATAAGCACCTGTCCTGATTCAGGCTGGATCAAACCCATGAGCATATCGATAAGCGTGCTTTTGCCAGAACCGGATTTGCCTACGATGGCCGTCATGCGGTTCGCGGGAATATGTACGTTAACGTTGCGCAAAGCGTACTGGGAAGCATGGGGGGCGTAGCGGTAATCCACGTCCAAACACTCGATCCCGTCCACAAACCGGAAATCCTCCGGCTCATCTTCGAACGCCGTTTTGCTAAGCTCCTGGTCGGCCTCGTATTCCTTTTGCAGTTGACGCATCGTGTGGAAAGCCGGAAGACAAGAAACGAGCTGCTCCATGTTCGATTGCATGCCGATAAATCTCGGCCACAGCCTCGAGAAAATCAGCACGACCACTACCAATTGTTGTGCCGGGGTATGCATCATTTCGAGCGCCAGATAAACGAAGCCGGCAATGAGTACGACAGAGGAGACGCGGTAGATGAATTGCGACAACGAATTCACCCGGCCAAACTGGATAAAATTCCGTTCCATATGTTCGGTCAGTTTGTTGAACCAGTGGATGTGGGACTGCTCGAGCCTGTTGCTTTTGATATCCTTGATACCGTTAAAATGCTCGCTGATGCCTGAAAAATAATATTTGGAGAGCTCCGTTGTCTGTTCCCCGATCCGTTTGGATTTCTTGATGAATTTACGTGAAAACAAGGCCAGCAGACCGCCGCTGATCAGTACGGCTATGGTTAAAACAGGGGCGAGCCACAGGGCAATGGCGATTTGAAGAAGGGTGAATAAAAAAGAAGAAACCGCCTGCAGGAATAAAGATGTGCCTAAGTTTACCCGGCCCAGCTCATTGGACATGACATGGTTGAATTCGGATTTCCGTTTCCGGAGATAAAACTCCCATTTGGCTTGCAGCAGGCCACGGTACGTTTCCATGCGGAGCGTACGGATAAAGCTTTGCAATATCCTTGAGTTCAGCAAGGCTTGGCTCCGTTGAAGCCATGCCTGCCCCCCTACGATCACGATGTATAAAGCAAGTATGATCGGCAAATTCAAATCAAGCGACCATGACTCGATGATGTTAATCATAGCGGACAGGAGCGGTATGCTTGACGTATCCATGGGAAATACCCCGATGATGCTCAGAAGGGGCACGATCAAATAGATGCCGAAGCCGTCCAGCAAACTGATGAGCAACACCATGGACATGTTCAGGTATAGTTTAAAGCCCGCGAAATGATGCATTTTGCGAACATAATAAAACAGCTCTTTCATTATGCAAAGCTCCTTATGCGGATTCCGGGCGGCGCTTCACTTCACGTCCCTGTAACCTTCAGCGCCCATCCCGTTCCCGAATATTCCTACGACCGTGTATTTTTCATGGCCTTCTTTCCCGGTTACGATGTACGAACCGCTTCGCAGCCATGCATGGGCGACCATCTGTCCTTCGTTGTTTCTGGCGCTGCCCAAGTAGAGCGTGCTTGGAATCCCTCTTCTCTCCAACATCTTCATCGCGGCAATCGCCTTGACGAGACATTGGCTTTCCCACCATGTGAGCCTGCTCATGGCATGGACTGCTCTGGACACCGTTCGCAACAGCTGCAGTTCCTGGTCCGTACTATGGGTATGGGGGGTCTCTTTCATTTTCTCCCCCAAGGTCGGGGCCACTTTGTGGAAGGGGAGCAGCTTAAGAATCCTCCCCCACGCCAGGTAAACGTAAGCTTCGGCATACATCCCCTTGACTTGCACGGGATCATTCATAAAACGATGCACTTTTTGATAGAAGCTCATCGCTTAAAGCACACCTGTATCAGTTTCTCCGCCGCAAGCTGCCTCAGAAAAGCAAATACTTGCTGCTCACAGGCCTCCCGCCCGATTTCAAACTCTTCCACTAATTGATCCACGATCCCGGAAATGGTTACGGGGGAAGCAATGAGCTCCCAGATCCGGCTTCCGGTCTGCCCCAAATTATAATATTTTCCGTTTTCGATGCTCAGCATCACCTTTTCGCCATCCATTTCACTGACCAAAAAACCTTCGGATTGTTTGACCAACACATCTGATGAAATCACGTCGACGCCCATAAAGCGAGCCTCCTCTAATTGGATTTTGCGCACTGCATTTGGATGATACATTTTGTATCATTATAGCAAAAACAGGTTGTTTTGTATACAACCGCCAGACGGTATTATGCGGACTGTTGCCTGAACCGCCTCCAGAACCATAGCAACGGCCGAAGGGGGTAATATAGAAAATAAAGCGGCTTCGGCAGCGGCAGCAATAATGCATCCCGCGAACTGGGGAGCGTTTTGTTAAGGAGATAGGCGATCTTTTGTCGGGTTGACATTAACGAAAAAAGGTAACGGTAATAATGCCAGGCAACGCTTTTTTCGGGTACGGGGTTTAATTGGACGATGCGCGAAACGTAAAAAAGGGCTTGGTCGGCAAGCCGGCGCGCTTTCGCATCCCTTGCCAGCTCCTCCAGTTCACCGGGAATCTCCGCCGACAGCAACTGGGACGATAAGATCAGCGCCTGCCCAACGTGATGTTTGCCGCCATGCTGTTTCAGAACGTCCCTGAGCCGGGTTCCGCTGATTTGAGGCAGCAAACGTTCGATATCCATTAACCACCGCAACCGGAACCAGCCGTGCCTTGCCCCATGGTCCGTCAGGTAGTGAAGCTGATCTTCGTTTCCCAGGCAGTGGAAGGTTTGGTTCGCCAGGGCCACGGCGCGCTTGCGCTCCCATAGTTTTTCGAACGAGTACGATTTGCTGAAGTGAGGATTCAATCTCCAGTGCACTTCCACTTGCGTCCGGTGCTCCTTGTGTTCGTACGAAAGATGATGGGACTTTTTTTTCCAATTGCCCAAGGCGCGGTAATCCATCAGTTCATAACCTAGCTGCAGCAGTACGTCCTCCGCCCGTTCCACTTCATCCGGCGACACGAGAATATCCAGGTCTTTGGATGTCCGATGGGCCAAATCTCCGTACAGCTGGAAGGCGAGCGCCGGCCCCTTCAACAAAAGCGTCCGTACCCCTGCTTCGTCCAAACGTTCGTAGACGCGGCTCATTTCCCTGCTGAGATGGAGCATTTTGACGGTATTGCTTTGGTACTGGCGATGCAAGGATTCCATGACGCCCGGAGGAACCGAGGCGGCATACGCTTCTTTTAATTTGATATATGCCAGGGGATATACCCGATGGTGCATCGCAAGCTTCATGAACCGATCCCAGTCCAGCACCGCTCCAAGCTCCCGAATCAGATGCTGATCCGGGGATGTTCTCCCCAACAAGCTCAATAAAAAAATCAATTCTTCCGGCAAACCGCTGAGGTCCAACTCCATGGCTTCTGCTCTCAAAGATTCCTCCCCCGCTATCTTCAATCGAATAGGTTCCATTTATAAGACCGGCGCCTGTTCCTTCGCGCCCCGATTCATGCCGGGCCGGCCCACGGAATAATAAACAAGATTCGTATTAGCCACTTGCCCTTCGTCATAAATGTTTCTGCCATCAATCAAATACGGCAGCTTCAGCCAGCCTTCGATATCCGTTAACGGAATCTGCTGAAATTCCTGCCATTCCGTCAAAATGCAAAGCGCATCCGATTGCCAAGCCGCTTCCTTCGCGTTGTCGCAGTAGATCACGGTGTTCGAACCGTAAATTTCCCTGAAATTGTCCCCGGCGATTGGATCATACGCTTTCACCTGTGCTCCGCGCCGCTCAAGCGCGGCGATGATTTCCAATGCCGGGGACTCGCGGACGTCATCCGTATCGGGTTTAAACGCAAGTCCCCAGACTCCGATCGTCGTACCCGCCAATCCGTCCAGCAAGGACTCCAGCTTGCGAACGACGTTCAGGCGCTGATCCCGGTTCACTTCGATCACGGACTTCAGAAGCTTGAAATCATAATCCATTTGGCCCGCGATTTGAACAAGGGCCTGGGTGTCTTTCGGAAAACAAGAACCGCCGTAACCGATGCCCGCTTTTAAAAAAGAAGAGCCTATGCGCTTGTCGTAACCCATTCCGGAGGCTACTTTCGTCACATCGGCTCCAACCTTTTCGCATATATTCGCGATTTCGTTGATAAAAGAAATTTTGGTTGCAAGAAACGCATTCGAGGCATATTTAATCATTTCGGCGCTGCGGATATCGGTTACGATGATGTCGGGCGTCAAGCTTTTATGCAGTTCGACGAGCCATTCCCTCGCTTTTGGGCTGTCCGTGCCAATCACGATACGATCCGGGTGCAGCGTATCTTGGATCGCGGTTCCCTCGCGCAGAAACTCGGGAACGGATGCAACGTCAAAAGGTTTTTCCGTATGGTTCGCGATGATGTTGGCGATTTTTTCATTCGTGCCCACCGGAACGGTGCTTTTGGTGACGATGATTTTATAACCGTTCATGGCGTTTCCGATCTCCCGGGCCGCTTCCTCGACATACCCCAAATTGGCCTGCCCGTTCGGCAAGGACGGCGTTCCCACCGCGATGATGACGATATCCGACCATTTCACGGAAGCGTTCAGGTCCGTCGTGAAACGAAGCCTGCCCGCTTCTTTATTGGAAGCTATCATGGACTGGAGCCCAGGTTCGTAGATCGGCACTTCGCCGCCGTTCAAGCGTTCGATTTTTGCCGGGATCTTATCGACGCAAACCACCTCGTTCCCAAGCTCGGAGAAACATACGCCCGAAACCAATCCAACGTAACCTGTTCCTATGACCGCAATTTTCATTTTCGCTTCATTCCTTCTATAATAGAATTCGCTGTTTCGCCGTTTCGTAATTTCCACTGTCAGCTCAACACATTGACTTCGATTTCCTCCCATTTCATCGCCAGTCTCACGACGTCCTCCTCGACCAGTTCGCTGCCGGTCTGCACCTCTATCATTTCAATGTCCGTAATCGCGCGCAGGCTGTGTTTCGCACCCGCAGGGATGACGATGACGTCCCCTTTTCCAATGCTCCGCACTTTGCCGTCCAGCACCATTTCCCCGACGCCGGACACGACGGTCCAAACCTCGCTGCGATGCAAATGATATTGATAACTCAAATTTTTCCCTTGCAGTATGCATATCCGCTTCGTCAATACTTCATTTCCGTTGGGATACTTGATATAGTCCAGCACCCGGTAGCGGCCCCAGCGGCGCTCCTCATACATGGGACGCTGCTCGCCGAATTTCATCACGTCTTTGATCCGCATACTGGCGTTTTTTTCGGATACGAGAATGCCGTCGGGACTTGCCGCCACGATTAAGTTGGGAGCTCCAATGACCGTGATCGGAATGTCCAGCTCGTTAATGACATGCGTACGGGTCGAATCTTCGGTCAACGTGCCTTTCCCGATCAAAGGCGTACGGACCTCTTCCGTCAGCGCGTCCCAGGTGCCCAGGTCCTTCCAGATCCCGCGGTAAGGCATGGCGACAATATTGGTTGCCTGCTCCACGACGGCATAATCAAAGCTGATTTTTTCCATCCGGCTGTACTGGTTTAACAATTCGTCATATTGAATGGGAAGGGAACGCTGGATCAGATGTTCGATGATGTATTCCAGCCGGAAAGCAAATACGCCGCAATTCCATAGGGCTGATTGTTCCATCAAGCGGAGGGCCGCCGGTCCGTCGGGTTTTTCGACGAAATGGCTCACCCGGAAGAACTCCGTTCCATGCGCTTCGGTTATGGACGATTGGGGCACGATATAACCGAATTTAGATGATGGATGGTCCGGCGAAACGCCCATCAAGCCCAGCTCGGCCTTCGTATGTACCATTAACGACTCCAGCTCTTTCACTTTATCGAAGAACAGGTCCTCCACAAAAAGATCCACCGGAAGGACGATCACGACATCGCTGAGTGCGGCGCCTTTGACGGAGTATAAATAACCGGCAGCCAAGGCGATCGCCGGAAAAGTATCCCTGCGCTCCGGCTCAACAACCAACTCCACCTCGGCTCCAAGCTGGCTCTGGATCAGTTCCACCTGGCTCCTCCCGGTCGCCAAAACGGAACGCTCCCGGAGATTCTTTTGTCCCAGTTGGCCCCATACGCGCTGCACCATCGACTCCCGCTGGCCCGACGCGCATTCCAAAATTTTCAGAAACTGCTTGGACCGGGTGTCGTTCGATAAAGGCCACAATCGATTTCCGCTTCCGCCGGACAACAAAATGATATGCATCATCAATAGCTCCTTTTTGCTTCCATAGTCATTTCGCGACTCGTCTTTTCCAGGACAAGCTCCTCAATGCTGGACCGGAGCCGCGCCATAAACACATGCTCGCCGAATTGCTCGGCATGCGCCCGAATATAGGCGGGATCCCAATCATATTGATGGAACCGCTCAATGGCCTCCATCAATGCACCGATCCGCTGTTCCTTAAAAAAGAGTCCCGTTTTTTCCGGCATGACCGTATCCAGGGCACCGCCTCCGCAAAAGGCGATGATCGGCCTGCCGCATGCATTCACCTCAAGCGGCGTAATGCCAAAATCCTCAATGCCGGGAAAAATCAATGCTTTGCAGCGCTGCATATATTGGACGACTTCTTCATCGCTTCGCCTGCCCAAAAACGTGACCGTCGCCCCCGCGATTTTTTCGAGCCTTTGCCGGTCCGGTCCGTCCCCCACGACCAGCAGTCTCTGTCCGAGCAGCGTGCAGGCTTCAACCGCCAGATCGATTTTTTTATAAGACACCAGCCTCGAGACGACAAGAAAGTAATCTTCAGGCGGCTGCTCTGCAATGTGGAATCGGCTGATATCCACCGGAGGAAAAATAACGGGCGAATGGACGCCGTAACATTGGCCGATCCGTTCCTTGACGATCGTAGAATTCGCGATGATCCGATCCACCTTTTTGGAATTGTACCGGTCCCAGATCCGCAGCGGGTGCGTAAGCCATTTGGCGATCCGTTTTACGGAAGGGGGAACCTCGACTCCCTCCATATACGACTCAAAATTCCACGCAAATCGCATAGGCGTGTGGCAATAGCAGACATGGACGCTTCCCCTGCCCTTTCGCACCCCTTTTGCATACGCGCTGCTGGAGCTGAGGATCAGATCGTATCCCTTCACGTTCATGGAGCGGACCGCAAACGGATATAACCAGAAAAACAGCTTGAATTTGGATAACACCCATGGAATCCGCTGCATCCAGGTCACCTTGATGACGGCATCCTTTAGTTCCGGAAGCAGCTTATCGCCATCCGCAATCGTCGTATAAATCGGCGCCTGCGGAAACATCTTGTGAAAGACGGCCACGACCCGTTCGGCGCCTCCCATTTGATTCAGGTAGTCATGGACGATTGCAACCTTTAAATCATTCATTTCAACATCTCCCCCGTACGCGGCCGGTCCAAATATTCGTGGTTTGAAGCTGCCAGCAGCTGGTCATAAATAAGCTCGATTTTTTGGGACGTATGCGCAATGGAAAACTTCTCCTTGACCCTCTCCGGCCCGTTCCGGCGAAGAGCCGACCGCAAAGTCTCGTTATCAAGGATGTCGCGGATCCGATGTTGAAGCTCCTCGACATTCCCGATTTCGTACATCAACCCGCTCACGCCATCTTGAATAATCTCCGGAACGCCTCCTCCCCGGGTGGCAACCACCGGCGTTCCTTGCGACATCGCTTCGATAATGACGCGGCCAAAAGGTTCATGGTCCGAACATAATAAAAGGAGATCCGCTGCGCAGCAGATCTCCAAAACATCCTCCCTAAACCCGGTGAATATGACCTTGTCTTCAAGACGCAAGGTTTTGACTTTTTTCTTCAAACTAATAAGATACTCTTCATTTTCCTGTCGAAACTTCGCTTCACCGACGATTAGCAAATAGGCTTGCCGCCCTTCCCGGAATAGGCGGGAGAACGCCTCAACGGCGTCTTCCTGTCTCTTCCAAGGCGCAATCTGGCCGATGATGACCATGACCTCCGATTCCTGCGGCAACCCCAGCTCCCTTCGAATTCGCTGGCGAATGCTCTGCCGCTCTTCGGCTCGGTATGGCCTGAGCTCGACTCCATTATGTACAAGATGACAGTTTCCGGCTACTGCCGGGTGGTTCAACGCTTGAATGACTGGTTCAGAGATTCCAATAAGCGCACTGGCCGTGCTGCCCGCGAACCTCCGGATCACTCTGCCAATGATTCCTTTTGGTGGCATATCCCGGACGTGCCATACGACCGGCTTCCTATGATACCAACGGAACAGCCCGGCCATAATGCCAGCGCGTATAGAGTTGGCATGAATCATGTCCACCCCGCTTTTCCTCATGAGAAGTGCCAGACGCCAACCGGCTATAAGCATACCGAAAACATATATTGTCATTAAAAACGGATTGCGGGTTAACCTTGCACGGTAGCTTGGGAGGGGTACAACCTCAAGCCCTTGATCCCGGGCCTTCTCCAGAAGCTCTCCCTCTGGAGCGAATATGATCGGCTGCACTCTTGTAAGATGCTTGGCGGTTAGGAGCAAGCTGATTTCTGCGCCGCTAATCGTGCTCGTATGGTTATAAAAAGCAATCTTCATTTCCGAAACATCCTTCTCTTATTAATTTCCTCGTTGAACACCTCGGTTACAGCTTCAGCTACGCGGTTCCATGTATACCGGCGCAGGACCTCTTCCCGGCAAGCTTCTCGGGAAGGAAGGTACATATTCCGATTAAGCAGATCGATGATTTTTCGGCTCATCGCCTCTGAGGTTCCGTCCTCGAACATCAAGTCATCCGATATACGATGAAGAATTTCCTTCGTTCCCCCATAAGGAGTTCCGAGAACAGGTGTTCCACAAGCAAGCGACTCCACGGTAATCAGGCCGAATCCCTCAAGTGTCAACGTCGGAACGATACTCGCATCGGCCGCCTGGTAATACGATACGAGTTCCTCGTTGGTAATCCGTCCGAGCAAATGGACGTTGGAGGCAAGCCCCAGCTGACCAATAAGCGCCTCGAACTCATTCCGCATTGGGCCGTCTCCCCCAATATACAGACGGACATTCGGGTGTTCGCGAATAACGGCGACCATGGCGTGTATAAGCCGGTCGATCCCCATTCGGCGAACAAGCCTGCGAATGCAGAACAATACGGGCTGGTCCGGAAGGATGCCCAATTGTGAGCGCAACTTCTCCCGATCCGGATGAGGCCGGAACAAATGATGATCGACGGCCCCCGGGATAATGTGGATTTTTCGATCATCCACTCCGTAATTGTTCTTTAAAATGTCCCGGAAATACTCGCTGAGTACGATGAAGCTATCCGAACGACGGTAGGTCAACAATTCCACCTGTTTTTTAACCCAATACTTCATCCCTTGAATAAGGCCTGTGCCGTCCTTCTCTTCGACCCGGGACTCCATGGCCCACGGTCCATGAAAATGGGTGACGATCGGGATATGGGAAGGTATATGGTTTCTTGTGACCATCGTCGTATAAAAAGCAAAATGTGGATTAAACACATCCGGACGAAAGCTTCGGATTGCCTGGATCGTATGCTTCTGGACCGACTTCATACGGGGAAGGAAGTGGTTCATGCGAAGTTCTTTCGTTGCGTTGCTGATGTTCCGGTCCGAGGGCATTTCCGCTCTTTGCGGGGCCACTACGAATCCCAGTTCGGTATGGCCGTATTCTTTCATAGCCTTGGTATAATCCGCGAAATAGCGGTTCAACCCGCCATGCTGATAATCAATCCAGCCCATGCCGGTCGAAAGCACATTCATAGCCATCGCTCTTGTCTCCCCGTCAAAAAAATATTCTAGTAGTGAACATTATTTTCAAGCTCTAATTTCTTATAGCCGTAGAGATATTTCAAATCTTTGATAAATTTATAGTTTCCTTTGAACCATGATCTAACAAACTTGCCCATCTCAGCCAGATTCCTTCTATATTGCTTAACTCCCGCCAAAAACCCTAAAACCTGATAGCTCAGTATCCTCGAAAAATTAAAATTGGAAATGATGGCGTCAAACATATTCACATAAATATGTGATTCGTAATGTTCCGCCCCATAACTTGTATGCTGATGATCATGGAATGCTCTGGCATCTGGTTCGAATAACATCTGAATCCCTTTACTACGCCACAACGCCCCCATAAATCTGTCATCCGAGGTACGAACCCTTTCGTTCCATGGGAGTGAGTTAGCCAAATCCTTTGAATATATAAAGAAAGCACCGATAATGAAACTCGGTTTTTCGCCGGGTTTAATTTTTCGAGCGTACCCTATCGGTCTCATGATCACGGGTGTGCTCCAATCATTGCTCCAAGCAACGCTCCCGGCCACGACTCTCCATCCCCGCTCAGAAATGTATTTATTATAAAGCTTAAGGATCGATTGAGGTTCAACATAAATATCATCATCGACATTCACGATGACGTCGCCCGTGGCAACTTTCGCACAAGTATTTCTGGCAGCTGCAACGTTCTTTCCTTCATGCCTGAATACCTTAACAAAATCAAAAGAACCGCATACCTCAGCAACCTTTTGATACGTTTCGTCATCCGTACTCGAATCGCATACAAATACTGTGAAGTTAATAAATTCCCGTGCTTTCTCCAATGCTTCAAGACACTTTTGTAATTTACTAGGTCTGTTTCTGGTAGGAATAACAACCGAAATCTCCATATTATCGTCACCCTATACACTTTTGAATTTATTGAACCTTTTCAGAAAAAACCTAGGATTTTTATGAATTTACTTCGTTCATTTTACCCCGGCCCCGAACTTGCCGGAATAACCATAAAATATCGCTTTTTGAGACGATGAAGTCTTTTAGCTTCATGGAATACTTGAACCGATAAATCGAAAGTATGGCCAAAAACTCAATAACGCTTGTTATTAACAGTGAAATGGCTGCACCCTTGATTTCCAACATCGGAATCAGAACCCTCATAAGTGCAACGTTAAGTCCAAGGGACAATATACGGATGATCGTAACGGTTCCGGGCTTACCCGTGGACATGAAGCCTTGTGAAAGGACCCAGGACAAGCTAGCAATCGCCGTCTGAAAGATCAGTAAACGAAATACCGGAATGGCACCTCCGAATGACTTTCCGTACAATAGAATCAATAAATACGGTGCAACCACGAACACACCGAAACCCACGAAAATTGTCACCAAGGTACTGATACGATAGACTTTAAATGTTAAATGAATGGCTTCGGATTGCCCAAGTCCTGAAGCCTTGGGAAAAAGAACCGATGTTATCGAGTTTTGAATCATATTTACAATTTTGGATAGATTCAACGAAACCACGTACAAACCCAGACTTGCCGGAGAAAGAAGACCAACCACCAGTATTTGGTCAATATATCCGGAGAAGGTACCCGCGATATCCGTTCCATAGGAACGGATCCCATAATTCAACAGTTTTCGGCTTGACTTCAGCTTGTTCCTCTGCCTCACTTTGTATTGCGAAACGAGTCTCCATGTGATCCATATGGCGACCGGAAGCACGGGAAAAAGATAGGCCGCCGACGAGAAAAAAGGTGTGAAATGCCCCGTGATAATCAGGCCACTGAGCAAGATCATGGTGCCAACCAATGGAAAATATCTGGACACACTGTAAAGCATGAATTCTTCTCTTGCTTGTAACGCGGCCGTGTTCACCGTACCGACCATAGCTACAGGCGTCATTACCAATGCCCAAACTGCAAATTCAGTAACGTCTTGGGAATACCCTTTCATCCAAAGAGGAATCAATCCAGCCCCGATTACCATCGCGATGATTCCGAGAATAACACTCATATAAAAAGCTGTAATATAGTGGGTCCCCTGATCCTCTTCCTTTTTCTTCATGTAATAAACCAATGCCGAAGGAATACCTAAAGTTAAACAGTAAGCCAGAAATTGCGGCCACATAATGATAGCTGCTTGTTCGCCACGTCCTTCGGGGCCTAAAAACCTTGCGATCATAATACCGTTCAGTACATTAATCCCGAGCATGAATATATTGGAGGCAAAAATTTGGAGTACGTTCCCTATGCTCCCCCGGATCTTTCTTGGTTTTATCAACTGTAATATTGTCATTTCAGTGCTTCCCTTCGGACCTTATTAACCACTGATAATGGATTGACTATTTGGTTAAATATGTTCATATACTTGTCCGCCATTACTCCCCAATGGTTTTTCACCGCTATGTCCCGTGCCTGCAATGCCATAGCTTTCAGTCGTTCCGGGTCAGTAACGAGTTCCCTAAGCACCCTAACCAAGCCTTCCCTATCTTCAGGGTCATCTATTATGACTGCAGCTCCATCAGATATCAGTTCGGCTACTCCGCAGCGGTTGCTCATGATGACGGGCAAGCCCGAAGCCATGGCCTCCAAGATCACGAGCGAAAAAGACTCATATCTGGAAGGGAAAATAAATAAATCCGCTAAGGACATAATATCCGCAACGTCTTTTCTGTAACCGAGAAAATGCACCCGGTGTCCGATACCCAACTGTTCTGCTGTTTTCGGGTACCGACTCCGCTCTGCGTTCCCGAGTACAAGCAAGTGGACCCCCTCAACGTCATGCACTGCATGAAGAACATTATCCAAGTTTTTGGTTCCTGAATTCAAATCACCGGCAAAAAGCGCATAAATCGTATCCTCATCCAGACCGTAATCGTTCCGATTCATCTGCCGTGGGTAAAATTCGCCAATATCAACACCATTATGAATAACCGAAATCCGATGTTCCGTCATCTTGGCATCAAGTACAAGCTCCTGTTTTACCTGTTCTGAAACAGCAATGATGTACCGTGAGCGTTTTAATGCAAATCGCTCAAGCATCGAATTCAATCGATTATATACAAACTGGTACATAGTCCTGATATCCTTCTGCTGCCTGATCGGATGATAACTTGATTTCACCCAGGCGCTATGGACAAAGTGCACACAATTAATGTCGGAACGGGCATAAGTTATAAACCCGTTAGCAACAATGAGATCTATACTATTTTTGCGCAGCCAGATTGAAAAGGCAGAGGCAATGGCAAACAATTGGTACCTCAGAAGCACGGTCGGCAGTTTAGGAATTTGGATTTTTATCCATTCCACGGATGAATGGTTCTGCAAATCTTCGGACAGTTCCGAAGAGATGACGATGACTTGATGGCCTTCTTTCAGCGCCTTGACAATAACTTCATAGTTAACCCGACCTTGTCCGTCTCCCTTTAATACCTTATGTGTAACAAAACAAATTCTCATCGGACAATCTCTTCCTTTACAATGCGACTTCCCAAAGAGTGCTCCAATAGGGTATTCAACAGTGCCTTCGCTATTTTGCCATGCCCCAATTCGTTAGGGTGAAAACGATCTTCCAAATAGTCATTCCATTTATGCAAGAATTGAGAGGCATCACATAAAAATATTCGGTTCTCCGATTGGGCATTGTTGCAAATATCATGAAACACTCGGCGGTATATCCGTATTGATTCTGACGATCCCGGGAAGTATTTCTCCTCAATATCGCTCGGAGCAAGCAAAATGATGCTGGTCTTCGGGCTAGCGTCCAATACTTTCCGTAAAAACTCCGTCGTGTGCCGCCTGAATTCCTCCAAACTCATCCATGGTTTGCCTCCAAACATTTTGATTAGGGCAACCTTCACACGCCAGCGCACTCCCGATTCAACCTTCTCCAGGCACCTCCGCCATCTTCGAGTCGAATAATACGGCCTTGGATCCATCCAACCTGGTTTTCTCCAGCGCATAGGCATCCATTTTAAATACTTCTTCTGCACACGAACAATCGCTTCGGTAATTCCATGGGCAAATACGATGATGTCAGGCTGCATTTCCAAGATGCGTTGCTCGTACTTTTCTCTGGACTCGTTTACCTGCATGGCACTAGAACCGAAGTTTACGATATCAACAGGCTGGGCCATCAAGGATTTAAGTTGGGCTTGCAACAAATTTGCATAATTTGTATTAGACCTTACCACACCCAACCCCTCGGTAATGGAGTCCCCTATAAAAACGATCTGCATGTTACATGTCCCTCCGCTTTATTGACGTATGCGAAAAAGCAAACGAAATCACAAGCATTAGAATGTACCCTGTCAACCCGCTAAGCACATTGCTCCCCAACAGTAGAAATAAGGTAGCGCTGATGGCTGCAAATGAAATAGGGGCATACATTTTGTCCGTATTACTGATTTTAAATAAAAGGAAGAAAATATAGATCAACATGAGGATCACGCCAAGCCCCAACGGTAAGCCGAATAAATAAAACAGGTTCAAATATCCATTATCAAAAACCTTTAACGTATCAGCGCTTTGAGTCAGTTTAACCCCCAATCCTGAACTGCCTATTCCTCTTCCGATGGGGTGGGATACGACATCCGAAATAATATATTTGGCAAACAACAGCCGTTCATTAAAAGAATGGTCTTCCTCTAATGATTCGAACGTACTGATCCGAGAAGACACCTCGCTTGCGCCAGGCAATGCCGGGAGAACAAATACATAAGCCAGGGCCAAAAACACAGCAAGAATTAACAGTTGAACTTTACTCTTTAAATGAGAACGGGCAAAGTACGCGACAATCATGATGATGCTGCTAATCCAGCCTACCCGGACCAATGTCAGTAATAGCGCAAACGCTACGATCATCGTGCCTAAAAGTCCGAATGCTCTCCATTTCTTCTGTACGATCATGATCGATAAAGCGAATCCAAGGAACATTCCGGCCGGACCCGGTGAATTCAAAAGGGAAAACAACCTGAATTCTTGGGGCTCGGGAAGTCCAACCGAATTCATATCTGCATTAACCATCCAAAAATGATCCCATGGCGGAAGAACCAAGTATTGATATATCCCGTAGGCTCCGACCAGGACAGCGAGACAGGTAAAGCTTCGCAACCACCTATCCCAAACGGTACTGTCGAATTTGTTGACCTGAACATAGACTAACGCCAAAAATGGGACGATTATGTTTAGCAATTCATACACTGAAGATAGCCCGTACTTCAAAAGCCCGAGAAAAAAACCGTACAAGATTGCAGCTCCAGTAATTTTCAATACCAGGCTTACTCGGGAATTAATCCGTTTAATATGTTTTAGGGTAGGAATAAGCAAAATTAAGCTAACGCATTGAGGTGTCAGCATAATAATCGAAGTATCGCTGTAGGTTTGAAATGTCCAGTCCAGCAAACGCCGTGCTTCCGGGCTGACCGTCCAAATGAAGAGTGTATAGGGGATAAGATTATGGGGACTTTTACTATAAATATGCAGACCCAGCAACAAGCCAAGGAGCAGAAATGTCATTTCTAACAGTTTCATATGCAGCGAAACAATAGAACTGGCATAACCGATTGCTGCTCCCGTTGTGATAAGACCTGTTATCTTTACCGCAAAAAGCGTCATACGGGGGAACGTTATCCTCCCAGTACTTATTCCAAAGATCCTCTCCATGTTTTCCAGCCACCCCATCTGCCTTTAAATGCCAGCACTACTTTTTTCAAAGCCGTGCCCTTTTGGCGCGGAAGCATCCTTAAGCCCTGGACCACGCCGGGCGACGCCTTACTTCCTACCGTCACAACCCATACCAGATATATGATTCTGTCGAGGAGCCCCCGGTGCTTAAGCATCGCGTAGGTTTCATTATGGGCGGCATTAAAAAAGGCTGTTTCATTGAACCCGTTTCGTTGATCTTCATCGAATCTCACTGCCGGATAATGATCTACCAGCACACTTGGATCGTAAAGAAGTTTCCATCCCTTCTTTTTGACGGCCTGGCTGAAATCCAGCTCGTTATGAACCTGCGCCCCTGTCCCTTTCAGGTTTTCGTCGAAGGCCAGTCCACGGATAGCCTCTCTTCTGAAGCTCATGTTGGCTCCTTTGAGAACATCTACTTCGCGAACATTGCCCATACCAATATGGTGATTGCCGATAATACGGCCGTATGGTCTTATCATTCCTACCTGACGTTTTTGAGGCGGAACCGGTTTCCCATCATGAAAAACAATATCCCTTCCGCCAACCCCGCCAACATCAGGCCTTTCTATGTAATGTCGTTCCATGTTCAGCAGCCAATCCGGATGCGGGACGGTATCGTCATCCGTAAGAGCAATGATCGAACCTTTGCTTTTTGAAATTCCTGTGTTCAGAGCCGCTATCATTCCACCCTTATCGACTAAAGCAACGTTTAGATTGCCCGCTTCAATGGAGGATAGGAACTGCTGCGTAATACGGTCTGAACTTCTAACGACGATGACGATCTCATCCGGCAACCGGGTTTGACAACGTATTCCCTCAATACATTTCACCAGTGTGTCCACTCTGTTATAGGTAGGAATGACCACACTTATGGATAATTTCATGATTTACACGCTCCATTAATAGGCCGAATTGGGAAATATCATGATTTTGATTGTGCGCAGTATTAATTTCACATCCAACCAGAGCCCTCTACTTTCGATATATTCCAAATCCAATTCGATCATTTCGTCAAAACTCAGATTGCTCCGGCCGCTAACCTGCCATAACCCCGTGCAGCCTGGGCTTACTTTCAAGCGGAGTTTATCGTAATTACTGTATAACTCAACTTCCCTAGGCAATGGGGGCCTTGGTCCCACAAGAGACATTTCGCCGCGGATCACGTTCCATAGCTGCGGAAGCTCGTCGATGCTTGTTTTGCGGATGAATTTTCCGACCTTTGTTATCCGCGGATCCTCTTTCATCTTGAACATGGCGCCCTTAACTTCATTTTGGACAAGCAGCTTTTCCAGAAGCTCCTCTGCGTTGGAAACCATCGAGCGAAATTTATACATTTTGAACGGTTTTTCGTTCTTTCCGATCCGTATCTGACAATAAAAGACAGACCCCCGAGGATCCTCCAGCTTGATCATTATGGCGATGAGTAAAAATAGAGGAGATAGTAATACGAGGCCAAGGATAGCCCCGATAAAATCCATTGTTCGCTTCGCTGAAATATACAAAACTCGGGACCGCCGTTTTTCAAAGGAATATTTCAAATCGGCGGTTTCACCGTCAAATACAACTTCCATTTCATTTTGTTGCAACGTAGGAGGCACTTTAAGTTCACCTCATTAGCGATTTATTTTGCCGAGATGTTCCCGTTCCATAATCTTTTCCATGCCTTGTAATAACGGTTTTCGCAAATCCTCGTTTCGAAGCGCAAAATCGAGCGTTGTCATAATGAATCCTAGCTTCTCACCGACGTCATACCGGGTGCCTTGGAATTCAAAAGCGTACACTCCCTGGGCCTCGTTCAATTTTTGAATCGCGTCAGTCAGCTGAATTTCTCCGCCGGATCCCTCTTCCTGACATTCCAGATAACCGAATATTTCCGGAGTCAATATGTATCTGCCCATGATCGCCAGATTGGACGGGGCTTGACCTTCCGTAGGTTTTTCTACCACGTAGTTAACCTCATATAAATGGCCGAGTTTGCCTAGAACGGACACGATACCGTAACGCTGCGTTTGGTCATAAGGAACGGTTTGTACTCCGATCACCGATTTTTGCACCTGCTCAAACTGATCTGCAAGTTGCCTGATGCACGGCGTTTCGGATTGTACAATGTCATCCCCTAACAGTACGGCGAAAGGCTCGTCGCCAATAAAATTTCTGGCGCACCAAACGGCATGACCAAGCCCCCTTGGTTCCTTTTGGCGAATGTAGTGAATGTCTACGTTAGAAGAACGACGCACCTCATCTAGCAGGTCGAATTTGCCTTTGCTGAACAAATTATTTTCCAGTTCAAACGCATGGTCGAAGTGGTCTTCAATGGAACGTTTGCCTTTGCCGGTCACGATGATGATATCCTCGATCCCGGACGCTACGGCTTCTTCCACAATATATTGGATCGTGGGTTTATCAACGATCGGAAGCATTTCCTTTGGCATCGCTTTGGTGGCTGGCAAAAACCGCGTGCCAAGGCCTGCTGCAGGAATAATCGCTTTTTTAACTTTTCTCATCTTCATCCTCTACCCATCTTTGTTTATTCTTAATACAAATAAATGAAGCAAATAGGGCATTCAACCCCCCCTCACATCACACCCCTGACAATCATGTCTAAGGTCTTATCAGACCCACAGCGTGACCGAGTGTCTACAGTGATAAAGGTGCAGTAGACATTACCTTCGTTTCACGTGAACAACGACTAGCCCTTCGCTCCATAATGTTTCATGTAAAATAACTGCTGGTCATCTCGGTTGATTCGATTAAGAACAATGCCCAACATGCGGGCGTTGACATGGTCTAATTGTTCCTTGGCTTTCTTGAGATGATCCTTCTTAACCCTTCCCACAGCGACCACCATGACAACGCCATCGCACAGCGTGCTAGTGATAACCGGATCAGTTGCAGTGAGCACAGGCGGAGTGTCAACAAGAATCATGTCATATTCCTGCTTTACACTTTCGAGTAACTCCTGCAGTGTTGCCGAAGCAATGAGCTCCGAAGGGTTGGCAGGAACCGGTCCGGAAGGAAGCAACGACAAACAGGCCACCATCGTTTCTTGGATCGCATCCTCCATGTTCGCGTTTCCCGTTAAAAGCGTGCTCAAACCGTGGTCATTCGATAAAGAAAAAACTCGATGAAGCGATGGTTTGCGTAAATCGGCATCAATAAGCAGCACCCTTTTGCCTTCAAGAGCATAGGTAACCGCCAAATTACAGATCGTCGTGGTTTTTCCTTCTCCCGCCTGCGAGGAAGTAACCATGACGACACTTGATTCATGATCTTTGGACAAGTAATGGATTTTTGTTCGAAGTAAACGATATACTTCTGATATGGGGGACATAGGATTCGCGGATACGATTAAACTTCTATCATTGATTGAGCGCCGCATACTTACCCTCACCTACTTTTGAATTTTGCACGGATGCCACCTTGCGAGACGCCTTCAGATCTCCCTTGGTTATTTCACCGATTGCAGTAAGAACAGGTACATTCAAAATCTCAACGATTTCCGCTTCCGTTCGCAATGTATCGTCAAGATAATTCAGTAAAAATACCAGCCCGATCCCTAAAATGAGGGAGACGATAAGACTAATCAGAATGTTCATCATCGGGTTGAGATTGATCGGAGCGGGAGTCGCTTTCGTTTCTGCCATACTTAAAATGGTAATGTTGTCGACATTCATGATGTGGGGAATTTGATCTTTGAACACCTTGGAGACGGCATTTACTATGGCGGCTGCTTTAGCGTAAGACATATCTTTGTATACCAGGTTCATGACCTGTGAATTGTTAGCAGACGTGACAGAGATTCCTGCGGCGATTTCTCCAGCAGTAGCCCCTAAGTCAGGAAATTTCTCCACCACTTTATCCATGACTGCCGATGACTTGATAATTTCTTTATAAGAATTAATGAGGAAAATGCTTGTTTGTATCGTCCCCGTGTTGAGAATGCCATCCGCCGATCCCTTCTGGTTTACGATCAACTTGGCGTTGGCGGCATAGATCGGCGTTGTAAAGTAAAAACTTTTTACGCATGCGGCGGTGATTGCAATGACTACGATGATCGCGATTAACCACCATTTTTTTTGAATGATCTTAAAGTATTGTTTCAGTTCCATACTCTTGCATCCCTCCGTTTCATACTGTTTGAAATAAAAAACGCTTAGTTTGTGAGTCAATTATTGTTGCTTAAAAAATCCGATTGATACAATATGTATATTTACAACCCATACTCTAAGATACAATCTGTATCATGTCAAGAATGGATTTTCATTTTTTTGAAATAAAAAAGTTGGTCATGTTGAATGAATCAACAAAAACCAACTGTGCGTGAGCCATACTTGATTTTTTGAAAACGTTTATCATACCGGAGTAATCTGCAAATTGCCGTTATGGATGGTAAGTTGATACCTACTGTTCGTCACGGAATCGGTCAGTATAATCCCTTGTCCGCCAATTTCAAGTGGCCCTGCTACATAGTGATGGGGGTATGGGGAATATGAACCGATATGGTCCCATGTCACCATCACGCCAGCAATATAGGTTTCGCCTTTTTTCGGGATGAATCCGATGCTGAATTCATACAACAAGCCTGTCTTGCTTGCCATTTCTCTCCCTCGAAGATGTTTCCAGCCTTTGTCCCTCCAAGCGGCAGCATCATTAAAAATGTACTCCCCATTCTGGGCTGCAATCCGCCCGATCGACATATAGTCGCTGGCGTTTGTATACTCGGTTTCAAGTATAAAATATTGCATGGCCAAATTACGATTGGCATCGCCGTGGAATGGTAATGTTTGTGCATTGAATTTAATCCTGAGGCTCGGATATTCGGTTCCGTCAGGCGTTACTTTTAGTATTGCGGGATTGTTGCCAATAACTTGTTTCATTTCGTTTGAAATGGGTACAGGTACTTGATCGGTCGTGACTAAACTGATTGATCCGTTTGCCACCGTCCAATTCGACAGCACTTCCGGATTTCTAAGCAAATTTGGAGCCGAAACCGGCATAAGCGCCCGATGCTCTCTTTCTTGCATGCGAGCCTGCAAGTCAACGGATTTGTATAAAGGCGTCACCTTTCTCCGAATAACGGTATCGGCAATCGACAATCCGGAGAGGTCGGATTCCCTGTCTCCAGTTAATGTATCGATATAGGCCGATCCAACGGCCCCCGGCGCAGTGGATTTCTTCAATTTACCGAGGTCATCCGTGAATGTTGCTGGCGTTGAAACCGTTCCGAACCAAGCTGCATACTGCTGTTTTTCGCTTGGCGGTTTCAGATCATCCGGCAGCGCATATTCCCAGCCCGATGAAGTATTTGAATAACTTGTTACCGACCACGTAAATCCGAAACCAAATATTCTTATATTAGAGGTGGTCGATTTAGGAAGCAATTTTATTGCCGCTTCCCCGCATTGTTCAAATTGGGCATTCATATATATTCCGCTTAACCCTAGCACCGTAGGAGCTTTGTTATAATCCTCCAGTCCACCGTCAATGGTCTGGTAAATGGCATACGGCGAAAAACCAAGATGCGTCCTATGAATAAGCGCACTGAATCCCCCGCGATGGCCCGCAGCCAACTTGGTACCCAACAGGACTCCCGTAAATGCTCCCGTAATCGTCCCGCCTTGAAAAAAATAATCTCCTGAATTGTTTCGGCAATAGACACCGATGAATCCATTCCACATGCAATCGTATGAAGATATATGCCCATTCATATTATTCAACAATTGTCCGACCTTCACTTTCGATGTAGCGATGTTCCTGAATATCGGATTAGAAGAACCGGCTATCTCAATAGCCGCTGCCCCTACTGCAAAAGCTTCATACAAGTTTTGTTCGAATAATGCCTTATCTACCCAAGTTCCAAGTTGTTTAGAGTTGTAATCTACAACGCCATGAACGGAGAAGTCCTCGAATACGGCTTTAATCCCTCCGTCTTGGATTCGTATACAGGGGAGCAAGTCCGTTGTTTTGTCGATCGGGTCCCAAATGAGACGGGTGCCTTGATGCTTGCTATCCACAAAAGGCGCAACACCGTACATCCCCCGGCTATTGTTCTCGATCGTTTGTCTGATCCGGTAATCGCCAGCAGGCATAAATAGTTTATACCGCTTCGCACAGGCTGCCATCGCAGCCTGGAAAGCCGCCGTATCATCCGTAACCCCGTCTCCGACAGCCCCAAACCATTTAACATTGATACCGCGGTTTGCCAAATCATCATCGAGCTTTTCAAAATTAGAGCTTAGATCTTGGGGTGCGATCGTTTCATTTCCCGACCACTTTTTCATTTTCATGAAATTCGTATACGGACCCGTCATATGATCTCCTCCTTACTCCTATAGTAATCATCCATTCCATAAATGGTTCAGTACAAATTCCCAACGTTCATAAAAAATGAAAAGCCTTGAAATAAGACTGCAGTTGTGATACTTTCTGTTCAAATGATACGATATGTATCCTCAAGATTACATTTCGACAAGGGAGTAACTATGCGCATTGTTTTGACCGTCGTGTGGGCGTTAATCCTTTTAATCTTTACTTGCTCGCTTAATTTCCATATGCTCATCCACCATCATATCGTTGATTTTAGGTTTAACCCCTCCCCGGATTGGCTTGAACTAATGAAATTTGATTTTCACTGGTCGAGTGCGGATTGGGTTCAACGAAAAGCAGGCCATCTCGCAGGCTTCTTTATCCTTGCGGTCATCGGCTCCAATTTCGGCAAATACAGACCGGCATTTTTTCTCTCGATCCTTTACGCTGTCATGACGGAAATTCTTCAGCTGTATTTTTTTCGGGGAGGCCGGATTTACGATGCCCTGATCGATACAACTGGTGTTTATCTCGCCTTTCTAGGTTGCAAAATTTTGCAGGTTGCTCGGAAAGATGCAAGGTCGATAAGAAATAAAAATAAATCACAATAAAATATTGATACATAATGTAACATGTTGTATGATATATCCGAAAGTAGATGACTTTACCAGCGCATGTCGCTAGGCGTTAACCAATGGAGGAAAATTCAATGAGCGCAATCGCCGGCATCTACCGATTTAACCAACATCCTGTGCAACCTGAACATTGCCACCTTATGATGGATGCATTGGAACATTATCCGGCCGATCAAACCGCGGTTTGGCAAAAGGACCATGTGATGCTGGGCTGTCATGCACAATGGTTGACCGGCCAGTCCTCTCAGGAAACGTTGCCTTACTACGATTCGAAGCGCGGCCTCGCCATTACTGCAGATGCCATCATCGATAACCGCGATGAATTGATGGTACAGTTGGAAATCCCCCATTCCTTAAGGGGAAATCTCACGGACAGCGAGATCTTACTGCGGGCTTATGAAAAATGGGGCGAACCAATGGTCGAGCGGCTGGTAGGAGATTTTGCTTTTGTTGTTTGGGACGAGAGAAAGAAAAAGCTTTTCGGAGCAAGAGACTTCTCGGGATCGCGAACACTCTATTTTCACCGTGACAACCATCAGCTATCGTTTTGCACAGTAATTGCACCTTTATTATCGCTACCTTACATAAATAAAGAGCTAAACGATCGATGGCTGGCCGAATTTCTTGCCATAAGCGGTGTCTTCGAACCGCCTGATCTTTCAACCACCGTTTATAAAGGTATAGAACAACTGCCCCCATCGCATACCCTGACCATCAAGAATAATCAAGTGACCATTTGCAGATACAACAGCCTGGCAGATGTTGCCCCTTTAAGGCTTGCTTCCTCCCAGGAATATGTGGAAGCGTTTCAGGAAGTCTACAACAAGGCGGTAACAGCTAGGCTAAGGCGTACCCGTCAAAATATCGGCGCCCATCTAAGCGGAGGGTTGGACTCCGGGTCCGTTGTCAGCTTCGCTGCCCGAGCGCTGGCTAAGGAACACCGTAAACTTCATACGTTCAGTTATGTGCCCGAAGAAGGATTTTCGGATTGGACACCCAAGCATCGATTGGCCGATGAAAGGCCGCTCATTCAACAGACTGTACAATTCGTAGGCAATATTCATGATCATTATCTGGACTTTAAAGGAAGAAGTCCCTTTTCGGAAATTGATGATTGGCTCGACATGTTGGAAACTCCATATAAATTTTTCGACAACACTTTTTGGTTAAGAGGCATTTACGAAGAAGCGAAACAGCAAGGGATAGGGGTTCTGCTTCAAGGTTCAAGAGGGAACTATAGCATTTCTTGGGGGCCTGCAATCGAATACTACGCCAAACTAATGAGGAACATTAGCTGGCTTCGATTGAAGCGCGAGGTCAATATGTACAGCAAAAATGCCGGAATCGGACGCAAACGCCTTTATTCCGCCGTATGCCGAAAGGCATTCCCAATGATGAATCATTTGAGACCTTTCCGTTCTTCAAATGAGATTCCGACATTAATCAATTTGGATTTTGCAAAGCAAACAGGCATTGACGAAAAACTCAAAGATGACAAATTTACGAGGATCGGCTCAACGTCGGACCTCCCATCGGATCCGCTTGAGGCGAGAAAACAACATTTTGAACGCGTAAATATGTGGAGCACGACCGGAACGACCGGATGCAAGCTCTCCCTTCGTTACTCCGTATATGGCCATGATCCTACCAACGACCTGCGGGTTATTCGTTTTTGCCTGTCCGTCCCGATGGAAGAATTCGTTCAGGATGGCATGGATCGGGCTTTAATCCGGCGTTCCACCAAAGGTTGGCTTCCGGACTCCATTCGGCTTAATCAGCGAACAAGGGGCATTCAGGCCGCCGATTCGATCCATAGAATGTCAAAGGATTGGCCTGCTTTTGTTGGCGAACTCGGCCGCTTAAGAAGCGATTCGCGAATGCAGCAAATCATAAACATGCCTGTCCTGGAAAGTGCTTTGGAGGAAGCACGCCAAGGCATTAGCCCCAATCAGGCCTACGGCCCTTCCATCAAGTTATTGATGCGGAGCTTAATCCTGTATCGTTTTCTACAAAATAACTTTTGAAAGGAGGTGATAAACCATGAAGAAAGAATGGCAAGCACCCGCTTTAGAAATCCTTGATGTGAACATGACGATGGCAGGTCCCGGCGAAGCACTCCCGGACGGAGTACAACCAGATCCAGACGAAACTGTACATCATAGCTAGTACATAAAGCAAACGTTCTTAAATTAAAGGGGGAAACTCATAGCGCCTTAACGGGTAAAGGGTTACCCCCTCTCATCATTCTAGACGATGGAGTGAGCGCATTTGTTGATAACGGCAAAGCACGACATATATACCGCATTCGGGTACTCTATTCAGAGTGATATTCCCTTGCCCGAATTAAAAAAATTAGGGTCCGCTACTTGTACCGCTGACATATTTATTCGTTATGCCGATTTATCAAACAACCGCAATAGACTTTCTGAGCTACCAAAAAAAGTATCGGTTACCGAAGATCGGATCATGTTTTGGGTCCCTGATGTGGCCATATTTGCCGTAGATGGAGGAACGTCCATCACCATTTCCCCCGAACAAAATGCGGATGAAGATAAAATCAGATTATACGTGCTGGGTACATGCATGGGAGCCGTTCTTCTGCAAAGAAGGGTCCTTCCCTTACATGGCAGTGCCATTGTCATCGATAATAAAGCTTATGCTTTCGTCGGTCATTCCGGTCACGGCAAATCGACGTTGGCTTCCGCTTTTCTGCATAGAGGGTTTCATTTATTGACCGATGATGTTATCGCGGTTACACTGGATCATCGAAACATTCCATATGTCACCCCCTCCTACCCGCAACAGAAGCTTTGGCAGGAGAGTCTTGATGCTTTCGGCATGCGTTCGGACAGGTATCGCCCATTATTCGAGCGCGAAACGAAATTCGCCATTCCGGTAGATTCCCGCTTTTCAGCAAGCGCATTTCCACTAGCAGGTATTTTCGAATTGATGAAGACTGAATGCAGCCACGCCGAGATCCGGCCGGTTGGAAAGCTTGAGCGCTTGCCGCTTCTGCATCGCCATACATATCGGAATTTTTTCCTTCCAAACAGCGGTTTAACGACATGGCACTTTGAAACGACGGCACGCCTGGCAGGCGTGACAGACTTTTATCAGCTTCGACGCCCATTGCACGGGCAAACGGTACATCAACTGACAAGCATGATCCTTGATACGATCAATGGCTAACCGGAAGACTTTGTTTACTGCTCAAACTTGATAGCCATTGTCTGGATTGTCAGGTTCTTCGTCTTCAATTGGGAATGGCTCATTGATGGCATCGTTATTTTCAAAATACAGTTTTGTATCACACCAAGCATGAGTTGATTGCCTTGGAATCATGTACGGAGGGTGGGAACGAATGAAAAACGGTCACCGGATCGCAGAGTTGCGGGAGCAGAAAGGTTGGACTCAAGAGCAGTTATCTGCCTCGATCGGCATCAGCAGAGCGGCGCTGTCTCATTACGAGAAAAACCGGAGAAAGCCGGACTATGAAACGTTGGACCGGCTGGCTGATCTGTTTCAGGTTTCAATTGATTACCTTTTGGGAAGGGGGGCGTCGCCCAAGGATTCGGCCGGAACGGAACCCGCCGATTCGAAAGAATGAACCCTCCGCAACGCACGGCCTGCAACAAATTTAAAGCGGATACATTGGCATTGGTTAGACTTGGATACGGAATACATACATATTGATCCACAACTAGCTGTTCTATAAGACTTCCTTTTTTATCAAAAGAACCTTTGCGCGCCTCGCTCCCGGCATGTATAATAGGATAGCAAACATATGTTTGCCTATATCCACGTGGTCAGTCAGAGGAGGCATCATGAAAGGTTCAACGCATATGGCGATCGGCGTCGCCATCGGAGCGGCTGCGGCTGCCCATTATCCCTTTACGCTGCAGCATGCCGCGCTTTATATCGCGGTTTCCGCGTTGTCGGCGCTCAGCCCCGATCTGGACGGGCCCAGCATGCTCAGTTCAAAGATCGGGCAGTTTTCCAAGTGGCTGCGGGAGATGCTGTACTGGTCAGGCCTGCTTCTGATCGTCATGCTTATCTGGCTTTATTTCGCGAAACATCTGTTTGTCGTGGAATATTCGCTCGCGGCGCTTAGCTTGTTTTTGCTCGGCCTGATTATTAAAGACGGACTCATGCGCAACATCCTTGTCAGCGTGATCGGCTGCGCGCTTGCGTATATCGGCCTGTCCCATCAGATGACGTGGCTTCTCGGATTCGGGTTGTTCGTGGCGGTCGCCCCTTGGCTGAAGCACCGGGGATTAACGCACACGGTCTGGGCGCTGGGACTATGGGCATACATAGGTTCGGGCTTAGAGGAGCAGCTTCAGGTGGAAGGCATCATGCTGGTGGCCACCGCCGGATACCTGTCGCATCTGGTCGCCGATTCGCTGACGCCAAGCGGCGTGAAGTGGCTGTACCCCATCATCAAAAAATCGTTCAAAATTCCGATTGCGTAAACAAACATCGCCAGCAGCACAAGCGTCCCATTCAAAAATGATCCAAAAAGCTCTCCAAGCGCCAAAAGCACACCCCTATGCAGGGAATGTGCGCGCCGGGAGAGTTTTTTCGTGGTTCACCAAAAACAGGCAGCCCGTTCCTTCCGGAATGAATAACATTTATTCATATGCAGAATACTTTTAACTTGAAGCTCTCCGCTATGAATGGTACATATTGTAAGAGGTCGAACGATTTTTAATTTGCCTTAAGGAGTAGAGCAGGTGGCCAATAAAACCATTGTTGCCGTTTGGATCAGCTTGATCAGTAACGTGGTGCTGACGGCGCTCAAAATCGTCACGGGTCTTGTATTTAATAGTAAAGTTCTCGTCGCGGACGGGATTCACAACGCCGGGGACGTCGTGGCAACCGTTGCCGCCTTGACTTCCGCCCTCGTCGCCAGGAAACCGGCCGATGAAGACCATCCTTACGGCCACGGCAAAGCCGAAGCGATTGCTTCCGGACTGGTGTCCATCATTTTGATCATGGCGGCGCTGCTGATGGTTTACAAGTCCGTCGAATCCTTTTTTTCGCCCCCCGCCGCAGCCAGCTGGATATCGCTGGTCGCCGCTTTTGTTTCCTTGGCGTGGAAGCAGGCGCTGTACATGTACTGCATCCGGATCGGAAAAGCGGAAAACAGCCGCAGCCTGATCGCGACCGCCTATGACCATATTGCCGACGTCTACGCTTCGTCAGCAGCCGTGATCGGGATCGGCATCGCGCTGATCGGCGACAAATACCATATCGCGTATACGGAATACGGCGACTCCGCCGCGGGCATTATCGTCTCTTATCTCGTCATCCGGCTCGGCTACAAAATGGGACGCGAAGCCATCGACATTTTGATGGACAAAAACGTCACGAACGAGCAGCTGGAACAGCTGACCGCGATCATTTATTCGGTTCCGAACGTCAAACGGGTGGACAGCATCCGCGCCCGGGAGCTCGGCAATGCGATTATCGTGGACGTGAAGGTCAGCGTCCCGAATCAATTGACCGTGAAGGAAGGACATGACGTAAGCCGCGAGGTGAAGCAAAGCATCATGAAGCGGATGAAGCACGTCGGGGACGTCATGGTGCATTTGAATCCGTGGTACGCGGACGGAGAGGAAGAATAAGAAAGGGACTGCCCCGAGATCGGGACAGTCCCTGTTTATTATCCGAGATCCGGCACGTCCACCAAGCTGACTTCCGGATTGCTTGTTCCGTGAAGCTCGAAAACGACAAGCTCGTTGCTGCCTGTCTTCAGCAGCGGCGCCGGAATGTACAATGCCTTCTGCGGTCCCGCTTCCCAGTATCGTCCGAGATTGAAGCCGTTAATATAGACGACGCCTTTCGTCCAGCCGTCCAAACGGATAAAGGTATCCGCCTTGTCATCGACTTCGAACGTTCCCTTGTAAAAGGCCGGCGCTCCGCCCTTAACGGAAGCTTCTTCCTTCAGCGGCGCAAAAGACAACGCCGACAAGTCGCTGAGCGGCAGCGGACGGATCGTCCAGTCGTACAGGAACTGGTTGCCGAGGCGGATGCCTTCCGTAATGCCCTTCGGATCCCTCATCAACGGGCCGTAGTTGACGCGGCCCATGTTTTCCACGAGCACGTCGAGCTGCAGCCCTTCGGCCGGGATTTCAAGCGGAATGCCTGCCGGGTTCCAGCGTTCCACCGTGCCTTTGTATTCGCCGTTCGCGAATACCAGCGCCCGGTCGCGCACGTCCTGGAGCACCAGCTCAAAGCCGTGCCGCGGACCGCTGATCCGCGTGGAATAAAGGATAAAGCCATAATTTTGGCCTAACTTCTCCATCGGCTCCGGACACGCCCTGCGGATCGGCTGCGACAACCGATCCAGCTGGCCGAACAATCCGGCCAGTTCCGTCATCTGCACGGTGCCGTACGCCTTTTTGCGGATCGGCTCAGGCAATTCCAGCTCCGGCAGGTCCGTGTAACGGGAAAGCACCTCGCGTACGGCATAAAACTTCGGCGTCGGATCCCCCCACTCGCTCAGCAGCGTATCGTAATCGTAGCTCGTGACCGTCGGCTCGAACTGCTGGCCGTGGTTGGCCCCGTTGTAAAACCCGAAATTGGTGCCGCCATGGAACATGTAAAAGTTCACCGATGCGCCTTCCTCCAGCATCTCTTCGAGCGCTTTCGCCACGTCTTCGGCCGGGCGGGTGTGATGCTCCTCCGTCCAATGGTCAAACCAGCCGTTCCAAAACTCCATGCACATCAACGGGCCTTCCGGCTGGTATTCGCGCAGCTTCGCGAACGCCTCCTTTGCTCTGGAACCGAAGTTGACCGTCTCCAGCACGCCTTCCACCATGCCGCCTTGAAGCATATGGTTTTCCGGGCCGTCGGAGGTGAACAGCAGCACGTCGATGCCGCGGCTGATCATGCCTTCTTTCAAGTAATTCAAATATTGCTTGTCATTGCCGTAGCTGCCGTATTCGTTTTCGATCTGCATGGCGATGATCGGGCCGCCGTTCGTGCATTGAAGCGGTTTCAATCTTGGCAGCAGCTCGTCGAAATAACGGTCGACCTTGTCCAGGAACGCGCGGTCGAAGCAGCGAAGCCGCATCGAGGAATCGGCCAGCAGCCAGGCAGGAAGTCCGCCGAATTCCCATTCGGCGCATATGTACGGGCTTGGACGCACGATGACATGAAGCCCCAATTCGCCGGCTAACCGGACGAACGCTTCGATGTCCGCCAATCCGTCAAACACGAACTTTCCTTCTTCCGGTTCGTGGATGTTCCACGCCACGTACGTTTCGACCGTGTTAAAACCGCAGGCTTTCAGCTTCAGCAGCCGGTCGCGCCAATATTCAGGTACCACGCGGAAATAATGGATGGAACCGGAAAAAATGCGAAGGGGTTCCCCTTCATAAACAAAATCGTTTCCTTGAACCTTGAATTCTGCCATTACGTTCGATCTCTCCCTCTCGGTGCCTTTTTTTGGCCTTTCCTGCCAATAGCCCTATCCGGCTTATTATAAGCCAGAATGAGGGTTAATGGGAGAACTATTTTGACAATTTTTCCGCAAAAATCAGCCCTTGACCCCGCCGAGCATCTGGCCTCCGGGATGAACAGCGGCACGAGTTATACACTTCTCCAATGAACAACCCGCCATATGCAGGTTTGAAATGAGTTAAGGATCGTGCGCATTTAGTTGGACAGAAAAAATAGGGGCTAGTAGAATGAAGAGAATAATACTAGGAGCGGGTCTGCTATGCCAAAACTCAGACGTCCATTTACAGCAGATTTTAAAAAATCAATGGTCCAGGTATATGAAAATTGAAAGCTTAAGGGCAGCGATTGCCAGAGAGTATGAACTTAGTCTTTCTGCCCTGCAAATCTCCAGAAGTACCTTCTACTATGACTTTCTTACGGATCGCGGAAACGATGTAATGGTATAATTCACATCATATTTATTATTGACGTCGAGGTACTTGCCCATGACAGAATTGACTAAGAAAAAGCAATCCAATGAGCCCCCCAGTTACGTTCTTTTAACGATGATTCGGTTAAGTTATTTTCTTGTGCTTAGTTTAATGTATCTATTGATCAAGTTTCCAACTCCTGCTTGGAAGAACTACTTCATTATCGGCTGCATCGTTCTGTTTGTTCCTGTTCATTTTCTCTATCCGGTGGTTAAGGATAAATGGAAGAGAATCGTAACAGCCTGCATTGATATTGCCATTACGACCTCATACTCCTATGTTTTTCTGAACGAAGAATCTCCTGATCTGCTGTTCATGGGTTTATCCAGCTTGTTCCTCTTTATGTTCGTTCAATCCCGGTGGGTTATGATCGCTTGGTACATATTCTTCGGAGTGAATATCCTCATTCTAATTCTGATTCAACTGCATCAATACGGGAACATAGAAGGCGCCTATTATATTGTGAATGGATCGTTCGTGGTATTTGCAGGTCTAATCGGATCTTTAATTCGTTATTATAAACAATCGAGGATTGAAACCATGCGCTTGCATAAGGAACTGGAGAACTCGTATAGACAGTTGACTGAGTATTCCCTACAAGTAGAAGAGTTATCCGTCAGCCGAGAAAGGATTCGCATTGCAAGAGAGATCCATGACACGGTTGGACACAATTTGATCGCTCTTCTGATTCAACTTGACTTGGCCAGAAAGCTGCAAGCATCCGATGCTGAGAAAAGCCGAGAGTGCCTGCAGCAATGTGAGGATCTGGTTCGCTCCGCACTACACGAGGTTAGACTCTCGGTACGTACTATACGCGAAGAGGACAACGGTTTGACTTTTGCCGAATCGGTCACAAGGTTGACTGGACAGTTCGCGGAGTTAACAGGTATGCAAGTTTCGGTCGAGGTGGATCCCCATTTTCCAGATGTGTCCGAAGCGTTGCGTCTCACCCTCATTCGGATTGTTCAGGAATCGTTGACCAATGCCCGGAAACACGGAGATTCTTCGCAAGTTTGGGTGACTCTCCGCTGCGCGGAACATGGGATTGATGTGAGCATCCTCAATAACGGGCTTGGAAATCCCGAATATTCCCCAGGATTCGGCTTGTTAAATATGCGGGAACGGGTCCATGAACATGGTGGAACTCTGCGGATTGTAACAGGTCCCGAAGAAGGATTCGAAGTGCGGGTTACAATCCCGTTGGATGAGATAAAAATGGATGGAGGCGAAATGAATGATTCAAGTGCTGGTTGCCGATGATCAACGTCTAATGCGGGACGGATTGTCCGCCCTCATCAGTTTGGACCCATATATTAAGGTGGTGGGTACCGCATCAGACGGCAAAGAAGCTTACGAGAAGGCCTTGGGGCTGCGTCCGGACATTGTTCTGATGGACATTCGCATGCCAGCCGTGGATGGTGTGGAGGGTACGCGACTGATTCGCAGTCACTTGCCGGAAGTCAAAGTGATGGTGTTGACGACGTTCGAGGATATCGAGCTTATTGTCAGGGCGCTAGAACAGGGAGCTAACGGCTATCTTCTAAAGGATATGCCATCGGAAGCGATCGTCAGAGCCATTCACACCATCCATTCAGGAGGAACCGTGCTGCAACCGAGCATAACAGCCCGCATTCTCGAGGAATGGAAGAAGCGCGAGAGCAGAATCAATGGCAATTCCGTTATTAGAGACGATCCCGGTTCATCCTTGATCGAGCAATTATCGGTTCGAGAGATGGAAGTACTTCGATTAATCGGCCGCGGGTTGAACAATAAAGAAATTGCAGACGAATTGATCATTACCGAAGGAACCGTGAAGAATCATGTCTCCAACGTCATCTCCAAACTGGAGTTGCGCGATCGGACGCAAGTGGCGATCTTCGCTGTGCAACGCGGTATCACGATACCTGAAACATGACTTTGTGCATAGTCCTATGCCATAAGTATGGAAATGCATACGTTCGTTTACATGCATGTTCTATCGGATTACAGATTCGATCGGTTATTGATTTTGTTATGCTTATTTCCAGATCGATAAACACGAAATGGAAAGAGGCGTTTCAACTTGTTCAGACCCATCTGGATTCTGCTGTCCATCTTTGTTGTACTAACTGCAAGCTATAGTCATGTCTACGCTGATTCCCGGCTTCAAAGCGATGATGTAAACGGTTATAACCAGCAAATCGAGCAAATGGTACGCGATCATATGGCCAAAGGCAAAATTCCCGGCGTCTCTCTAGTCGTCGTCAAAAACGGCCGTACGGTAATGAGCAAAGGATTCGGTTACGCGGATACGCAGTCCAAGCGAAAAGTCACGATGGACACGAAATTCCAACTGGGTTCGTTGTCTAAATCATTTACGGGACTGGCGATTACACATCTTGCCGATCAACATCTATTGGAATTAGATAAGGCGGTCTCTTTCTATCTTCCTTGGTTCCAAGTTCGGTACCGTCAGGCTCCTGCGGAGATTACGCTCAATCAATTGATGGAGCACACGAGCGGATTTGGCACGGAGACATTCATCGATATTCCCGCCTCTTCGGACAAGGATGCTTTGGAACAAGGTGTAATGAAGTTGGCACACGCCTCCTTGAACTCCTCTCCTGGCGAAAAGTATGCTTACTCGAACGTGAACTTTAACATCTTAGGCCTTCTTATCGAGAACGTCTCGGGTCAGTCTTATGAGGACTACATGAAAGATCATATTTTCAAACCGCTTGGTCTTCAGCATACGAACGTTCGCGGGCAACGGTTACCGCACAATCTGGCAACGGGATACAAGGCTTCATTTTTCGGGGCAAGCCCATATTCAGTTCCCTACAGTTTAAGCCAAGCCCCTGCGGGTTCAATTATTACGAACGGGACAGACATGGAAAAGTGGCTGAGATTCAACTTAGGAATTGAACGTGTCGACGGCTATGAGGTTGTTCATCCGACAGTTGCGACTCCCTTTCATTATTACGGCGGCTGGGAATTCGATACGGTTTCCAGTCAGACGCAGCACGCTGGGAATCTGGAGAATTACTCTTCTTTTATTGTGATGGACTCCCGGGAAAGAACAGGCGTTGTCGTCTTGGCCAATTTGAATTCGACCTACACAACAACCATTGGCGAGGGAATCATGTCTTTGTTGAAGGGACAGCCCGCGTTAAAGGGCGGAAGCTTGGACATGTATCTCTTGATCGACCAGGTTGCTTCTTCGATCATTTTGATCATGGGTCTGCTAATCCTAGTGATGTTTTGGCTTATAGGCAACACCTGGAGAGCCATCCGGACTGGAGGCATAACTCTCCGGTTGCGACCGCTGCGGGTCCTCATCTCCTTTCTTCTCCTATCGGTTCTTGTGTTTCTCTACGTTCTTATGATCCGGTTGCCTGCTTTTATTTTCCCCAATGCGGATTGGAGCTTTATTAACGACTGGATGCCAAATACGACTTTGTACGGGGTTATGATTCTGCTCGGTTTCCTGACACTTCTAACCATTAACACAATCGCTAGGCTCGTATATAGAAAATAGGATGGCTAACTCTTCTATCCCGCAGTACTCGTAAGTTTGGACATATAAAAACTCCCCTTGGCAGACAGGTTCTGCTATTTCACCTGCCTGCCTAAAGGGGAGCACATCAAGGAATATGACTTAACATTGAACCAAGCTTACCACCTGCGAATAGCGCATATGAATGAAATGAGCGCCCCAATTGATGCGATCGTCCGCAAATGATTCCATCGCACCCAACTGTCCAAATATTCCCGCCATGTCTGAGTCCCCTCCGAGCTACCGGAAATCGCGGCGGCTAAAGTATCGTTGAGCGGAACATTGAATATAGCCGTAACCATAAATACGCCGACGATTATGAGCAGGCTTCCAACAATCACGTATATCGCGCTGGCTCTGCCCATTTTGATAAATGAAGCGATCCCCAATACGACACTTAATACCGTTGTGCCCATGAAAACCCACATAAAGGACGATTGTAGAATCGTCGAATTGATGCTCTTTTTAGCTCCAACTGCTTGTTGTATCATTCAGAAAGAATTGGAACGTGATGTTAAAATGATCTTTTACGATTCCGAAGCAGGGACTGAATTCAGTTTCTTGCAACGGGAACAACACTTGCCCTTTTTCACTAAATTTATTAAACATATCTTCAATCTCGCTTCGTTGCGTCGCTGTAATGCAAATATTCACCTGATCTCCAACTGCATAAGGTTGCCCCGGAAAAATATCAGCGACCATCATATCATTTTCACCGGTTTGCAACACGGCATGGGCAATACGGGTTTTCGCTTCTTCAGGCAAACCATCGGCATCCTTGCCTTCCCCATACGTCGTTTTGTACAGCAATTTCGAGTTCAACGCTTCCTGATAAAACTCAATCGCCTCCGCAGCTTGCCCATCCAGCATAATAAACGAGGTTGAACGCATTGACATGTAAACATCTCCTTATAAATTTAATGGTCCAATGGTTTTGGACTTCACTTCATTAGCATCATATCGTACTATAGTGACAATACTTGTCGTGATTCATATAAAGGAGTAAATTATGGCAAAGTCCAAAAGACTGATCGAGATTATGATGGCCATTAACAAAAAGAAGTCCTTCAACGCCACAGAGCTTGCCAGTGAATTTGGAGTTTCCACGCGGACGATTATGCGGTATATGCAGGAGCTGAGCGCGCTGGGGGTGCCTTTTTATTCGGAGGTCGGTCAGCATGGGGGCTATAGAATGCTTAACGAGAGAACGCTTCCCCCGGTTGCTTTTACGGAAGATGAGGCGCTCGCTGTATTTTTTGCCAGCCATGCCTTGAGGCACTTCGCTGATCTTCCCTTTGAGGCGGAAACAGATTCAGTGTTGCGGAAATTTTACTCTTATATGTCGGATGATATTCGGGACCGTATCGATCGGATGCGGAAACGGTTTGATCTGGTTACGCCGATGAGACAAGCAAGCACGCCTTATTTGAGCGTGTTGCTGGATGCTGCGATCGATCAAAAAGTGGTGCGCATGGAGTACGAATCGAAGCAGCATAAGCGGTCAAGAGATGTTCAGCCGATCGGAATTTATGCCAGCAACGGGTTTTGGTATTGTCCGGCCTATTGCTTTCACCGCCGCGCTATTCGCTTGTTTCGCTGTGACCGGGTTAGGTCTGTTGAACTGTCCGATCTGAAAGCGGTCGATTTGACGCATGTGCATACAGGAAACTGGGAGTCCTACATGGAACAGGAAAGTCCCGATCTTGAACTGTATGTCGAGCTTACAGCGACCGGGGTGCAAAGATACGAGTCCGAAATGTGGCCCCCGCACAAAATGCAAATTCATGTTCGAGAAGACGGCACGGGGTGGCTCGGCAATCCTGTCCCCGCGGGCAGCCTTCCCTTTTTCGGCCAATTTTTTATTGGATTGGGTACGGATGCAAAGGTAAAAGCGCCAGAGGAGTTGATCCATATTATGAGGGAAATGCTGGACGAAATAATGGCTCAATATCGGTAAGGATCCTCTCAGCGCCAAGGCTGCAGTTTACACCACGAGCCATCCTAAATTCCTCGACGCATATTCCTTAAAACCGGACGGAGGACCCTTTGGGCCTGGAGGACCGGGACCATGGTAAAATTTCGGATAGAGGTGAAACAAGATGAGTAGCAGAAGATTTATGAACCCCCTGACTTCCCCCATCCACTTCCATACCGCAATGATTGAGCAAATACCCGCGGCGGTTTCTATGGGCCAAGAAATGATAGGTAGCAAAAAAATGAAGGTATCCCCCTTCGGGGAGATCGTTAAGGGAGGCCGCGATGAACGAGACCGCATTTGACGAAACATTATTTGCAAGCTTGAAGCCGGGCTTAACCGCGTTCTGTTACCGAATGCTAGGCTCGATGGACGATGCGGACGATGCCGTTCAGGAGACGAGTATTCGGGTCTGGCAGAGCTGGAGCACGTTCAGACAGGATTCCTCGTTCAAAACCTGGGTCTATAGGATTGCCTCCAACCTGTGCTTGGACAAACTGAGACAATCCAAACGCCGCGCGCTTCCCGTCGACCTGTTCGACCCGGCCGTCGCCATCGTCGAGCCGCGCGACACGCTGCCGGACTCTGCCTGGATCTGGCCGTCTCCCGACTTTGGGGGCAACCCGGAGGATCGGCTCGTCCGCAGAGATACCCTTCAACTGTGCTTCATCGCTCTTCTGCAGACCTTGCCACCGCGGCAGCGCGCGGTACTCATTTTGAAGGATGTATTTGAATGGTCCTCCAAGCAGATCGCGGAGACGCTCGCAATGTCGCCGGCAGCGGTGAACAGCGCCTTGCAAAGAGCCCGAGAGACGTTGGACCGGGCGCAGCTCCGCTCGGATGAGCTCAGCAGCATGGACGTTCAACCGGAGCAGCAGTTGCTGGCCCGGTATGTGGAGGCCTTCGAGCAATTCGATATTGCTGCGCTCGTCGCGTTGTTCCACGAGGAAGGCTGCATGTCGATGCCGCCCTTCGAGATGTGGATCCGCGGCAAGGAAGATTTGTCCGCCTTCTATTCGCTTACTCGCTGGCATTGCGAAGGTTCGCGATTTGTGCCCATTACGGTGAATGGCGGTTATCCTGCGCTGGCCCAGTATATGCCGGACAAAGACGGCTCCAGCCTGGTACCCTGGGGCATCCACGTCATTGAGGCCAGAGAAAATCAAATTCTGCACGTTCAAAACTTCATTAATACAAAATTATTTTCGCGATTTGGGCTGCCTGAGCGACTCGACCGATGAATTTCGCCATTGGCTTACGTCTATATTATTGAGAATAACCAAACGACGAATATGATGAAAGAGGTGTCCAATCAAATGGAAACGAATCAACCGACGAAAGTAACCGTGCAAGCCGTCATAGAGGCCCCTGTCGAGAAGGTATGGCGCTATTGGACCGAGCCGGATCACATCACGAAGTGGAATCAAGCGTCCGAGGACTGGCATGCGCCGAGAGCCGAAAACGATCTGCGGGTCGGCGGCAAGTTTGTGACACGGATGGAAGCGAAGGATGGGAGCATGGGCTTTGATTTTGGCGGCGTTTACGATGTCGTGAATCGGCATGAGGCGATCGGCTACACCATGGGAGACGGAAGAAGAGTGGATATTGCTTTCATCGATCTAGGGAATAAGACGAAGGTCATTGAAACGTTCGACGCGGAAAGCTCCAATCCCGTCGAGTTCCAGCAAGCAGGCTGGCAAGCGATCATGGACAATTTCAAAGCCTATACCGAACAAAACTAATCATCGCGAAAAAGACGCCGGGGAAGATGCCCGGCGTCTTTCATTTTGAACCCTAGTACGAGTGTTTTCTCCGTTAGCCTTAACCTTGTGCCGCATTCATGTTCATGTAGTTAATGGCCCACAGATGGCCATCCAAGTCCACGAAGCCCCAATGATACATGAACCCATGATCTTCAGGTTCAGCGTGCAATTTCCCGCCCAAGGAGACCGCGGTATTCACGATTTCATCGACCTTTTCCCGGCTCTCGAAGGCCAGTGCGACCGTCATCTGCGCATACTTGCTCGTATCGACGGATTCCTTCCCCGTGAGCGTATTAAAGAATGCTTGATTGATCAGCATGACCTGCAGGTTGTCGCCGATCACGATGGCTGCCGAATTCTCGCTCTCGGGGAATTGCGGGTTGAGCTCGAATCCGAGTCCGGTGAAGAACGCTTTCGATTGTTCTACGTTTTTTACAGGCAGGTTGAAGCTCGTGAATGCGGACGTTAATGCCATTTTCAAAACACCTCTTCGTCAGATTAGTTTGTGTTCATTTATGCCTTTGTTTATATAGACGACAGCCGATCCGGGAATTCATCGGTCTCATGGATTCGGAAGCGTGAATTTTGAAAGATATTGAGTTCGGATCCCCTCGATCCCCCCATCTGCATAGCCGGTCGTTTTTATGTTTCGCACTCTTCGCGAGCTCAACTGGCTAGAGCATAAAAAAACCGCCGCAGAAGACGCGAGCGTCCCTGCAGCGGCTGCAAGCATTTATCTCTTGGGCTGAAGCAAAACCGTTTTGATTTCCGCGGGGCCTGCGGCGATCTCCATGAGATCCACCCGTTCCAGCGGCTCCTCCATAATGTTGCTCTCCCTTGCCTCTTGAACGGCAAAGGAAGGTTCGATGCGCAGAAGCCGCGGGTCTTTTTCGGTATTGAACCACCGAGCCACAACGGCATCCTCCGGGGACATTTTCAGCGCCGAGAACAGGAGCCCCTTCCCTTCCCAGGACAGATAAGAATGAACGGCCGGAAGGCGGACCCCATGCATCCCCGTTTGCTGCGCCAGCCACGGCACCTGGAATTGATGCGCCAGAACCATGGCGCCCTCCTCGTCCAAACCTCCTTTTCCTTGACCGGATTCTTCCGGCGAAAAAGGGACGATCATCAGGCGCGCCGTATGTTTTCCTTTGCACTGCGCCCCCGGCGTCGGAAAATGGCCCCAGTCTCCCATTTCCCCCACCGCCCGCAGCAGCGTTACCGCCATTCCCGCCGTCGATTCCTCCTGCACGATTTCGTATTCCGGCAGCCCCTGGTTGGCGATCAGGAGGCCCTGCCGTTCGTCCCGGATCGATACGAAGGCCTGTTGATGATGGCAGTTGCTCGGGTTTTTCCATTCCGCGGCCGGGACGTTGTTTCTTTCCGCGGCTTCGAAGATCGAATCCGCCTTGTGCGTATGGGCGACGATGCCCGGTTTGAACAGCATCCGAAGCCGATGGTCTTCCGCTTGGTTGTCGAACGCGGACTCGACAAGGATGCCTTGGCCTTCGCGTTCGAGCGTGATCCGGGTGTAGATGCGCAGATCCGTCATGACGGAAGAACGGCCCGCCCTTCGTCCCGTGAACCAAACCAGCTCCCTCTGCTCCTCCCCGAGCGTGTCGTCCGCGGAAACGGGAATGCGAAGCGTATGCGCAATATCGAAGGAAGCCCGGTACGGCTCGTCTTCGGCCAACGTGACGTCGGCGGCCAGGCCCTTCGTCGTGATCGGCAGATCGCCGTCAGGCTGCTTGTACATATATTCGTTGCCGATATCGCCGGTGTCCTCATAGATGCACAGGTCCCGCAGCATCCGGCCGGTTGCCTTGTCCATGACGGTCAGGGAACCGTCGTGTTCGATCGTCACCGCCAAATATTCGTTCTCCATGCGGTTAGGTCCGGTCACCAGCGATGGACGGGGCGCATCGTTTCCTGCCGGAGCGTTGGCCGATGCGATACCGGCGGCGGTTCGGCCTGCGATGCCTGCGCCTCCTTGCTTTCCGCGGACGACGGCAAACGTTTTATGCCCGAGCCCCGGCACGCGCCCCGCTTCGAAGCGTACCCGGATTTTCCTTGCGAAATAAGGCTGGCGGAAGCGGTCATCCGGCAGGTCGTAGCCAAACCCGATGCCGAGGTCCTCATAGGCAAACGGCACCTCTTCCCCGTCCGGATCGATCATGCGCAACTGGCCGATCGGCAGCGTCTTCAGCGTTTTTTTCATTTCGGCAAAACCGATGCCGCTCCGGAAATAGATCCGCTCGATCTCAAGCTCCGCCGTCGCCACGCCGGAACGTTTCCAGCCGGTCGTATTCCATACCGCCAGCGGATGTGCGGTTTCCCCTTCCCGAAGGAACCGGCCGAACCGGCTCGTATCGATCTCATCCGCAAGCGCGTCCAGGCTGTCGCTGACGATCGCTTCGGCCACGTGCCTGCTTTTGGCGAACCGGGCCACCATCTCGTCATGCACTTCGTCCACGCTGCAGCCGCAAATGCTGTCATGGGGATGGTTTTGCATCAGCGTTTTCCAGGCATATTCGAACAGGTGATGCGGATACGGCGCTTTCCCGCTCAAATGGGCGAAAACGGCGAGCGGCTCGGCCGTTTTTTCCAGCAGCGTTTGTCCCAGGTTGTTCATTTGCTTCAGGTATATTCTCGATGACGCGGTGTTGACCAAGGTCGACCAGCCGTCCGTATGTTGGCTGCGAAGTTCGCCGCGGACGACCGACAGATGCTCCGGCACGTTTTCGGATACGGCCTTGGCGTAATCCGCCAAGTTGGAATGGACGAAACGATGTTCCGGAAACAGGGCTTGCGCCGTTTGGATCGCCGCGGCGGCCGTCTGCTGCACCGGCTGGTGGTCGCATCCGTTCATCATCAGCAGATGCGGCGTTGAAGCGTACTTTTCCGCATCCTGCAGCTTTTGCTCCCAATAGGCCGCCGCTTCCCCGGGTTCCACGGGCATTTCGTTGCCGTTGCTGTACCAATTGGCGAACAAAATGCCAAGCACGCGCGAACCGTCGGGAGCTTCCCAGATCATTTCCGAATACGGCGATTCGTACGCCGCCGCCTCGCTGACTTCGTTGTTGAACCCCGTCGGCTTGACGCCCCGTCCGAAAAAGGCGTTCCCGATGCCGGCCTGGCGCAGCAGCTGCGGCGCCTGCCCCATATTGCCGAAGGAGTCGGGGAAATACCCGGTTTTGCTTATCGCGCCGTAACGGGCCGCATCCCGGTGACCGTATAGCAGATTACGCACGTTGGCTTCGCTGCTGGTCAGAAACTCGTCCTGCAAAACATACCACGGGCCGATATGGATGCGGCCTTCGCGTACGTATTTCTCGAGAAGCTCCCGCTTTTCCGGGCGGATCTGCACATAATCGTCCAGCATGATCGTTTGCCCGTCGAGATGAAAGCTTTTGAAACCCGGATCCTTTTCCAGGATGGCCAGCAGCTCGTCCATCAGCTTGACCAGGCGCACATGATGTTTTTCATAAGGCAGATACCATTCCCTGTCCCAATGCGTGTGCGAAACGATATGTACCGTCTTTGATTGTGCCAATATTCCGCTCTCCATTCTAAGATTTTTTCTAATGCCGCATGACAGGCCCGCCAACGCCCCTCGATCGGCGATGCGCAGGCCGCATGCATGAAACAGGCTATCGTATGTGCCGGTTTAACCGACGATCCCCGTCCGTTCCACGCTTTCCACGAAATACCGCTGCACGAACAGGTATAAAATGATCAGCGGCGCGGTCAGGAGCAGCACGCCCGTGTTCAGGAGCATCGACTGATAGACCAGATCCGGCTCCTTGCCAAGCGCCGACCCCATATCCATCAGCTGCGTGGAAAGCACTTTGACCTTGCTCAGGAAAAGCGACACGTAATAGCTGTCATTCCACTGCCAGACGAACGAAAACAAAACGACGGTAATGATGGCCGGCACGGCGTTCGGCAGCATGATCCGGTAAAAGGTTCTCAGCACGCCCGCGCCGTCGACGAACGCCGACTCCTCGATTTCTTTCGGAATCCCGCGGAAAAACTGGCGGAAAATATAAATGTACAAGCCGTTTTTCAGCCCCATCGCGGTCGCGGAGGAAATCAGGAACGGCCAGAAGGTATCGATCAGGTTCAGGCTGGATTTGCCCGTAAACAGCTTGATCAAACCGAACAAATCGAAATAACGGTACGTCAGGTACAGCGGAATCATGATGGTTTGCGGCGGCACCACGATCGTGAAAATGACGAGGCCGAACAGCAGGCCGCTGCCCCGGAACTTCAGCCTTGCAAAGGCATAAGCCGCAAGCGCGCACGAAGCCAGCTGGACGATCGTCGTTCCGGCCGATATCAGGAACGTGTTCAGGAGGGCCGGGAAATATTGGGTCGCCTCCATCGCGATTTTGATGTTGTCGAGCGTAAAATGCCGCGGAATCCAAAGCACGGTCGGATCGTAAATGTCGGCTTTGCTGCGAAAGGCTACCGAGAGCCGCAAAAACAGCGGAAACAAAATAATGAAGCAAAAGCCGACGATCATGACGGTGCGGACGGCTTTCCACAGCCAAAGCTTGGATTTTTCCAGGGGATTGAATCGGTACTGGATGATATCCGCGTATGCGGCGGGCGATTTCATGGCCTTCTCCTCCTATCAGTCATAGTAGAATACCTTTCGGGAAATGATGGCCGTCGAAATGCCCAGGATCGCCGTCACGACCGCGAAATACACCCAGGACATCGCCGCGCTTTGGCCAAACTCGAACGATTTGAACGCCGTTTCGGAAATGAGGGAATTGATCGAATTCCGGCTGAAAGAATCGATGATCGAATACACCGTGTTCGTCAGGATGAGCGGCGTCATCATCGGAAACGTCACCTTCCAGAAAATTTCGTAGCCCGTCGCCCCTTCGATCCGCGACGCCTCGTACAAGGCCGGCGAAATCGACTGCAGCCCGGCAAGAAAAATCAGGATTTGCACCCCGGACGAGCTGATGATTTCGTATATGCGGTCCACCGCGCCCGTAATGTAATCGACGAACACCGGCGCAAGCCCGGATTCGGTCAGCATTTTTTTGAGCTCGAAGCTTTGCAGCATCCCGCCGCCGCTTTCGCCGCTGCTTCCGGACAGGGTCGAACCCCCGACAAAGCTGCTGATGTCCAGGTTGGCGATCGCCGCGGACGCCAAAATGACCGGCAGGAAAAATATCGCGCGCGCAAGCGCCCTCCCCCGGAACTTCTGGTTGAGCAGCACCGCGGCGAACAGGCTGAAAATGATGATGATCGGCACGTTGACGACCATGTTGACGACCGATTCGGTCAGTTTGCGCGGATAATCCGGGTTGGTCGTAAACAGGCTGCCGTAGTTGGACCATCCTTTGTAATCGACGGCAAAGCCGCCTTCAACGAGCCGAATGGTGCTGAGGCTGAACCGGAAGGACTGGATCAGCGGCAGCAGGAACAGGATGACGAGCCCCAAAATAAGCGGCGTGACGAACAGCAGGCCGTACAGCTGCTTTTTCTGGGACAAAGTTAACGATTTTCTGAACATGTTATTCACCGCCTACGTGATAGCTCTGCGGCTGAAGCTGCAGGCCGTCCACGGCCACCGCCGCCCGATTGTAATTGATGGTTACGGTTAGGCCGTTTGCGTACGTCGTTCTGACGACGCCCGGAGCCAGGGTGCTATGGGCCGTAATGACCTGATTCCGCACTTTCGCAAGCACCTGGTTCGACTCCTTGTACAATTCCGCCGCCTCGCCGATCCAATCCTTGTAGTTCAGCGCGTACAAGTGGTTATAGTCCGTATCCTTCACCTTGGACGCGTCGCTTGCGAACCATTGGTAATAGACGGCCGAGCCGGTTTCCAGCGACTTCAGCATGGACAGGCGCGGATTTTGCAGCCCGCCCATGTTGTATGGGGCTCCGGCAATATCGAAATAGCCGTGGAGCGCGATCTGGAAAAAAGGAATCTCTTCGTCGGTAATGTTAAGCCTGCTGCTGCGTTCCGGCGCATCGACGATCACGTCGGCATACGGCAGGCTGTAGGCGTTGCCGCCTTCGACCATCAGCGAGCCCGTCTTATTTTTGAGAAGCTCCATGGCTTGCACCGATGCTTTGAGCGAATCCTGCCTGCTCACGGGATGCGCCGGGTCGAAATCGGAATGGACCTCGCGGCCCAAATCCCGCAGCGACAGCCCGGGAACTCCCAGCTTGGCATAATCGGCCAAAAATCCGTCCACCTGCTTGGGCAGCTGACGCGGCGACAGAAGATAGTGCGAAAATTTGCTCGCATCCTTCGCATGCGTCACCGGATTATAAGCGAATACCTCCGCTTTGCTGCGGTCGAGGAGCGTAGCCGCGCCTTTACCGCCTTTGTATTTTTCCACGAACGCGGCGTCCGGGTAAAACCGGAATCCGTTTTGCTTCATATCTTCCGAGAGCTTCAGCAATCCCTTTTTGCCGCCCAAAGCCCCGGTCACCTCAACGTCGTCCGGCGAACCATGGCGAATGCCGCCGTTGAACCAGCCCACGAACCGCAGGTCGATGTTTTCGACCCCGGCAGCCTTCAGCTCGCCGACGATCGTTTGCGCTTCCTCAAAGGTCGTTAACGTTTCGGTCGACCGGTAAGGAATGCCGAGCATCGATTTCTGTTTGCGGAACGCGCCTTCAAGCTCGAGCACGAACGGGCTGCCGGACGAAGCCTGCAGCGGCTTCAAGCCGTATTTGCCTTCCAAGTATGTGCGGTAAGCTGCGGCCATCCCTGTATAATCGGCGTCATCGCCGGACAAAAACGCATACCGGACTTGCAGGTTCCCCTCATATTTGCCTGTTTGGAACATCGGCACCGCACTCGTTTTCGTGCCGGACGACAGCGTGTAATAGTCCATCGCCGTGACCTGGAATTTGGCGCCGACCGTATTGTAGGAGTCGTTGCGCCCGCTGATGTCGGCCGCAACGCTGGCTCCCGCTTCCCCGTCCTCGATGATGCCGACGAGCGCATGGTCGTTCTGCTTTAATCCGAACACCGGCAGGCGGGACGCTTCGTTCGTCTGGATTTTCTCCTTCACGTCGAATGCCCCGTCATTCCCGTAGATCGGCAGGTCATACCCTTCGGCATGAAGCTTTTGATTGTTGAGATGGATGAGTGCGCCGGAGCCGTCGGGCACAAAAATATATCCTTGTTTTCCGGTATCCGCCGCGCCGAAAAATTTCAACAGCTGAAGCGAGGCGATCGGAAACGACTTGTTGGCCTTCAGCTCCTTTGCCGGAACCGATACGACCAGGCTGTCCCCGTCAAGCGCATAAACGACCGGGACGGCAAATTCCGGCTCTTCGGATGCCGCCTCGCCGCCTGCTCCGTTGGCCTGGTTGTCGGCAGCGGCATCCTCCGCCGTATAGCCCGCCGCCTCCAATACGGCGGACACTTCCTCGGCTACGTAATCCTGCAGTTTCCGCACTTCGTATACCTGCTTTTTTTCGTCGAAGCGGAATTTGTATTTGATGTCGTCCCGCTGGTCCGGGTCCTGGATGTTGGCGAGGATGTCCTGCTCGAAACGCTCTTTGCCGATCACCTTCGGAATGTTCGGGAAGGATTGCTTCACGTTCCCGATCCGGTAGTCCACCCGGATTCCGTTTTCGACCTGCGTCAGCTTGAACTGCTGTTTGGCCACGCTGTCGTCAAAGCTGTTGAAGGCATTGACCTGGCCTTTGTCGTTGTAATACGTAAGCAGCACCTGCGCGGACAGCTCGGATTTGTACAGCGGAGACGCTTTCGGGTCTTCGTTTCGCCCGGGCGGATTGGAAAACCATACGTATCCGTTGTCCTTCTCCTGCACGGCGATTTCCGCCGTCTCCCGGTTGACGAACAGCTTCAGCCGCTCATTTTCCGCCGCGACCTCCATCGTTTCCAGCGCTGCAAGCTCTTGCGGCGTGTTTGGAGCGGCCTGCGCATGGCGCGTAAGCGCCGGCATGGCGCTGTGACCGGCCGGATCCGTTTGCGACGCTGCGGATTTCGATGCCGCCGTTTCGGAGGTTGGAGCTCCGGAAGCTTCCGCCTCTTTGCGCGGCGGCACGCTGTCCGCGGCGCCCCAAACCGCCGCCGTCAGGAGCAAAACGCACAGGAAGCCTGCCGCTTGTTTTTTGCGAATGCCCACGTTTCATCCCTCCTACAGCCTGAATGTAATTTCCCTATAGATGGAGCTTGCGAAATTGATCATTTGCTGAAGCATGCTGAAGAAAAGCACGCCGAGGAAAATGATGATCCCCATCATGACCAAGGTCAGCAGCATCGTGACGACCGTTTTCCCTGCCGAATATTGGTGCACGGTCATCGTTCCGGTAAACAGCAGCCAAATGAACCAAATCATCGCGATCGTATCCAGCAAATAATAAAACGAGCTCTCATCCGCCGTAATGACGTTGCTGTACAGCACCTGCGGAAAATAGATGAGCACCAGCGGCAGCAGGGAATACGCCGTCGCGGTCATGATTTCGGTAAATTTCCCTTCCCCGTCCATCAGCGTCGTCAGCGACCAGTTGGCGATGCACCAAAGGAGGAACGGAAGCAGGATGAATTTGAGTTCGTTCAGCGTGCTCAATTGATCCGGATCGTTAAAGTTAATGACAAAGCCGCCGAGCTGGCGTTTGACGATCATCGCCACGACAAGCAGCGCCACAATGGCAAACGCCACGCTGAGCCTTCCCTTCCGTTCGTATTTCATTTCCCAGAACCCGTTAAACGGATGAAGCAGCGTGTAGAAGGGATTCCGGATAATACCGAATTCCCGATAAAACTGCCCCTTGGCCTTGCGCCCCGCCAGCTTGACGGCGGCGGCTATGACGGCGATCGCCATCACGATGACAAGAACGATCGTGCCGAAATGCTCAAAGACGACCTCCTTGCGGTAACGCTTGAAAGCTTCGGAATAATACTCGCGGCTGTTGCCGAGCTTGAAGTAGCTCATGGCTTCGCGGTTGTCGCCCTGCTTCAGCAGCGATTTGCCGATGCCGATATAAGCGACGTCGAAATTCGCGTTGAGCTGGAGCACCCGTCTCCAGGCCGCGGTGGAGGCATCCGTCTGCCCTTCGCTCAAAGCCACGACCGCGCTGCGGATCAGGCTGCCGTAGGTGGTCGGCGCAAACACTGACAACCGGTTGTTGTCCTTATCGAGCACGGCCATCCGGTCGCCGAGCAGATCGATCGCCACCGGCGTCCGGAAATTGCTTTGCTGGCTGCCGAGGCCGCCGAATTCATACAGCAGGTTGCCGTCCTTGTCGTAGGTGAACACCCGGCCCCGCTTCGCATCCAGCGCGCTGTACATCCCGGCCCGGTCCGGCGTCACGTCGACGAAAATCGAACTGCCCGTGACGCTTCCCCCTTCGAGATTGCCGACGTCCCCTTTCGGCGGAAAATACCCTTTGCTGCGCAAAATGTCCGTGCCGGAGGGATTCAGCCGCTTGAGCGGCTGGTCGGAATTTTCCTCGGAGGTCGAGGTGTAGATGAATCCGTTCTCGTCCACGTCCAAGTTGTTGAATTCGATCGGGATAAACTGCTGCATCTGCTCGCGCTGCGCTTTCGTGGATATCCGTTTCCAGAACAAATCCACCGGGCTGAATTTGACGCGATTGGTGCCGATAAAGCCGCTAAACGTGCCGTCCGACTCGAATTCCATGATGCCTTCGTAGCTGCCTTGGCTGATCACGTACAGCCGCCCGGCCTGATCCACGGCAAGCTTGGTCGGCGTATACTGGAACCCCTGCCGGAGAAGCGTCGACTTCGGTTCCCCAATGATTCTTTTCGCTTTTCCGCTTCCGTCAAACTCGACGATGCGGCGGTTATCCGTATCGGCAACGTAAACGTTCCCGTCCGGGTCGACAAAAACGCCTTGCGGCTGGTTCAAGCCGTCTTTTTTGCCCTCATGCTCGAATTCGCCAATGACCCCCGCAAGCTGCAAATCCCGATCCAAAATGACGATCCGATTGTTGCCGGTATCGGCGATGTACAGCTTGCCTCCGGGACCGGCGTACAGATCCTGGGGCGCGGACAACGGGCCCGCGCTCCATTCGTTTCCGTATACCACCCGCTCCAAGGCGTAGGGATCGGGGGCCGGGACCGGCGTTCCCCAATATGAGTAGTTGTAAGCATCGTTAGCCGACGCCGGGGCCGCCTCGGTGCCGGAGGCCAAGAGCAGCGCGATCATGAATGCAGCGAACCATCTCTTCATCTGTTAGCCCCCTCCGTTATTCCTTCAAGCCCGACGTGGACATCGTTTGAATGATGCTGCTCTGGGTGACGATAAACACCGTAATCGGCACGAGCATCATCAGCAGCGTCACGGCCGCGACCGGTCCCGTCCGGACCAGGCCGCCGCTTGCGATTTGCCCGAATACGTAATCCACCGTCTTCAGCTGCTCGCTGTAAATAAATTTATGGCTCGTGACGGAGCCGTTCGTCCACAGGCTTTGCAGCGAAAAAATGATGAGCGTCAGCCATGCGGGCCGCACGATCGGCATGACGATTTGCCAGTAAATCCGGTATTCGCTCGCTCCGTCGATCTTCCCCGCTTCAAGCAGCGCGTCCGGAATCTGCTCCATGAATTGCTTCATTAAATACAGCCCGAGCGTCATCCCGAAAGCCGGAAGCAATATCGCCCAATACGTATTGATCATGCCGAGGTACGAAATGATCATATAGTTCGGCACCTGGGTGACGTAGGCGGTAAACATCAGCGACAGCACCACGATGCTGAAAAGCAGCTTTCGGCCCGGGAAACGGATTTTCGCCAGCGGATACGCCGCCGCCGAGGCCAAAATGACATGGCCGACCGTACCCACGATCGCGATAAAAAACGTATTAAATACGTACCTGGAAAACGGCACCCAGGAGTCGCTGAAGATCCCTACCAGGTCCGTAAAGTTTTTAAAGGTCGGATTGCGCACGAACAGCTTGGGCGGAAACGTAAAAATTTCGTCGATCGGCTTAAACGCGTTGCTGATCGTAAAGACGAGCGGAAGCGCCATAAAACACGCCACGCCTCCCAGCAGCAAAAACAGCAAAATATCGACGCCCCAGGACCTGTTCAATCGTTTCGGCATTTTCAAAACCAATTTCACGCTTTACTCACCCACTTTTCCTAGAAGCTTCTGGGTTACGAGATTCACGGTCAGCATGATCGTGAACAACACGGTCGCGATGGCCGAAGCGTACCCCATTTCGAACCGGATCGTGCCGTAGTCAACCAAATGGGTGACGATCGTATGCGCGGCATAATCCACGCTCGGAAAGCCGAGCAGATAGATCGATATTTCCGCGACCGAAAACGCCGAAGCGATCTGAATGACCGCGCCGAACATCAGCTGCGGGCGCATCGCCGGAAGGGTGATGAACCACAGCTCCTGCCAGCGGTTGCGGATCCCGTCGATGCTGCCTGCTTCGTACATCGTCCGGTCGACGTTTTGCAGTCCGGCGATAAACGCCAGGAAGGACGTCCCCAGACTGAGCCATAGCTGAACCAGAATAAGGATCGTCAGCACGTACCGCGTATCCTGCAGCCACTGGATCGGCTCCATGATGAAACCCCATTTCATCAAAAACGAGTTGGCATACCCGTAGGAATCGCCCGCAAACAGCAGCGTCCAGATCAAATAAGTATTGCCCGAGATGGAAGGGGCGTACAACACCAGCGTAAGCACCGCCCGCAGCTTGGGCGGCAGCTCGTTGATGAGCCAGGCGAAAATGAAGCAGGCCATGTAGCTGATCGGTCCGGTAATCGCCGCGAACAGCAGCGTGTTTTTCAAGGCGATCAGGAAGATGTCGTCCTGGACGAACAATCTCGCGTAATTTTGCCACCCGATCCACCGCGGCTGCTCCAGCAAATTAAAGTTCGTGAAGCTTAAAGCGAAAGACAGCAGCACCGGAATGACGGTAAACGTGCAAAAAATAAGGAAATAAGGCGCCATCAGCACATAAGCGTGCTTGTTTTTTTTCATTTCCGTCCACACCCGGACGGCCTTGCTCCGGAGCATGCGCCCCGGCTTGCCGCGTCCCGGCGCGTTCGCTCCCGCCATGATGGGACGTTTGGCGATTTGCTGTTTCATGGAAGGTCCCTCGTTTCTTGGACAGGGAGATTAAATTCCTTGCGTTTGAGCGTAATTTCCTCGTTCATCGCCCTGACGTAGTTATCCATCGTCTCGCGCGGATCTTCGCCCTGCACGACGACGCGGCGGAACGCATTGTCGATGTTGCGGCCGGTCAAGTAACCGCCGGGCACTTCCGGAATGCCTTTGACCCACTGCATCTGATCCTGCAGCTTGCGCAAATCCTGCGTCGGCCACGGGAGCTGAGCCAGGGCTTCCTTGTTCGCCGTCGGATAACGGGCCGAAGCCCCCATGCGGATTTCCATTTGGCGTCCGTAGGCGATCTGCGTTTCTTTGCTGGTCCACCATTTCATGAATTGCCAGGCGGCGTCCTTATTGTCGGCCCCTTTGAACATCACCGTCGCCGACCCGCTGCTGCCGACCTCGCGGTGGAGCTTGCCGTCCGTCCCGGGCGTTCCCGGCACCGGCGCGAAGGACCACAGCCCTTTGATTTCCGGCGCAAACACGCTCAGCTTGTTGTACATCGTGTAGTCCACGATGCCGATCGGCATTTCCCCCGTGCGGAACCGGTTGGCGAAATCGACCGAAATCGGAAGTTTATAATTGACGTAAAAATCCGTCCATTGCTTGAACTCTTGGATTCCCGTCTCGGAATCGAGGTCGACGGCCATGCCGCCGTCCTTGTAAAACCGCCCCTGGTTCTGGAACAGGAACATCGCAAAAGCGGGGTTCGGCGGCATCGTGGCGATATTGGCGTTCGACACCTCGTTGCCGAAGGAATCGAGCGGCTTCTGCGGCAGTCCGAACTGCAGGTTATGCTTTTGCAGCACGGGCAGCATTTCGTATACGTCGTCCCACGTCTGCGGCACCTTCAAATGCAGCTCGTCCTCGATAATGTCCTTGCGGTAAAAAAGCATCGGGAACGTTTGCTGCTCCGGCAGCGCGTAATAGGAACCGTTATATTCGTACGGAACGAGAGCGCTTGCTTGAAATCTGTCCTTGACTTCGCCGAAATCCGGAAAAGCCGACAAATCCTGGAGCGCGCTGCGGCTGGCATAGTTGACGGGAAGATCGTTCCCGATCTGCAGGGCGATGTCCGGCCCTTTGCCCGCGACGGTCGAAGGAAGGATCACGTCCGACGCCACCAGCTTCAGGTTCACCTGAATCCCCGTCTGCGGCGTGAATTGATCCTCGACGAGGCGTTTGATGACCTGCGCCTGGTCCCGAGCGGAGGTCACCCATACGGAAACGCTGTTTTTGCCGTCGGTATCGCCTGAAATGTCGTCATAATCTTCGTAAAACGAAGCAAAAAAAGCGTCGACTCCCGTGACAAGCTTCTTCCAGGCCCCGGCCTGGGCTTCCGGCAGCTTGCTTCCCGGCGAGCTTACGATCAGGTAATCGAGCGCAAGCGGCTGCTCGTTGACCGTCAGCATCCAGGAGCTGAGCGCACCGACGTTCGTTTTGAACGTTTCGACGCGGGAAGGCACGGTTTCCGGCTTATCGGCCATGTCTTTCAGCTGGTAAGCAACCGTGTGGATGATCGAGGTCCGCTCGTCGCTTTGCCCCGACGGCCCTTCGATGGCTTTGGCGATCGACTCGAGCTGCTCGCTGGATTCGCGGAATACTTTCGTCATCTCCGGAATGCGCTGCTCCAGGTTGTAATCGCGGAACGTATCTGGAACGGTGCCGGTGTAGCTGATGATTTTCCGGTACATCGCGTTGAGTTCCAAAATATTCGATTCCACGGAACGCAGGATCGGAGCGATGTCCCCGAGGGTCACCTCCATCCGGATCCGGTGTTTTCCTTGCGACAGATGGAACAGATAGGGTTCGCCCCCGCCGGGGCCGACCACTTTCGTTTGCCAGGCGCTGCCGTACGGGAAAGCGACGTTTTGCATCTCCTTGAACGGCAGCCGGCCGTCTATGTAAATCGAACGAAGCACGGAAAGGCCCCGCAGATAGTTTTGCCGATGTTTAATCGCAATTTGGTACAATCCGTCCTGCGGCACGTCGATTTCCCATTCCATCCATTGCCCCGGCAGCCGCCAGCCGTAACCTCCCATGGCGTTGTTGCGCAGCTTCGAAACATGGAACGGCTCCACGGCCGGATTGGACCTGTCGTTGTACGGAAGCAGGCTCGGCGAAGATTTGTACGCCGCCTTTTCCGCCTGCACTTTCAAGAAAACGCCCGATGCCGGCTGAATCCCTTGCCGCTCGTATTCGGACGCGACCTCTTCGTACGCCTTCGCGCCGGCAGGCGCCAAAAGCGTAATTTGACGGATCACCATCGGTTCTTTGATCGAAGTCAGCGACAAGCTGTGCTTGCCTGCGGAAAAATAAAACATAAACGGTTCTTCATAAGAGCCGGCGCTATCCTTTAAAGTGATTTCCTGCCACACATGCTCTTCGACTTGCCCCGGCGTCAGATCGTTGCCGGATGCATCCCGGTCGAACTCCTGTTTTTCGTTTTTCCAAACCCGGTTGAACACCAGGCTTTTGGCTTCCGAAAACGGCACGGCTCCGTCGATGGCCAGCTCCCGCTCGATATCGGAGTCTTTGCCCGGCTCCGTGAACATTTTCAGGCGTATGTTGTAGAGCCCCGCCTGCTTCACATCGAACTGCCAAGTTACGGTGCCGGCATCCGCCGTACGGATGGACTTGCCCGGTTCGCCTTCATAGTCCTGCAGGACGGACACCTGCATCCCTTCGGCCTTGCTGAATGCATCTGCTTCAATGACGACGTCTTCGGCGGAAGGCGCCTCATGTTGATGCTTGGACAAATATGCTTCGTATCCGCCCGCTTTCACGGATGGCTTGATGCCGCTCAAGTCCAGCCTTTCCGGCGTTTGCGCGGCCGAAGCCGAAACATCGCGGGAAAGCGGCCCTTGCGCGGCGGCGATCAGGCTTACGGTGATCGCTGCGGCAAGCAGGACGGATGCTGCCTTCATTATCGGTCTGTGCATGGGCTCCCCCTTTCTCTTGAGCAATGCCCCCATTTTCTTCTTCCAAAGGAAACAGGGGCATGCGTTATAGAGCTGTTATCTGCCGCGCGGTTATTTGCTGTCCTGAAGCAGCTTGTTGATGTTGGCTTCGAACTGCGGTTTCACCTTGTCGACTGCGGTAGAAGGAGAGATTTTGCCTGCCGTGATATCTTTGACGACGCTTTCGAACAGCGTTCCGCCGTCCGGAATGGCATAGTAGGAAATGTAATCGATGCTGTCCGCCATTTGTTTGCGCGTATCCAGTGATTCCTTGTTCGGATAGGAGCTTTCCCAAGATTGCTGCGCAAGCTTTCTGCCCGCATCGTGCAGGCTGATTTCATCCATGATTTTTGCGGCCACGTCGGCATGCTTGGAATATTTCGCGACCATGAACATGTTGCCGAACGGCGTATAAGAAACGTATTTATCCGATTTTGGCCCTTTCGGGAAAAAGACGTATCCGAGCTCCTGGTTTTTCATGTTGTCGAGAAGCCCGCCAAGCTCCCAGCTGAAGCCGCCGTACATGACGCCTTTGCCGGCGACGAATTCCTTGCTTGCGTCTTCCGGAACGGGCTGCATGATGGATTTGTCCTTGTTGTACAGGTCGGCGACGAATTGAAGCGCTTCGATCGCGTTTTCGCTGTTCAGGGAGAATTTGATGTTGCCTTCGGCATCCTTATCGACGGAGCCTTTGTTGGAGTACACCATCTGCTCCGTGAAATAATTCGTTTTGCCGTAAGCGCCGGCGATGCCGAAAATATCCGTTTTGCCGTCGCCGTTTGTGTCTTTCGTCGCTTTTTTGGCGAAGTCGCGGAACTTTTCCCATGTCCATTCGCCTTTTTGCTGGAGTTCGTACGGATCTTCGAGACCGAGTTTTTTCACGAGCGTTTTGTTGTAAAACAGGCCGTACGGCGAAGGAGAGGAGTCGGTCATGCCGTACTGCTTGCCTTTATAGCTGCCGCCTTTTTTCATCCAGTCGATGTACTTCGGATCGTTCAGATCCAGCTTGTCGTCGATCGGTTGGATGAAATCCTTGTTGGCGAGCGTCGGGAAAGCCCAGAACAGCTCCAGCAGCACGATGTCGGCAAAAGGCTCGCCCGAAAGGGAGGTCGTGGTGAAGTTTTCGACGTATTTGTTGTAGTCGCCGAATTTGACGAATTCGATTTTGGTGTTGTATTTCTTTTCCACTTCTTCGATGAGCTTGATTTGCTCTTCATCCGCAGGGCTTTTTTCCTTCAGCAATCTTGGATCGGCATCGTCGTACCATACGCCGATTTTGATCGTGTCCCCGCCAAGATCGATTTTTTGCTCTTCCGCCGCGGCCGGCTTGTCTTTGTCGGGCTCTTTGGCCGTCTCCTGCGCAGGCTCCTGCTGCGCGGCTTTATTGCTCTCATTGGAACCGCTTTCAGTGTTGCCGCCGCCCGAGCAGCCGGCAATCACGAATACGAACAGCAGCACTGCAAGCAGCATGGAAAGTCCTTTCATCTTCTTCACGCGTTCATCCCCCATTTTTTCCGTTTCGGATTAGAATTGTTGAATCGCCAATAAGAAAAGACCGATGAAACTTCAAAGCAATAAAACCGGATCACCCCTTTGCACGCTTGCGGAACCCGCAAAAAAGAATGCGCTTACATGAATTGCACAAAAAAATAAGCGATATGCAAAAGCGATTCTGAAACCTTGGAAGTCAGAACGAACTGCGTCATATATCATATTAGATATATCTTTTATACCGCTTACACGAGTTATTATAATCTGGTGCCTAGATTTTGTAAATAGTGAATATATCTTATATTCTAATTTTATGACATTAATTATACTCAAAATCGAATAGGCCACTCAAAAAATAGGATCGGAGAATGACAAACGTGAACGTCATGAACCCGACATCGACCCAAAAAAACGGACCCCGGAAATCGTTCCGGAGCCCGCTGGTTAAGACGGTATTGGCAAAAATTTCGCCGCGAAGTTCAGGTTTGTTGCTGTTCGGAAACATGGGTTGCGATCGCGGAGGTGGACGCCCTTTCGATCAGCCGCACCGGCACGAGCGCCCGCTCGCCGGGCCTGCCCCGCTCTTCGATCCGCGAGGCGATCAGCTCGGCCGCTTTGCGGCCGATTTCGCTGTAGTCCTGGGCGACGGTGGTCAGCGGCACTTCGACCAGGCTCGAAATCATATGGTTATCGAATCCGGCGATGGACAGCTGCCCGGGCACGTCAATGCCTAGCCCAATGGCGCTGCGCAGCAGCTCTACCGCCAAATGGTCATGTTCGGCCTGAATCGCCGTCACCCCAAGCTCCATCGCCTTGGCGACGAGTTTCGGGTAGAAGGCATTCGCGTCCTTGTCGGCTTCGCGGTAAAAGTCGGTGATCACAAGCTCGGGGTCGATCGGCAGCCCGTGGTCCCGCAGCGCTTTGCAGTAACCCTGATACCGGTCGCGGACCGTGCTGCGGAAATCGATGCTGATGCTGGATATGAACGCAATTCGTTCATGCCCCAGCTCAAGCAGATGTTTTGCGGTCATGTAGCCGCCTTTGACGTTGTCCGAGACGACGCTCGTCACCGGCAGGCTGTCGGCGTACTGATCGATCATCACGAGCGGATAGTCGTTCCAATACAGCATGTTCAGCAAATCGATGTTGCTGTTCGTGCTCATCGGATACAGGATGATGCCCGCCGAGCCGTTTTTCGGAATCCGGAGCAGAAATTCGCGCTCGCGTTCGCTGCTCCAGTTGCTGTTGTGGATGCTCAAATAATAACCTTTCGAATCCAGGTAATCCGTTGCGCCTTTAATGAAATCAAGCTCGCTTGTCGCCATGTAGGGCAAAACCATGGAAATGATCGGAGCGGCCGTGGACGCAGCGCCGCCTTCGAACGCGTGTTTCGGCTCCTGCTTCTTGACGTAGCTCCCGCTGCCGCGCTTGCGGTAGATCAGGCCTTCGCGTTCCAGTTCGATCAAGGCTCGTTTGGACGTGATCCGGCTGACGCCGGACTGCTCGGCCAGCTCCACTTCGGTCGGAAGCTGCTCTTCTTCTTTGTAATGACCGGTAAGGATCTTTTCCTTCAAGTCTTCCATGATGATCATGTATAGCGGTTTTTGGCTTGACTGCATCCCACTCACTTCCAGTCTGTCCTTTTATTCACATAATAATGCCTCGATTGATTATATCAAATTAAGGTTTGTATATGCAAACTATATACCTAATGTGATACATCCAGTATGTAAGCCAAAGCATAAGCGTTCATCTTTCTATGTTCTTTCTCCGGTTTATACAAGGGCGGCCCCAGCCCAACTTGCCGGCTGCAGGCCGCTCCCCGCCTCTGATCGATGGAATCTGCGTTACACAGGAACATTAAAGCGGGAGGACTCCCGTTTACGGCTTAAGGACGGCCGCTTGGCAGCGGTCCAAAAACTCGACCATCCGCGCATAAGCGACTTTTTCGTTCGCCTTTTTCGTTATGCCATGGCCTTCATCCTCAAAGACGATATATTCGACGTCGCGCCCTTTCGCCCGCAGCGCCTCCACGATTTGGTCCGATTCGGCCTTGACCACGCGCGGATCGTTTGCGCCTTGGATGATGAGCATCGGGTTGACCATTTGGTCAAGATACGTAATCGGCGAATCCTTGACGAAACGTTCGCGGTCGCGCTCCGGATCGCCAAGCCACTGCTCCATGACCGGTTTCCAATGGTCCGGCACCGAACCGTAAAACGAAAACAGGTTGCTGACGCCGAAAATGTCGATGGCCGCCTTGAAATATTCCGGATTCCGCCCGGCCAGCAGCAGCGTCATGTAACCGCCGTAGCTGCCCCCGACCACGAACAGGCGATCCGGGCTCGAAATGCCCTGCTCGAACAGCCAATCCATTCCGGCCAGGCAATCCTTCCGCGGCCCTTCGCCCCAATCCTGCTCCACCAGCTTCGTAAACGAGCTGCCGTAACCGGTGCTGCCGCGGAAATTCGGGCAAAAAATGTTGTACCCCCCGGCCAGGATATATTGGAACATCGCGCGGAATTGCTTGCGTTCCGCCGCCTGCGGCCCGCCGTGCGGCCAAAAGACGGTGCAGCCGTTGGCGGCCTCCGCTTTGGCCCGGAACAGGAGCGCTTCGATCTCCATGCCGTCAAAGGATGCATAGGTCACCACTTCCGGCGCGACAAGATCTTCCTCCGTCAGCCCGGTCAGCACGTTTTTGGTGAGCATCGTCCATCCGCTTCCGTCGTAGCGGTAAATGTTCAACGGCTTCACCGCGCCTCGTCCCAGGATATACAGGTTGCCCGAAGCCGCGACAAACATCTGCTCGAGAATATCGACCGGAAGCGGGATGGGCGTCAGTTCCCCGCTGTCCAAGGCGTAGGCGTAGAGGCGGTCTTCGACGCCTTTTTCCGTCACGATATAGACGGTTTGCGTTTCCTTATGCAAGCGAAGGGCGCCGATCGATTCCCGGCCGATTCCGCACAGCCGTTTGAAAGCCCCCTCCTTGATGCTGAAATGCGCCATGTATGTAAAATCCGAATCGTAATCTGTCGCGAACACGACGTTGTCGTTGTCCAGAAACTGCACGTTCCCCGACATGTGGGGCCGCTCCGGAGAAGGAGTAAGGCAAACCTCTTGGCCGTTTTCGAGCAAAAGATAACTTACGTAGTGGGTATTGGCGTACATTTTGGTGTAGGCAAAGGTCTTTTCGTCCGGACTGACGGCGCTGATCATGGTCACCGTGTCTTTGCCTTCCAGCAGCAGCCTGTCCTGCTTCGATTCCAGATCGTAAACGCGGGAATTAAGGAAATTCGGATTGTCTTTGGAGGTCGTGTAATAAACGCGGTTGCCGTCTTCGGACAGATGCACGAATTCATGTTTTTCGTCCGGCGATGCGTTTTCGAACAGCGGGAGCGGCTCGCCGCCGTTCCAGCGAAGGGCGTGCAGCTGGTAGTTTTCGTTCCCGTCCCGGTCGAAGGCCGTAAGCAGGTGTCTGCCCTGCGGGTCCGCCTTCACGAAATTGCACATCTGATCGTTGTACGTGAGCGGATACGGGTACTGCGTATCCCCGTTTAAATCCATCGCCCACAAATTGAATTTGCCGTTTAGCGTGCTGCTGAAAACCAGCCGCTGTTCATCTTTGCTTATGCCGAAGGAACGAATGAGATAGGTTTGAAAAAACTGCTCTACGTCAGGCCTCGGAAATTGGATCATGATTATGCAACTCCTTCTCCCTGAAAATGGACCTCCGGTCAAACCGGGGCTTGCTTCATATTATAGTCGATCCATGGACCGGATGACCACTTCGGGCATGCCTCGCGAATTCCGCTTTTGCCCGCAAAAAAAAGGCTGCCTGCGTTTGCCCCCGATCGGGCAAGGCAGGCAGCTCGCTGAAGCTGCTGAAGGTTAAAATAATCAAGCGTTCCGGGCCATCCGCTCTTTGGCGCCGAGCTGGCTCAGCATATCCGTCGTCATCGCGTCCAGGTCGTATTGCGCCTTGAAGCCCCATTCTTCCGCGGCGGCGGAAGCGTCGATGCAGTCCGGCCAGCTCTCGGCGATGGCCTGTCTTTTCGGATCGACGTCGTACTCCAGCACGAAGGAAGGCAGCACCTTGCGGATCGAAGCGGCGATCGCTTCCGGGTCGACGCTCATCGCCGTCACGTTAAAGGCGTTGCGGTGCTTCAGCTTCGAACCGTCCGCTTCCATCAGCTGCACGATCGCATCAAGCGCGTCCGGCATGTACATCATGTCCATGAAGGTGCCTTTGTCGATAAACGATGCATAACGCCCTTTGCTCACGGCAGCGTAATAAATCTCGACCGCGTAATCGGTCGTGCCTCCGCCGGGAGGGGTCACGTAAGAGATGAGCCCGGGAAACCGCAGCCCCCTCGTATCGAGTCCGTATTTATGAAAATAATAGTCGCACAGCAGCTCGCCCGACACCTTGTTCACGCCGTACATCGTCGTCGGGCGCTGGATCGTGTCCTGCGGCGTATGGCTTTTCGGCGTCGACGGGCCGAAGGCCCCGATGGAGCTTGGCGTGAAAAACTGGCAGCCGAGCTCCCTGGCCGTTTCCAGGGCGTTGACCAGCCCGCCCATGTTCAGATTCCATGCGAGCAGCGGTTTTTCCTCCGCCGTTGCGGAGAGGAGCGCCGCCAAATGGATGACCGTGTCCACCCGATGGCGCTTGGCGAGCTCGAACATCGCTTTACCGTCGGTTACGTCCAGCGTTTCGAAAGGTCCGGATCGCGTCACCTCATGTCCGGACATTCGGATATCGGTCGCAACGACCTGATCGGCGCCGTACAATTGTCTCAGTTTCGCGACCAGTTCGGACCCGATCTGGCCGAGCGCTCCCGTCACCAATATTTTTTTCATCGTTATTCCTCCCCTGTTGGCTTCCCGGCAACCGGACTTGCAGCATCCCGCAATCGATCCCGCTTAAATAATCCCCAGCTCTTTGCCTACGCGTTCGTAGACGGCAAGAACCTGATCCAGCATTTCCTTGCTGTGGGCAGCCGTCGGCATGTTGCGGATCCGTCCGGTTCCTTTCGGCACCGTCGGGAACACGATCGCTTTGGCGTATACGCCTTCCTCATACAAACGTTTGCTGAATGCCTGGGTTTTGACTTCGTCCCCGATAATGCACGGCGTAATAGGCGTCTCGCTGTTTCCGATGTCGAAGCCGATTCTTTTCAGCCCGTCTTTCAAGTAATTCCCGTTGTCCCACAGCTTCTCGATCAGCGTTTTGTCGTTCATCAAAATGTCGACCGAAGCGATGCAGGCGGCCACGGGCGCTGGCGGCAAAGCTGTCGAAAACAGGAACGGGCGGCTTCTCAGCTTCAGCCATTCGATCAGCTTTTTCGAGCCGGCCACGTAACCGCCGACGACGCCGATCGCTTTGGAAAGGGTGCCGATCTGGAAATCGATCCGGTCCGACAAGCCGAAATGCTTCACCGTCCCGGCTCCCCCGCCCAGCACGCCGGAGCCGTGGGCATCGTCCACGTACGTGATCAGATCGAACTCTTCGGCGATTTGCACGATTTCGGGCAGCTTCGCGATATCGCCGTCCATGGAAAACACGCCGTCCGTGATCACCATGATTTTGTTGTATAAACCGGATTCCTTGGCGGCTTTCGCCTGCGCTCTCAGGTCTTCCATGTCCGAGTGCTTGAACCGGATGATTTTCGCCTTCGACAAACGGCAGCCGTCGATGATGGAGGCATGGTTCAGCTCATCCGAGAGGATCGCATCGTTTTTGTCCATGACCGCGGAAATGGCCGCCATGTTGCAATTGAAGCCGGACTGGTAGGCGATGACCGCTTCCGTATGTTTGAATTCGGCCAGCTTGCGTTCCAGCTCCAGATGAAGATCCAAAGTGCCGTTGATCGTCCGGACCGCCCCCGCGCCTGCGCCGTAGGTTTTTGAGGCTTCAATGGAAGCGTTTACCAATCGTTCGTCCGTAGCGAGCCCCAAATAGTTGTTGGAGGACAGGTTGATCAGCGTTTTCCCTCCGATCAGGATGGTCGGTCCGTTGGGTCCTTGAAGCGGGTCAATGACGTTGTACAAGCCTTTGCTTTTTAAATCCTCGATGTTTTCCGTTAAAAACCGGTCCAGCGAATGACTCGGCATGCGAATCCCTCCTAAATATACATATGTCCGCAATCAGAGGACATTAATATTGTTAAAAACCCTTTATATACAAGTAATTATGTATATTCAATGTAGCACCTTTTTTAAGTTTTGTACATCCACCAAGGACATTATTTGCAAAATATTTTTGCATGCCGCATGTTTGCCTTCGAAAGTTCCTGCCCGGTCCGGCGTCAAAAAGTGGTTGCCAAGAACAGCAAAAAGAGCTAAAGTGAACGTATATGAACGATATGAACATAAATGAACGAAAAGGGAGTGTTTCTTTTGGAAAGAAGATATGCATCGCATCCGCGGGAAGTGAAACAGTTCGATACGGCGCGTTTGCGCGAAGAATTCCACATTCCGGTGCTGTTCACCCCGGACCGTCTGGAGCTTGTCCTCACGCATGAAGACCGCATGATCATCGGCGGCGCGTTTCCGGTGAACGAATCGGTGCGTCTGGACGTGGATTTGAAAGAGCTCGGCGTAGGTTACTTCCTGGAGCGCCGCGAAATCGGCATCATCAACGTCGGCGGCAAAGGCACGGTCGTCGTCGAAGGCGAGTCTTACGAGCTGGACCACAAGGAATGCCTGTTCGTCGGCATGGGCAACAAGGAAGTCGTTTTCAAAAGCGAAAGCGCTGCCGCTCCGGCCAAGTTTTACCTGAATTCGGCGCCTGCCCATCAAGCGTACCCGACCCAAAAGGCAACGCTCGCCGATGCCGAATCGGCCGATCTCGGCTCGATCGAAAATTCCAACGAACGCACCATCTACCGCTTTATCCACCAAAACGGCATCCAAAGCTCGCAGCTTGTCATGGGCATGACGCTGCTCAAAACGGGCAACATGTGGAATACGATGCCTGCGCACGTGCATCCGCGCCGGATGGAAGCATACATGTATTTCGACCTGCCGGACGATGCCGTCGTGTTCCATTTGATGGGCGAGCCGAGCGAAACGCGCCACATCGTCATGCGGAACGAGCAAGCCGTCATTTCTCCGAGCTGGTCGATCCACAGCGGCGTGGGCACAAGCAATTATACGTTTATTTGGGGCATGGCCGGCGACAACAAAATTTATTCCGATATGGACCCGGTGGACATGAAGGAATTACAATAGAACGTAAAATGTATTCAAGTTTAACCCTGATTCGAAATGAGGCTTGTACATGAACCCGATCCTGCGGCACGAGAAGATTATGGAAGCGCTGCTGACCAATCAAGAAGTTACGGTGGCGGAGCTTAGCGACATATTGAAGGTCACGGGCAAAACCATCCGCGAGGACCTGACCAAGCTGGAGGAGCAGGGGCTCATCCGCCGCGTTCACGGCGGCGCCGTTTTGGCCCAGGCGGACCAGTTCGGCATATTGCCCTCCAAAGAGCCGATTTCCAAAAACCTGGAGATGAAAAAAAACATCGCCCAAGCGGCGCTGAACCGCATCGTGCCCGGCGACATCGTCGCCCTCGACGGCGGCAGCACCACGCTGGAAATCGCGCGCCTGCTGCCCAACCAGCCGTATACGGTCATTACGAACGACGTCTATATCATCAGCGAGCTTTCCAAAAAAGACAAAATCAATCTCGTGGTTCCGGGCGGTTACCGGGTGCGCAACATCTTGACCGGCCCCGAAGCCGTGGCGTACGTCAAAGAGCTTAACATCCAAAAAGCGTTTATTTCGGCGACCGGCATCCATCTGGAGCATGGGCTGTCGGTCTATACCGGAGAACTGCTCGCATTCAAACGGGCGCTCATCGACACCGCCCGCGAAAGGATCGCGGTAGCGGATCATCATAAATTCGGGCAGACGGCGCTCCGGACCTTTGCCCGGCTTGAGGAACTCCACGGTCTCATCACGGACGACGGTTTGCCGGAAGCGGTGCTTGCGGAGTACCGCAAAGCCGGCCTTCCGATCGAGCTTGCGGGAGACCGGTGAAGGATAAAAGTCACAGTCAAGGAGCGGATGAAAGCATGAATCTGTTTAGTTTGGAAGGCAAAACGGCGCTGGTCACCGGCACCTCCGGCGGCCTGGGTCAGGGCATCGCCATCGGGCTCGCCGAAGCCGGCGCGAACGTCGTGTGCGTGGCCCGCGGTTCATCCGAAGCGGCCGTCGGAAAGGCCGCGGCTTTGGGACGCAAAGCTTCTGCCGTCAAGGCCGACCTGAGCGATGCCTCGGGGCTGCAGGCCGTGTTCGACGAAGCTTTGCAGCTGACGGGCAGCATCGACATACTCGTCAACAACGCGGGGACCATCCGCCGGACCCCTGCCAAAGACCACAGCGAAAAAGACTGGTTCGACGTCATCGACCTGAACCTGAACTCCGTGTTCCTGCTGTCGCAAATTGCCGGCAGGCATATGATCGAACGCGGCAGCGGCAAAATCATCAACATTTGCTCCATGCTCTCCTATCAAGGCGGCATCAACGTGCCGGGGTATACGGCAAGCAAACACGGCGTCGCAGGTTTGACCAAAGCGCTTGCCAACGAATGGGCCGCAAGCGGCGTACAGGTCAACGGCATCGCGCCGGGATACATGATCACGGATAATACGGCGCAAATTTTGGCCGACGAACAACGCAAAAAATCCATCACCGAACGGATCCCCGCCGGACGTTGGGGAACGCCGGAGGACATCCAGGGCGCGGCGATTTTCCTCGCCTCCTCCGCATCCGATTACGTCAACGGCCATGTCCTCTGCGTGGACGGCGGCTGGATGGCAAGATAAAACGAAGCAAGGCGTGCTGCCCGGGTTCTCCCGACAGGCACGCCTTTTGCATTGTCCGCCACCCCTCTTTTGTGCTATCGTCATGATCAAATATGCAGTTCTGTATAAGGGAGAATCGAACATGCAAGGATACAATGTCGTCATGATCTACAGCAAAGACATGGACCGGCTGCTCATGTGCAAACGCCTGAAAGATCCGTACAAAGGCTTAAGCAATCTGGTGGGCGGGAAAATCGAACCCGGCGAGCGCGGCATGGATGCCGCTTACCGGGAGCTTATGGAGGAAACCGGGATCTCCCCGGAAGACGTGACGCTTCATCACGTCATGGATTTTACGTATTATTTGCAGCACTGTTACGTCGAGGTGTATGCCGGCAGGCTGAAACGAGACGTCGATGCCGCGGGGGACGAAAACGAGCTGTATTGGAGCGATCTTGGCCAAAACTTTTTCGACATGACCTTGTACGCAGGCGAAGGCAATATCGGCCATATGATCGAGCAGGTCAACATGAGCGGCATTTTGCAGCAGTCAAAGGAATAAGCCGGCTACAAAAAGCTTCATCGTAACTGTTAAAAAACAAATCCGTTTAGAATTTGATCCAAGGTATTGACTATGACGTTAGGTCATAGCGCATAATTCTCACTATAAAACGACTTGGAGTGAGAGTTATGAATATAAAAACACTGCGTTCAGATCGGATTTACCAGAGATTAACGGCAATTCGGATTTTTGCATGCGAAAAACCCGGTATTTCCTACGCTAAGGAATTACCGGGTTCTGTTTCTTGGATACGGAGTGGCCATAACGCATTTGGTTGCGCTACTGTAACCTGCAAAAAGTTGAATCAGGGATCACTTTGCTTCAAAACCTGGTTGATGAGAAGTACCTAAAAGATAAAATCAAATCCCTTGTTTCTCGTATGATGGTCCTTTTGCCTGATGCAACAGAGAAATATCATTTCGTCAAGATTTAAGGATTTACATGTCAACCAGAAAGTATAAATACTCCTACAGACGAATAACTCGGAGAGCTGAGCACTGAAAAGAGCAAAGCCGTGTCTTTGGGGTAGTTCTAAAGTAGAACTAAGGATCCTGCGTTTCAGGAGTCCTTGCCGCACGGGACATTCATTGCTCTTTTTAGGGGAGGATTCACTTTTTTTGTACTAAAAGAATAAAAGGGCACTTCATTTGGTTGTAATTCATACTGATCAATCTCCTTATTAAGTGAAGGCGAGAAAAGTTCAAACCCGGGAACGGACTTTTCATTGTCAAAACTATTAAATAAGGAGTTGTTTTCATATGGCACTTGGTTGTGACACAGCAACAAAAGTGACGGCGGCACGGTTGAAGACGCTTAAAGATTACAAAATGACCTTTGTTGGCCGCTACCTGAACCGCGTTGAGGGAGCGCATGACGAATTGACAACTGCCGAAGTGGACACCATTTCGGACGGCGGATTGTTCATTGTATCCATTTATGAAAAGAATGGGGCTACCAAACAAGACTATTTTACTAACGCTAATGGTGTTAGCGATGCCACAGACGCTGTAAAGCTGGCAGGCAACTTGGGACAACCCAATGGAACTCCCATTTATTTCACAGTGGACACTCGGGATTGGACTACACAGGAGATCAAGGATAAGGTCGTTCCTTATTTTCAAGGGGTACTGTCGGTCTTGAATAACAGTTCCAAGAATCCGCACGGGTACAAAATGGGTATTTACGGTTCAAGAGCAGTTTGTTCTTACATCCGTGGCGCTTACTCGGCTACCGAACGGTATACGTTCATCGTAGATAGTTGGCCTGGCACTTTCGATGATTGGAACCTTCGGCAGTATAAATACAACACCGACCTTGGCACTGATGCTGCAAAAATTAAAGTAGACTATGTAGAGTCTTCTTCTAATGGCGGCGGAGGTTGGAAAAAGTAATTTTTCATGAATGGCAAAAGAAAGAGCGGCCTGTATAGACAGCCGCTCTTTCTTTAATTTTTTTGGTTATTTTAACTTATCCAGGGATGCGTCATAAGCCCAAGTTAAGCCTCCATCCTTGCTGGATAAATAAATGGTTCCAATAATTCCATTATCCCCGGACAGGCTAATAGGAAAACGTCCTTCTTTCCCGTTAAAGAAAGGCGAGAGCGGGTTTTTTGAATAATTCTCAAACTTTTCTGGCAGGCTGACAGGGAGTCGATCCCAAGTCTTTCCTCGATCCTTAGTCCAATAAATGATCGGATCGGGCGCTGTGAAATATCTGTATCCTAAAAAGCCGGTATCGGGGTTAGAGAAACCGACCCCCGTTAAATGTTCCGAATACTGATCATTCGGATTTCCTGTTTCGATCCATGTTTTTCCGCCATCCGAAGTCTGAAAGACAAAGTTTTCTGCGCATGCGACTCCGCATCCGTGGCCGACAACCATCCAGCCTTCTTTTTCCGATGTGAAACCGATGAATAGCTCATCACCCTTGGCGTCTTCGTTTTGAACGACGGTCTCGTTCCATGTCTTGCCCATGTTGTCGCTGATCAGAACATGAACCGGAGCGAATTTGTCAGGATCGGGATTATATACAATGGCAGTTTTATCTTCGGAGATGAAAAAGCTGCCTTCGCTTAGTCCTCGGTCGAAGGATTCCCTTGCCATATCTAATTGTAAAGGCGTTTTTGCAGTCACTTTCCCATTTCGATATGAGATGGAAACATGGCCTTCCTTATCAATCGAATAGGAATTGCCCGCGTCATAGGAGACAACTTGGTCCCCGACGAGGTTAGAATAGATCGTACCGGGTTTGAAGGCCGCGCTGTTTCCGCTTGTAACATTGGCGCAGGCTGCTAATACGCCCAGCGAAAGGACAACGGCACAGAACAGCATAAGTCCACTTCGTTTCTTCTTCATACTCAGGATGGACTTGAATCTTTGTTTCATGGTATGTTTCCCTCCTAAAAAATTCGTGGATAATGCTAAAAAGCGAGGACTCGGCTTCTGCATGACAGAGAGAATGACTTCGCAATATTTTTTGCGATAGGCTAGGCTTTGCTTAAACACGACAGTATCGTCGCAGTACAATTCAATTTCTCGACTGGCTTCCCGGACGAGCAGCCATACAAAAGGATTAAACCAATGTAGAGCATGCACCGTTACGAGCAGCAACTTATACAGAATGTCATGGCGCTGATAATGGACCAGCTCATGCTTGATGATGAACGTCAATTCTTCTTCGGAATACTGCTCATGCGGCAAAAGCAGCAGTGGTTTTCTGAAACCGACAAGCATCGGATTTGGCACTTTTTCGCTGGTTAGCACAGGGATAGACAAGGGAACGCCCATTTCGAGCATCATGGTTCGGATTCGGGCTGCGATTAGTTTACTTTCGATGGGTCTGCTCCAGCGAAGCGCCTGTTTTCTGAACGTGTAGTATCCTGCGACATGATACGCGAGAAACAACACCGCCCCGATCAGCCAGATTGTAGCTAGAATATAGAAAAGAGACGGGGCATGGACGGCCGGTTCGACGGCTGTCTGTACCTGTATGGGCTGTGCTGCAAGTGGATTTTCTACTTGCGTGTTTACTTGCGACATGCCTTGAGCGGTAGGGTTCATAATTGGGTTACTGGGTAACGGAATGTCGATTAAGCTCTTGTCAAATGAAAAATGGAAAGGCAATAGCAATCGGATCGCCAAAACCATCCATATCCAGTAAGTCCATTTTGCCGAATAATGTTTGCGCAACAGGGGAGTCAGGAAAAGTAAGATTACAATGAGTAAGCTGGTCGTAACCGAAATGTTCAGATAGTCTGAAAACAGGCTGGTCATCAGCTCTCCTCCCTTTCCACTTTGTCAATGAGCTCCCGCAGCTCGGCAAGATCGTTTTTGTTAATCGCTTTCCCGTTGTACAAGGACATCACCATGTCTTGAACCGAGTTGCCGAACAGTTTCATCAATGTGGATTTGCCTTCGCTCTCCTTATATTCGCTTTCCGATATGGCTGCATAGTACCTGTTATTTCGACCTTCTTTCTCACAAATTAGAAATCCTTTTTCCGTCAACCGTGCAAGGACAGTCATAAGAGTAGGCAATGACCAATTCCGCTTATCCCGAAGTTGATCCAGAATGTAAGAGGAATTTATCGATTGCCCCGTCTTCCAGATGATTAGCATTACTTCCAGTTCTGCATCTGGCAATCGTTTTATTTTTTCCATGGTTTTCCCTCACTGTTATACAATTGTCTAATACAATTAATTATACAATTGTATAATTGGAATGCAAGTTATTCCTAAAATTTTTGTTTCCCTGATCTTTGACGTCCCGAAAGGATGAAAGGTTGCATGTGGGGGACGTTTCGTGTAAGCATGCAAGCGGAAACCCGTTCAGCCTTCTGTTTAATTTAAGCACGGCCTTGAATTCCAACTATTTCCGGAAAAAGCGGCAGGTTCCATTGGGATTTTTTACGGGCCTCGTAAGAAGGCGTACCTCCCTAGTAGAAAAAAGAGCCCCTTTTAGGGCTCTATGCTCTCTGTAGTTTCTTTTAAAATAAATCTGTCATAAGTTTTTTGTACATTTTATCATCGATTTCGAGCAAGCTTTTTGAACCATCTTTAAATTGTACTGCGACAGTATGCGTTCCTTTCTTTTTCGCCGAAAGTCCTGCCAGCATACCGACAGGCCCCAAAAGAAGCGAGCCAGCTAATCCGCGACCTACAGCACTAACAGCGCTGGTCTGACTGCTTTCATCTACAACTTCATATGCTTCTACCGTATCTTTTGTAAGCTCTACTCTCTTGAGAAAACCAGTCGCAATCGCAATACATTTGCCTGTATTTAACACTATTTTTTTTTGATAGTCACCTGCTATAACCGCGTTTTTAGCCCCCATGATTCGGCTCCTCACACCAATATTTTCCTACATAATAACATAGAGTGATAAAATTCGGCTATTTTCGTTTTAATTTGTTTAGATTCAAATAATTTCATGGTTTTACTGCAATATGATGAAGTATCGTGGTCCATCGAAATGAGGCCCCCTAGGGTCATATTATAATGCGGGTTATTCCGTATTTTTTGTTAACAAGCTCAAGTTGATCGAAGAGCTCTTATTCAGAACTGACTTGTCTGATTTTAGCCGAGGTCAATGCACGATCAGTCTTTCTGGGGTCAGGTCGAGGTAAATGGCCAATGGCTCTAAAGTTGGAATGCACTTATGTAATATTCTTGTTGTATTGCATTACACCATTGTTATCTGAAGCTTGTACAAGTTCAAGAAACTCTCTCAGTAATGATAGCTGATATCGCATCTTCCTTAGGCAAATGGATAAATTGACTAATTCTCAAAATATCCTCTCTAAAAAGGTCTATGAGTTGTAACATCGCAGTACGATCCTTTTGTTTGGCAGCTTCAAGAAGTTTTATCATTTCGCTATTAGAGATAGTTGTGCAAGCATTTTTCGCTTCCATTTGTTCACCGCCTGTTGACTAATGTTAAGCTGTTTCGCTACTTCAACTTCTGTAAGGCCTTGTAGATATATTTTTTCAATAATTGATTTCCCCTGAGGGGGTAATGTGTCAAGCAATTGATGAACCCACATTTTTTCTTCTGTTTCCGTAGCAAAGTTTGAGTAGAAGGGCTCTTTATCATTGAAGGAATGTTCACGATTTCGTATCTTTTTAGCTTGATACTGAACCCTCCAACCAATACGATAAATTTCTGTTTTATAGTGTTCATAAATTTCTGTTTGTTCCATTTGTATCTCTCCCTTTTGTGATCATCGTGTATATATAGGGAAAACAAGGGGTAATTTTACAACTAAAATAGGAACGTTTGTTCCCATTTTTTTATTGTATCATTTTTTGTTGTTAAATGGTAAATCGAGTTTCCTAATAGATAGAAATTCGAAAAGGAGGGTACGGTATATGGAAGTTACGGATACAATATCATTAATTACAAATGTGGGTTTTCCGGTAACTTTGTGTTTCATTTTGATACGCTATGTCTTACAGACGATAGGTGAGAAACTGGATCGTTTGGACTTCTCCTTAAAGCAGCTTGCTCAAGCCATTCAATCGGTTCATAAAGAAACACAAGATTAAAGGTGTTGTCTATATGAATTGAAGTGATTACTTTGAAGTTAATTTCAATTTTGTATAACAGGATCTGCGAAATTACCTGGTTAATGAGAAGTCGGTCTAGGCTTTCTGTTCATTCTTCTCGTTATATTTTTTCCGGAAGATCATGGTCAATGGATCATGGTCTTTTTGCATGGGTAATGTAACAAAGTAGAAAGAAATAGTGTCTATATATCTGATGACATGAAAGTTGGGAGGATTTTTATGCTTAAAAAGTGGACTGCATCCGTACTTGCCTTCGCCTTATTTGCTTTGCCTATGACATCTGTTCCGATTTATGCTGCGGATGCATCAAAAGAAGTGATAATTAATAATGGTCAAATTAATAGTGGTCGAGTCCTCATTCCGCTGCGTGCCGTTTCTGAAAATCTGGGAGCGAATGTAAAATGGTCTCAAGAAAACAAAGAAGTTAAAATTCAAAAGGGCGACTCGACAATTCGCCTTGCTGCAAATTTCAAGGGGGCTATTGTTGAAACGCCGCCGACTGCTGAATTTCCTAATACTCCTCATCGGGAATACATTAGTCTCGATACTGCTACGCAAATTATGAAAGGAACGACTTATGTTCCGTTAGGATTTGTAAGTCAATCACTCGGAGCCAGTGTTACATGGGATAATAAAGCGAAGAAAGCAAGCGTCGTATTGGATGGAAAGCACATCATTATTAACATGGATCAACCGTCTGTTCAAATCCCAGAAAAACAAAAAATTACGGATGCACGTTTAAAGGTGTTGTCCGAGAAGCTAAACGAAGCAGGGAATACAGCATCACTGAAAAATGTTAGTGCACATTTTAAACCGTATTTTACTGATAAACTGATAAAATCGGTTGTTCAAAATAAAGGACTGGGTACAGAAAATACTTATACAGCTCCTATTACTTTGCCTGAATATATCAGTCAGACAAAAGCTCTACTTTCACAGTCTGTCATACTAGCAAATGGTTTGATGGGTGAAGACCAATATATAGAGGATCGGTCAATTACGCTTGTGTTTACAAATGGGGTATGGAAGGTGGACAATGTTAGCAGGGGATCTCGAACTCTGATTACAGGATACGCATTTTATGAATAATTAGTTTATTCAGACCAAGCAAAGAAGCCCCTTCGTAGGGCTTTTTTGCTTGGTTTTTTTGTTTATACAGTTTGGAATGCAATGAGTGCAGGAGTAGATGCCCCACCTGCAGTTGACATAGTAATTGTTCGAGTGATCGAGGCTCCCGGTGCAAGCTTTACAGTAGCGACCTCAACCGCTGGTTGTTCATTTCCAGAGACTTTCAGGTATGATTCAAGCTTAGGTACCTTGTATGTTACGCCTTCTCCGCTCCACCGAACTGCACCGGCGTAATAGTTTGTTCCGCGGGCGGCAACATAAACCTTGACGGTCTTTTCAGCACCAGTTGTATTGTTCAACGTAACATCAAGGTTATATTTAATTCCATAGTGACCTTTATTACTACTTGCTGGTCCTTGCGCAGGAGGAGCTTCGGGGTCTTTGTATGAATTGCTTGCTTTCATTAGATCATCCGTATCCCCGTTACTTGCATTGTAATATTTCCAACCACTGCCGGCACTATAGCTGACAGAGCTTTTAATATCGGCAAAATTCCAGGAACCACGAGGATGTGTTGCCCCATCCTCTGAATAGTAATTAACGACGGGATTTTGATTCTTTGTCAGGTCTGCGGTTGTATTATTGGCAGCAACTGTACGAACTCGATAATTCATAGCGGTATTGGATACAGTGTTGCTGAGCGAAAATTCAATGATTCCACCAACGATAGACTTATCTGGAACGGTCCATTCCTTTACTACTCCAACCTGTCCAGCAGCAACAGAAGAATTTTTCGGAGTAACACTATCCATCGTGCCTCCCACAAGTGCAGTAGCTCCGCAGATTCCGTGCTGAAGAATTGAACCACTTGGCAGTACTTGAACGGCGTCGTTTACATTATGGATCGAGTAGGAGGAAGTACCCGCATTGCCGACCGTAATTCCGACTTTGATAGAAGCTCCGGTATCATTATAGTGCCATACAAAAAAGCGGTAACGTACCGAAGAATTACCGGAAGAAGTATCGCTCCAAAGTGTGGCAAATCCATTTTTGAATGTGGTTGTTGTGGAGTTGATTTTTTCCGGATTGTCAGAACAAAAAAAACGGGTGCCTATAGCAGACTGAGAACCAACCAATAGCGTTGGTGTACCGGTTGGCTTAGGAATATTAACAATTGTTTTTGTGGTTTGATTACAAGACATATATAATCCCCTCTTTTTTTGGAAGTACAGCTTGTGGGGATAGATTTTCTATTTGTTGTGTATCCCTCACAACATTAGAACGGTCACAAGCTGGTTGGTGGATTGAGGGGATTTTTGTTCCCCTCAATCATATAGGAGCTTCAAGAGGGGCAAATACAACTCTACAAATAAAAAATAATAGCACTCTTTTTGAATAGAATTAAGAAAAGAATAGGGAACAGGCTCATGCTACCGGCTCTAAGGCGGCAAAAAACGCCACCTAAGAGCCGGTACGCACCGCTGCGGGGGTACTCGGGCCGATAACGAGAGCGCCTAAACCGGAAAAAGCGTCGGCTAAGGCGCTCTACGTTCCTGTCCCTCGCTTCACCCCCCGCACGGAGCGAAAAGCTTCTGTGGGTGTGGGCAAGGGAGGCATGCAAAAAGTTGCCCAAGCTTCGCCCGAAGAAAAACTTGAATTATTCAGAAACGAAATGATGGCCCCCTTTATGAAGCAATGGCAAATTCAACAGATTCCTTTTAAAGCTGAAGAGCCGCATGGGTTTGATGTTATTGCGTTTAATAGCATGATGCATCGGTCCCCTGATCAGATTACCCCTCAGCTTTCGGCAGAGATCGGGCTGATTTCGTCCGAATCCTTTTGGCAAGAGTGTGAGGAGGCTGTGAAGAAAAGCTTGTCTCTATTTGTAGAGCATGGAATAAACCTCCCCGTAACCGATTATTTATTTACCATTCAACTCGGGAATCCGGAAAACCGTTCCTTAACAATAAACGAAGGATACAGCGGCTTCGGGGGCATTCCCGGGTTTATCTGGGGCACGCTCTTGCCGAATGGGTACACGATTCCCCGAATGAAGGCAGCACTGGCGCATGAATGCAACCATAACGTGCGATATCAATTTATTCAGTGGGATCATACCGTTCATTTGGGCGAGCTCATTGTCAGCGAAGGATTGGCTGAAAACTATGCCACGTTCATGTTTGGCGAAGAATGGCTCGGCCCTTGGGTGACGAAAACAAACGCAGACACGCTGAACAGGCGCATCAAGCCTGTGCTTAGGGAGCAATGGCACGTAACCGGGTTTGATCAAATCGCTCCGTATCTTTACGGCGACGAAATCGCGAAACTTCAAAACTTTAAACCGGTCCATATGCCTTATAGCTCTGGTTACGCTTGCGGATATTATTTGATTCAATATTATTTAAGAAAAACAGGAAAAACGATCTTTGAGGCCACCCTAACGCCTGCTGATCAAATACTAGACGAAGCAAAAGGATTTTGGGATGAAGAAACCATTATTAACGGTTAAAAATATTGTCCAGATTACGGGCATTACCAGCCGGACCCTGCATTTTTCATGCCTCGATGCAGAGTTGCCGGCTTGCAATGCCCATACCTACAAATTCGATGCCCGAATCAAAAAGTGCTTTCATCAATACAACAATGAGGATTTGGCTAAAAAATCGCAAAAAGAAACCCTGTTCCTCCGTAAAAGGACAGGGTTTCTCTGAAGGTTGGCGGATAAGCCAAGCCTTTTCATAGAACTGCAATCGAAAGGAACGCCCGTAGCCGGAAATAGTTCGCCTCGCATCATTTATAACCTTGCATGAATATCGGGCTATACCAGCACCGCAAACGCCTCGTATGGCCGCAGCCTCATCTTTTCCGTCAACACGATTTCCGGATAAACGGCCACCCGCACTTTGCCCTCGACGAAATCGCGGCCGAGCGCAAAATCAAGCGGCTCCTTGCTCCAGTTCGATACGATCAGAAAACGCCTGCCCGAAAGGCTGCGCTCATAGGCGAACACATGGGCATCTTCCGGGGCGGCCAGCTTAAATTCCCCGTTGACCAAAAGTCCGTTGATCAGCGGATCGCTCCGCAGCAGGGCCAATTGATCGTAAAAATCCAGCAGCGATTGCCGGCTGATCTCGATCTCCCCCCGGGCTTGATCCGCAGGCCTAACCGGGGTTTGGGTGCCCTTTTCTGCCGATGCCCCGGCGGCGGCCGTTTCGGCGCGCTGCTCGCACACCGCTGCCGGGCGATCCAAGCCCAGGGCCGCCCCGCCATCCATCCCCGGAGTTCCCTGCATCAGCTGCAGCGTCAAAGCCATGCATTTGGCCGATTCCAACAGATAGGATCCGCTCATAATTCCGCCGCCCCGCCGAACTGCCGGGAACGGCATTCCCTCCCATCCATGGTTAGTGCAGCGTCCGTGCCGTCGGCGCCGCATCGGCGGCTGCCGTCCGGGCGGACTTCCACTTGATCGACGCCACGGCGCTTGCGAGCGCCAGGATGACGAATATCACACCGACCCAAGCATTGTAATAGACCGAGGAGCTTTCGATCACGATCCCGCCGACCGCGGAACCGACGGCGATCCCGACATGCGTCGCCGAGCTGTTCAAGCTTTGCTGAATGTTGGACGATTCCGGCGCCGACTTGATCAGGTAGCTTTGCATCGACGGAGAAATCGACCAGCTGAGCGCGCTCCACACCAGCATGACGATCAGGCATACATACATCGAAACGGTCGAAAGCGGCATCAGGAACATAATGACGGCAAATACGCCCACGATCGCCAAAATGCTTTTTTCCGCCCCGAACTTATCCGTCACCCAGCCTCCGAAACCGCCGCCGAGCACGGCCGCAATGCCGAACAGGAGATAAAACAAGCTGAGCACCGACGGGCTCAAATGCAGCGTCTCCTGCAAAAACGGCGTCAAATACGCGTAAAGCGTCAAATGTCCGGTCAGCATCAAGACCGAGATCAGCTGCCCGAAAATGATTTTTCCGTTCTTCAGGGAAGCCAGCTGACGGCGCAGCGGAATGGCCGGCTCCGGCTCCGTTTTCGGGATCAAAAGCTGAATCGCGACAAGCGAAACGACGGACAACGCCGTGATCATCACGAAAGGCGCGCGCCAGCCGAACGCGTTTCCAAGCATCATGCCCAGCGGCACGCCCAGCACCAGCGAACCGCTCACGCCCATAAAAATGACGCCGATGGCTCTGGCCTTAAATTCCTCGCTGGCCATTCTTGAAGCCATCGTGATCGACAATACGGTAATCAGCGCGCTGCTGGCCGCCGACAAAATCCGTGCGACGACCATCGTCGCAAAATTAGGGCTGACCATCGACAGGACGTTCCCGGCAATAAAGACGAGAAGCGCGCATTGGTACAACCGCTTCCGCTCCATGCGTGCCGTTGCCGTCAGCAGCAGCGGGCCGGAAATCGCAAACACGATCGAATACAGCGTAATGAGCTGCCCGGCGGCGCTCAGGGAAATGTGAAGATCCCTGGAGATCAAATCCAAAATGCCGCCGACGATCAGCTCGACCATGCCGGTCACGAAACAGGCTATCGCCAAAATGTAAATTTTAAAATTCATATGCCGGTGTTGCTCCCTTCTCTCTGGTTGTCGTTTCTTGGTTACTACCGTAATAGTAACTTATATCAAATTCGTGAGCAAGCACATTTTTTTCCTTCCAGGCTCAGCTGCCCAAGAAGTCGCATCCGGCTGTTCATGAGCCGTTTTGGACTCGTCTTCCGGCGGATCGCATAAAAAAAGCGGGCAGAGCATAAGCTCCACCCGCTTGAGGGGATCGTCTTTCAGCGTTCGACGCGGATCAGTACCGCAGCTGCAGAAGCTGGGCCATGATTTCCTTGTCGTTCATCAAAACATCATGATATTTGGTCGTAATTTGGGTCAGCAGCACGTCATGGTGGAAATAATCCGTAAAAACGCGCACAAACGGCTGGGATCTTGTTTTGATCGCCTGCCAGGAGCCGTCTTCCATGCCCGCAAAAATCGCTTCCGCATCGTCCACGATCAGCAGCCTGAATCGTTCCAGCGTCACATGCTGCTCGTTCGGCTCCATCACCGCCAGTTTTTTCAGCCCGCTTTGGACTTCCCCGACCGATAGCGCCTCGACGGCAACGCCTTCGCGCTCTTTTTCCTCGAGGATCGGCAATACCGTTTGGAAATCGTCCTTCCACGACGAATAGCGGATCGAACTTTTCGCTTCCAGCAGCATTTGCTTGATCTGGGCGTGGATCGAGGCGTCGGCCTTCAAACTCCAGACGCGGTCGTCCACGATCTCTTTTTTCGGCTTCTGCCGCTCAAGCTCCTGGATATCCGCCTGAAACTCGGCCGTCAGCTTTTCGACGACAAGCGGAATCGGCAGCGCCGTATACAGCTTTTTCTTTTCGGAAATCGACTCGAGCACCATCCCCTTCTCCACCATCCGGGAAATGACCTCGTAGATTTTTGCCTTGGGCACGCCCGAATATTTGACGATCATCGTCGCGTCCATCGGCTGCACCGACTGCGCCAACGTTTCATAAACTTTGCTTTCATACTGGGAAAAACCGAATTTATAGAGCAACTTGTCCAACTCCCGATCTTTCGAACTTGGTATTAATGTACCATAATTCCGGCATCCAATGTCAATTTTCATCATGCTGTGCCAATTGCTGTTTGAAATAAGCTGCGCAGCATCCATCCCCCCGGTATTGAAGGATTCCGTCCAGCTAACCTTTCTGATTCAGTCATCCGGATGAACAATATGAAAGCCAGCTGCCCAACAGGGCAACTGGCTTCTCACCGGAAAGATACTTTCCGAAGAATTCCGTCATTTTGTTTACGGTGTGATCGACGTATTGCTGTTAGTCATACAACTCAAAATGGTTTCCCCGTTATGAGGGTACCGGGACGCCTTTGCGGTCAGCCCGCCTTTGCGATTTTCGTGCCGCGAACCGATGCCGCACCATATACAACGAGCGCCGTCCAGATGAGCGCGAAGCCGATGAGCAGAACCGGCGAAACCGATTCCTTGAACACGAATACGCTCAGCAGCAGCATGATCGTCGGCCCGATGTATTGTACGAAGCCGAGCGCGGACAGCGTCATCCGGGCGGCCGCCCGCGCAAAAAAGAGCAGCGGCAGCGCCGTTACCACCCCGGAAAGGAGCAGTTCGACGAACATGGGCGCAGGCAGCGTCCATGCCGTCGCCTTTCCCGCGGCAGCCAAATAGATCCAGTAGCCGAGCGCGACGGGCAAAACGACAGCCGTCTCCGACAACAAGCCTACGGAAGCGTCTTGCACGATCTTCTTCTTCGCAAGGCCGTACAAGCCAAACGACGCGGCCAGCGAGATCGCGACCCACGGGAACCGCCCGTAGTCGATGGCGATGATGAGCACCGCCGCGCCTGCGATGGCAATCGCAAGCCATTGGCCGCGGTTTGGCTTCTCACGAAGGAAGAAGACCGCCAGCAGTACGTTCAGCAGCGGGTTCAAATAATAGCCGAGACTCGTCTCGACGACATGGCCGTTGTTGACTGCCCAGATGAAGATGAGCCAATTAGCGGCGATCAACAGTCCGCTGGCGGCAAGCGCCAGCAGGAGCGAGCGGTTAGCCGCAATCCGCTTCATGTCGCCCCAGCGGCGCTGGACGGCGACGAGAATACCCATGAAGACGAACGACCAGACAACCCGATGTGACAGAATTTCGCCTGCCGGCACATGGTCAAACAACTTCCAATAAAGAGGGAGAACCCCCCACATGATATACGCGATGATCGCGTTGATCAACCCGTTGTTCATCATTCTTTCCCCCTGCTCTCTCTGATGTCTGAACGGATTATACGCCTCGATCGTCGCTTAAGTAAAGTAAATTATTGCTTGGCAGTCGCCGCACTTGATAGATGCGCAATTTATTCGTAACTTAACGCATCGATCGGTTTCAAACGCGAAGCCTTGTAGGCCGGATAAACGCCGAACAGAATGCCGATCCCTACCGCGCTAAGGAAGGACAGCAGGATGGGCGGAAGCGTAATGACGATCGGCAAAGAGGCGAATTTTTCGAGCAGGACCGCCGCTCCGATGCCAAACAAAATACCGGTTGCCCCACCCAGCATGCTGAGGATCACCGCTTCGGCCAGAAACTGCGTCATAATATGTCCGCGTCCGGCCCCAATCGCCTTGCGTATCCCGATTTCGCGCGTCCTTTCCGTCACGGATACGATCATGATGTTCATAATGCCGACGCCCCCGATGAACAGCGATATCGCGGCGACGCCCTGAAGCAGGTTGGTCATGATCCGGTTGACGCCCTGCGCCGACTCCAAATATTCCTTCTGGGTTTCGATCCTGAAATTTCTGGCGTCGCTTGGCTTCAGATTATGCTGAATCCGGAGCGACTCTCCGATATCTGCGCTTGCTTTGTCGATCAGTTCCGGGGTTTTCGCCGAGATGAACATCGAGTCGATCCTTTTTGCGCCAAAACGGTTTTTCATCGTGGTCACCGGAATGTATAATTGATCGTTTTGCGTAGTGAAACCTTCCATTTTTTCAAGCACGCCGATGACCGTATATGGAATCCGGTTGATCTGGATCGTCTGGCCGACGATATTCCCTTGATCCCCGGAAAACAGGCGTTTCGCGGCTTCGCTTTCCAGAATGACCACATTCATGCCGTGTTCCATCTCATGTTGGGTAAAACTTCTGCCTTGCGCGAATTTAAATCTGAATACCTTGTCAAACCGGCTGAGGGTTCCCTCCACTTGAATATCGAAATTCCGGTGCCCCCTTGCCGCCTTTGCGCTGGCGGAGGCGCCTTTGGGGGCGACGCCGGCAACGGTACGCAGCTTTTCGATCCGTTGAACGTCATCCAGCGTCATTTGGTTGGCTTCATACGAATTTGTTCCGTTTGCGCCAACGTCCGGAACATAAGAATAAACAATGATGAGATTGCTGCCCATGCTGTTGATTTCTTTTTCAACGCTGGCCGCCGAACCTTTGCCGATCGCTACGATCGCGATGACCGCTCCGACCCCGATGATGATCCCCAGCATGGTCAGCAGGGATCGAAGCTTATTGGCCATCAGGCTCGCCAGCGATACGCGTACGATTTCCGTTACATTCATCCGCCCGATTCCTCCGCCGCCAGTCTGCGGTTCATGATGTCCCTCGACCCGACGATCGCGCCGCCGCGGAAATCGACCAGCCGTTTGGCGTATTCGGCCGTTTCCATTTCATGCGTGACAAGCAGTATGGTCGCTCCCCGGTCATTCAGCCGTTGGAAGATTCCCATAATTTCCGTGCTTGTCCGGCTGTCCAGGGCGCCCGTAGGCTCATCGGCCAGCAAAATGACCGGTTGGTTCACGAGCGCCCGCGCGATGGACACCCGCTGCTGCTGTCCCCCCGACAGCTCGCTCGGCTTGTTTAGCAGCCGGTCCCCCAGCCCTACCTGAACCAAAGCTTCAATCGCTCTTTTACGCCGCTCCTTGGCGGGTACTCCCGCGTACATCATCGGCAGTTCCACGTTGGCTAGCGCCGTCGCCCGCGGAAGAAGATGAAACTTTTGAAATACGAACCCGATTTTTCGGTTTCGAATGATCGCCAGCTCATGTTCCTTCGCTTCCAGAATCGAATAGCCGTCGAGATCGTATTTTCCGGAAGTGGGCCGGTCCAGGCAACCGATCATGTTCATCATCGTCGATTTTCCCGATCCGGAGGGACCCATGATCGCTACAAATTCCCCTTCGCCAATGGTCAGGTTTACGCCGCGGAGGGCTTCTATCTTCTGATCTCCCACATGATATACCTTTTTCATGTCTTCGATTTGGATTACCGTTTTCATATGTTCATGCTCCCCCTTATGCGTGTGTAACGCGTACGGCTGTTTAACCGCTCCAAGCGGCGTTCTCGGGGCTGTTGTCCGCCGGAGGTTCGGCCGGTATGACGACGGTGGCTCCTTTGTTCACGCCTGATATGATTTCTACCCGGTCGGGTGCGTAAATGCCGATTTCAACGGGCTGGAACACATACGTTTCAGGGTGCGCCGGGTCGGGCGCCAAATACACGCCGTCTTGCCCGCCTTCCGACTGCAGCGCAGCCAAAGGGATATACAAAACGTTGTTATGAGTAGCCAAATGGATCGATATCTGCATATTCATCCCCGTCTTCAGCGTCCCTTCCGGATCCTGGATCGAAAGCTCCACGGTGTAAGTCGTTATTCCGGCATCGGTCACGGCTTGCGGCGAAACGAAGCTGATTTTGCCTTCGTATTGCTTGTCAGGATACGAGTCCGTCCGCATGGTCGCTTCAAGCCCCGTTTTCATTTTTGCAATGTCGGTTTCGTCCACTTTGGCCTGCACTTTCAGCCGGTTGGAGTTCGCATTGTTCATGACGATGAATGGAGCGGTCGGGGTTGTTCCGACATCCCCGTTTACCTTCAAAATCAATCCGTCCCACGGAGCGGTGATCTGCAGTTTGGACAGCTCGCTTTCTTTTTGTTTCAAATCTGCTTCGGCCTGCAATACGGCAGCTTCGGCCGACAACACCGCGGAAGGCTCCGGCGGCGCTTCGGCGGCTTTTAAGCCCGCCAAAGCGGATTGGTAGGAAAGTTTGGCTTCCTCCTCCGCCTGCTTGCCTTTGATCACCGTTTTTTCATATTGCAGCTCTGCGTTTTCATATTCTTTTTGCGCCTTATCTAACGCATCCTGCAATGCCGTTTGCGCTTTGGCATATTGAAGTTTGGCGTTCTCATATTCGATGTTGGCTTTTTCCAGGTTTCTCTCGGCCTCCGTCGCTTCATTCAAAGAAACGGCGCCAAGGCCGAACAAATAGGACTGGTCGTCATACTCTTTTTGGCTTTTATCCAAATTGGCTTTTGCCGCCGCAACTTGCTGCTCCGCTTCCCTTAATGCGGCGTTTTTCCCCGGCTCCAGGACGGCCTGCTTGGCTTTTTCCAGATTGGCTTCGGCCGCCGCTTTCTGATTTTCGGCTTCCTTTAAGGCAAATGGATCATTCGCCGAATCGAGTGCCATTTTCGCTTTTGCGACATTCTCTTTTTGCGCCTCGATTTCGTTCGGCTTGGCGCCTTTTTGCACCTCGGCCAGCTTTGCTTTGACAATCGCCAAATTGGACTCGGCGCTTTTAATCTGCATTTTCGCTTCCGAATCGTCCAGCTGCGCCAGGACCTGTCCGGCTTTCACGCTGTCGCCGGGTTTGACGTTCACCTTGACCAGTTTGCTTGTCCCTGCGCTGGTAAAGTTCAGGTTTGCCTCTTTGGTCGCCTGAACGATCCCTGCCAGGCTAAGCGTATCCGTCACGTCTCCCTGCTCGACCTTCACGGTTTCATTCGGGAGCGCCGCGGCAGGTTTCGGGGTGGTTTCGAAATAGATCAAAATGCCGGCGCCGCATAATAAAACGACCGCGAACGCCATCCAAATCCAACGTTTTCTGCGCTTCCGCCTCAGAGAGGTTAATGTCTGATGATTTTCGATTTCAAGCACGCCGTTTTCCTCCACATTCATCATTTCGCATCCGCTTGGCCTTCTTTATAAAAGCCATGGTTTGTACAGCGCAAATTCCGCTTCCTTCTGCCGGATCGCAAGCTCCGTCGCCTTTCTTTCCCATTGCTTTACCTTGGTCTCGATCGTTTTGATTTCAATGCCGGGCACGAGCCCTCTTTTCCATTTATTTTCGGCCAGCGCCAGCTCGTTCCGGGCATTCTGAAGATTGCGCAGCAGTTCTTCGTATTGCGATTGGTACTGCTGAATGCTTAAATAAGCGTTTTTTAGCGTATCCGCCAATTGCTCCTTGGCTTGGGAAAGCTCCATCTTGGCCGTTTCGACGTCCAGCGCTTTCAGACGATATTCGCTCGCCGCCGTCCCGTTGTAAAAAGACGCTTCCGCCATCGCTTGCTTCACCGCATTTTCCTGCTTGTACAACGCCGGGCTGCCGGAAGAAGTCATGTCCTGAATATGTAACCCGATGTCAAGCGCTTTGGGCTTGCTGTATATCGGTATGTCTACCAGTTCGTATGCCGTCCCCTGCTTTTTCCCCAACAGTTTGCTTAGGGCATCCTCGGCTTTTTGCGAAGCGGCTTTGCTTTCCGCGAGTTTTTTCTCGGCTTCCATTCTCGCCTGAACCGCCTTCGCTTTGTCGATCTCCGATATTTTGCCGCGGGCCGCCTTGGCGAGCGCAATGTTCTCCTCCTGGAGCGCAACGTCCAACGCTTCTTTGTCCGCTGCCTCATGATCGGCAGCCATGATCGCCTCATGGTAGGCTTTCATCGTTTGAAATTCCAGCTGATCCATGGCAAGGGGAACTTGCTTCTGTGCATCTTCGTACATGCTTGCGGCGGCCTCGTATCGTTTGTACGCCGCGCGCAGCGCTTCCGCGTCACTTGGACCGTTGTCATCCTCACCGTCATGGTTGTCCCGCCTGGTCACCTGCTTCAGCTCGTCCGCCGCGCTTTGGAGCATGATCGCGTTCCGTTCCACGTTTTGATTGGCCGCCTTCAGCAAATGGCTGCTTGCTTTCGCCCATTGGACGGCCTGCTCCAACGTCAGTTTGACTTGGTCGGCGCTTGATTCCACGATATAACCTTTGACCACCGTTTCCGCCCGGGCAGGCTGCAGCATCGCCAATGCAACAAAAGCCGCCGCGGCAGCGGTCAAAGCCAAACGTCCAGTCCCTTTCATCGTCGCCCTCCCGATCCTGATCTTTTTTTCATGCCGGCTTATGCCGAAACTTCCGGAACCCTTTCACATGGGACATATTCCCATAACACTGTACCATTGCGCATTTTTTCATTCCATCGTTCTCCCTTACATTCGCCTTACATTTTTGTCATCTACATCGAATGGATGAAAGAAAGTCCCGTCTTTCACGCGGGATTCCCCGTAGATCAAGGAGGGGCAAGTAAACCTTTTGTGTCAAAACGCAAAAAAAGAACCCGAAGAGGATGACGATCTTCTCCGGGTTCCCTTTATGTTGTAGCCAAAGAGGGACGGGATGTTATGAAAAAGGATACCAAAATCCGCGCAGCACCTGAACTTTCAGCCAGATTCCGGCTGCGAGCAGCACGACCGCAAGCACGGCCATCGTCCAATCGAGCGGTTCCATGTCTTTGCCGCTGTACCAGGTACGGCGTTTTTGCGTCCCGAATCCGCGCAGCTCCATCGCGTTCGTGACGGAATCGATCCGGTGCAGCGCCGATTGAAGGACCGGCACGACGACCGCAGCCAAGTTGCGGATCCGCTGGGCGATGCTGCCGTCCTCTTTGGAGATGCCCATGCCGCGCGCCTGCATCGAATTCAGCGTGCTGCGGAATTCCTCCGTCAGATCCGGGATATACCGGAGGGCGATGCTGACCGCGTAGGCGATTTTGTACGGGACGCCGATCCGGTTCAGGCTTGCGGCAAACGCGCTCGGCTGCGTGGTGAAGATGCACAGGATCGTGATCGGCAGCAGCGTCAAATATTTGGCCGACAGCGTCAGCACGTAAAAAAGCGTTTCGCTGTTGATCGTGTTGTACCCGAGCGGAATGACCGGCGTATCTGTACCGGTAAGCCGCGTCGCGAACGTGGGCGTGATCAGCACGATAAAAATGCTGTTCAGCACGGTAAAAATGATCATCAGCCAAAACAAAAACGCCATCCGCCTAAACGGAATGCCCGCGGTGACAAGCAGGGCGATCCCGACGACCAGCATCGGCACGAAGACGCGCAAATCCATAAACATGTAGGTCATGACCGTCCAGGCCATAAAAAGCACCAGCTTGACCGCGCCGTCCAGCCGGTGAAACAGCGAGTTCCCAGGGGCGTAGAGGCTTCCCGTTCTATTCATGGCCTTTCCCCTTTTTCTCTGCGTTAATGAACGCCTGCACGAAACGCTCAGGCGATGCCAGCCCGTTGGCTTTCGCAAACAGCGACAGCGACGTTTCCTTCAAATGGGCGGCCTCCGTCACCGCCGGATCGCTCAGCACCTGCGCTACCGCATCTTCGGCGATGACCCGCCCCCCGCTCAGCACGACTGCGCGCACGGCATATTCGAGCGCCAAATACATGTCGTGGGTGATCAGCAAAAAGCCGATGCCTTGTCCGGCCAACGAAGCGATAAAATCCATAAACTCTTTATAATGGCGGTAATCCTGTCCGGCCGTCGGCTCGTCCAAAAGGATCAGCTTCGGTTCGAGCACCAAAATGGACGCGATGCTCAGCCGCTTTTTCTGCCCGTAGCTGAGCGCGGAGACCGGCCAATTGCGGAACGGGAACAGCCCGCACACCTTCAGCGCGTCCTCCGCCCGCCGCTTGATCTCGGCCGCCGGCACGCCTCTCGCCTTGAGCCCAAGGCCCACCTCGTCGGCGATCATATGCTGCGTGATCATCCGGTTCGGATTTTGCATCACGTACCCGATCGCTTCGCCGCGGCGGCGGATCGACCAGGAGCCGATATCCTGCCCGTCATAACGCAGCTCGCCCGATTGCGGCTTCAAAATGCCGGTAATCAGCTGGGACAACGTCGACTTGCCCGCGCCGTTGTTGCCGAGCAGCGCCACGATTTCCCCGGCGCCGATCCGCAGGGACACGTCCTTGATGACCGGATGCTCCGCCTCGTAGCCGAAGTTCAGCCCTTTGACCTCCAGCAGCGGCGCGGCAGTCTTCCGGTCCGAAACGTCCCCGCAGGTTTCGCACCAATGGTCGAGTTTCTCCTTCAGGTCCGGGATGTCGAGCCGCTGCGGCAGCCGCAAGCCGCTCACGCCTTCCAGCGGTACGCCCGCATACCGAAGCGCGTCGACGTACAGCGGCGGCCGCAAGCCGAATCCGTGGAGCACGCCCGAAGACAAGATTTCGTCCGGGGTTCCTATGGCCGCGATGCGCCCTTCATTCATAAGCACGATCCGGTCCACCGGCTGCTGCAGCACGTCTTCCACGCGATGCTCGATGATGATTACCGTCTTTTGGCTTTGGCGATGGATGTCGTCGATCAGCTGCATCGCCTTCCGTCCGCTAGCCGGGTCCAAATTCGCCAGGGGCTCGTCGAACAGCAGCACCTCGGCGTCGGTGGACAACACCCCGGCCAAAGACACGCTCTGCTTTTGACCGCCCGACAGCTCGTACGGGCTGTGCTCGGCGTATTCCAGCATGTCGACCCTATTTAAAGATGCCGCCACTTCCCGTTTCATTTGCGGGCGCGGCATCGCTTTATTTTCCATGACGAAGGCGGTATCTTCGGCAACCGTCAGCCCGACGAACTGGGAATCCTGATCCTGCAGGATCGTTCCGACGGTGCGGCTGAGCTTAAATATGCTCGATTCCGACGGGTTCTGGCCGGCAATTTTCAGGCTGCCGCTGGTCTCCCCTCCGTACGTAAAAGGAATAAGCCCATTGATGCAATGGGCCAACGTCGATTTGCCGGAGCCGCTGGGACCCGCGATCCAGATTTTCTCGCCGGGATAAATATCCAGCGTAATCTCTTTCAGCGTAGGCTCCGACTGGTTTTTATACTTGAATCCGTATTGTTGAAACGAGATGATTGGCTGCATAACCTTCAAAAACTCCTATTCCTTCGGGCGCTTCCCGCGCGCCTACTCGTTCACGCTCAAATGGCTCGTTTTGGCGTTTCTTTTCACAAAGCCGATGACGGCCGGAACGCCAAGCACCAAAAAGACGACGATGTTCGAAATCGAGGCCGCGGCCACCTGCACGACCAGCTTGTCGGAAGGTTCGCCCATAAACGCGATGTCGAACCAGCCGGAGAAAAGCAGCGACAAGACGATGCCGACGATGCCGTACACGATAAACAGTCCGATATGCTTTCCTTTAAAACTTCCGTTTTGCGGATCGAATCCTTTGGACAAATAGATGAGTCCCATAAACGCGGCCGTAATGCCCGAACCGAGCGCCCAGCCCCACCATACCGTACCGCTGGTCAGCAGGTCGTTCAGCACGTGGCCGATCAGCCCTGCGACGAATCCGACGACCGGCCCGAACAACGCGCCGAAAATCGCCAGCAGCGCGATGGCCGGACGCAGCGACGTATCGGGACCGACGGGAATGCCGATGAAGCTGGTGGCTCCGTACAGGGCGGCGCCGATGCCGATGGTCACCACGGTTCTTGTGCTTAATTGAAAAATGGATTTCTTCAAAGCAATATCACCTTTCCGAAAGCGAGATATTCCAACATCTTTCACGTCCAAATACGAACATTAATAGATGATTGTACTCTTAATATAAGGGCACATGGGCGGGAAGGCAAAACTTTTTTTGTAAAATAGCATATAGATTTTTTTGCAGCTAAACGCGGAGTGACGCAAAATGGCCGCAAAAAACCAAAAAAGACCCATTTCTTTGATCGGAAATAAGGTCTTTTGAATATTGTTTGCTTTTCGGGGAGAGGCTCCGAGCATCCGTTTGGCTTCTATGGCGTTAGTAAGACATGTACCGCCCCGTCGTTAAATTCAAGTCCGCCAGTTCATTTCCCTTCTGTTTGAAAATATAGTCGTTTTCCCCCTCCGCTCCGGCCCAGGCCACGCACAATACGACCCCGCCTTCGCCCGATGCGGCGAACAGAACCGAGAACATTCCGGGTGTCATCTCCCCGCCGTCGTCCACGCGCCAGGTCGAAACCGGATCGTAGTCGGCCGTGAAATCCTTCGCCGCGATCCGCTCCCCCTCCCGCAGCACGAGAGACGCCGTGATCTTTTTTCCCCGCTTCCGGAATTGAACCACGTACAGCTCTTTGTCCGGCGCAATGTCGGCTATTTTCCAAATCTTCTCGATCTTTTGGGATTTGGCAGCCTCGATGTTCCGCTTTACTTCGTCACTTGCCCCTACCCTTATTTCGGGCTTCACCTGCAGCAGGGAGGCGACGTTAAACCTGCCGCTGTTGGCCAAATAATAGGTTTCGTTCGGCTCGGCATTGCCGTCCACGACTTCGTACAGCAGTCCTTGGACGTTGCTGAAGTTGTTCGCGGACCGGGTTCCGTTATCCTGAGGGCCTTGAGGCTGTTTTTTGACGAATCGGATGTTGAGCGGCCGACCGTCTTTTCCAATGGCTGTATCGAGGTCGTCTGCCTCCATGTTTTCGAACGAAAGGATGTACTTTCCGGTGTTGTCCGCAAAACCGTAGGTATTTGCAAGCCGGGCCGCATCCAACCGCGGCAGGCTGCCGGACTGGGCTCCGGCTTGCTGCTGCGAAGCAGTTGTTTTCGTTCCTTCCGTGCCTGCCCCACGGGTTGGGTCGGGCTCGGAGCCCGCAGCCTCGAAAGTCCCGTCTTTCGGTCCCGATGCTTGCTTCGCCGGTTCGTCTGCACCCTTACGATCCGTTCCGCTGCCGCCGGGATCCGCCGTTTCGCCGCCCTCTTGCATGACCGTTCCGGACGGCACCGGGGCGGCATGACGCTCCGTCTTGCCCGCCTCCGTATTGGAACATCCTCCGATCACCAATGCGGCCAATAGAATAAAAAGCGGTCTTTTCATCTCCTTGCTCCCTTTTTATGGATTTATGATCTAAACGCAGCGGCGCTGAAAAAGTTTCAGCTCCTTATCGCCCTTTTCGGGCCGGGTGAACATGCCATTTCCGACAACCAGCGTACCTAGACCAGCCTTGTGCAGAACTCGGATGACACCGAGCTCCATCAGGCCAAACGAAAAGGGGCCTTATTTCCTGGGGAATAAGGCCCTTTCCACCCGCATTTTCATTCGGCGCGGCCGATCGCGCCGCAACCATGGTCGGCTTCGTGCAGCATCGCGCCGGCAATCGTCATAAAATCGTCCCGCCGGATCTCAAGATGGCCATAACGGAACGAATAACCCCAATGCGCATTTCCGCGCGCAAAGGTGAGCCGGTCGAGCAGGCCGGCGATCTTCACTTCGCGGCAAGGGGAATACCGGATATTTCTTCGGAAGGGCACAAACGATTCCGACATCGGGAATGCGTACACTTCGTCGTCGGCAACCTCCCCTATGGCGGTAAACGCCTGCAGCGGACGACCTGTACCCATTTCCGTTCGCGGCGAGTAGTAGATCAGCCAATCACCCCGACGCATCTTTCGCAGCGGCGCCGACTTGCCGTGGCAGAGCTGGGCGAATCCTCCCGCTACCCCCCGTTTGACATGAGACGCCGATACCACGCCGATCCAGAAGCGGCTCTGTTCGTTGATTTGTTCGAGTTGCATATCCGTTTTCCCTCCCTATGGATGAAGAAGGCTTGCTTTCCTATGAAGCAGCCTTCCTGGTCTTCCTTTTCAATATACAAAAACGCTCCTGACACCCTTATGTCAGTAGCGTTCGGAAGTTTTTTCGACTTAGACTTACATGTTTTTTCCGCGGGTTTTCCGCCGGCCGTACAAGGAGCGGATCCCGTCGGCGGCCAAATAAAGCAGAGGAATCAGCTCGGCGACGATCAGGAGCGGGACAAAGCCGTGATCGATCAAATAATCCAGCTCCGGCACCGTCCGCACCATAACCAGGGAAAGACCCACCATCGCGACGGTCATCGAAAGCGAAAACGGCTTATGGTCCTTCAGCCCGAAGGCATGCGTCAAGCCGATCACGGATATGAACAGCAGCAAGCTGATCTTAATGAACAAGCTGGAGAGCCAAATCGCGATAATGAGCGGGTCCAAGTTTTCAAAAAAACCTCCCGGAGGAATGTACCGGATCAGCTCCAGCTCCGGATAAGTCAAGTTTCCGGCCAGGGACGGCCCAAACAGCAAAATCGATGATATCAGGCCGACCAGAACGATGACGATCGAGGTGACGGTCGCCCAACAAAGGGACTTCATCGTTTTTGCGTGTTTTGCGAAAAAAGGAAACAGGAACACGATAAACGCCATTTCCCCGTACTGTGCCGCCATCGAATAGCTCCCGTTCCATATTCCCGCAAAATTGAAATGGTTCACGAGGGCGATGGCCATGTTGAAATTAAGCTCTTTGTAAACAAACGGCGGAACCATAAAAATCCAAACGGCGCTGATGAAGAAAAAACCTTGCGCGGCCCGGAAAATGGTTCCGACTCCCGAACGGACGACATAAACGAAGGTGCACCCGAACAGCATCGCAATCGCCCAATCCGGCGTATCCTGCAAATAAATTTGTAAAATCAGATCCAATAGCTCCCGCAAAATAAGCGCAGCGACGAACAAGGCCGTAAACAGCATCACGAAGGTCAACGGATAATGCAGCCATTTGCCGATCAGTTCCCCGCCGTAGCTTGCAAAAGTCCGATCCGGCCGCTTCAATGCCAAACGGTAGGCGCCGTACGTCATTACCAAGCCCAGGCCGGCTCCCACAAGCAGGGAAACCCAGGCCATGTATTGGGCGCTTTTGATCAGCAGAGGGATGATAAAACCGAGCGTGGTCGTATACAGGTATTGCGAATACAGCATATAGATCTGGGATTGCGAGACCTTCTCCTTCGGCATGACAGCCTTCCTTTCATTTCCCTGCTTTCAACAGCTTCTCGACAGGGCCGAATATCCCTTCGATCAGCTTGGCGATCGTCCACTGGTGTTCCCAAAAGTATAATGCCTCCAGGAACAGGCACATCACAATCGCAGTACCCAATACGGCAGCAAACGTGCGTTTTTTTCGTCTTTTCTTGGTGAGGTACCGCCACTCATAACCGATGATGCAGATGTATGCGATGCCGATGACGATCATTTTTCATCCCTTCGTTTCGGAGTCAATGTATTCACGACCGATTCCTTGATCGTGCCGATCTGCCGAATCTTCACGTCCGGCCGCACACTGAACGCCAGAGATTCCGCGTAAATCTCCCTCCAATGCGGTTTGATGCGTTCCCACTGACGGGGGTAAGTCCAATCGATGTAGCTCGAGAAATTGAACGCGTCCGTTTTCATGCTCCTGGTTTTGGTAATGGCTCCGGTAATTCTCCGGTGTATTTCGCTGTTCAGGCTCTGTTCGACGAGCTTCAGCATTCGAGGATCTTCCAAATCGATGTTGGAATCGGATGACAGAACGCCGGCGTCCGCGTCCGTTTCGATCTGTATCAAAATCCGGCTGCGCGACAGTTTCGGTTTCGTACGGGTATGTGCATTTCGGATCATGAAGCTGATATCCTTTCCATCCGTCGGCGATTGCACCGTAATCTCCGCATCCTTCAATTTGCCGAGGATCCATAACCCGCCCCGCATTTCCTTCATGGTTAACATGCCGACCATCCTCCCCTCTTTCAGGACGGCGGCGCCCACCGGATGAACCCATGTCTGCTCCTTTTCCTTTTCCGTTTCGATCCTGATCTTGTCAAGCCGCAATAAAGGAAGCACCGCATCCCCGCCGTTGTAATTGGCTGCCATTACATCTTTGGAGGCCGTATCGATCGTGGAGCGGAATTGGGAAAAGGCCGCCACAACATCGCTGGGAAACCTTTCGCTGACGGTGGCGATCGTGGCGATATCACGAGCTTTTTCCGTCGTGACGTATATTTTGGAATTCAAGTAAAAAGGCGCGTTGCGCCCGATAAACTCGAGTACCGGTTCGATCCCCTCCTCCGCCAGCTCCCTGCCGACGACGATCACCCTCGTTTGCCCAAAATTGATTCTTCGGGTCAGATTGGCCTGTATATTGCGGTAAGCTTGACCAATGTCGGCTCCGGCTTGCGTCATGTAAGAATGGGCCTTCCCCTCCTGCTGCCCGGTACCCTCCGCTGTTCCCGGAATCAACCGGTTCGGGAGCGGAAAAACGAGCGTCAGTTCGATGCCTTGCTCCGCTTTGTCCACGATCAACATTCGCACGAAAAGCCGCTCGTTCAGCTCCAAAGAAGACCAGCAGCCGCTCAGCATGAGCAGAGGGAGCGAAAAGACGGCCAACATGACGGCTTTTCGTATCATCGGTGCCTTTTTCAATCCCCTTCATCCTCCTGCACGACGTTTTGCCTTCTCCGGTTCGCCCCTGCGAAAGCGGGCCGTTTGTTCATCAGCGGCCACGGCACCCGGATGAACGTATCTTTGAGATCCCTGATGATCAATGGCGTCAGCGGCGATAAATACAGCGTCCCGAACGAACGCAGATTGATCAGATGGATATAAATTAAAATCAAGCCGCAAGCCAGTCCGAACAGGCCGAACACCCCCGATAAAATCATGATGGGAAACCGGAGCAGCCGAAACGCCAATCCCAAATCGAAGTGGGGGCTAATGAAAGAGGCGATGCCGGTAAGGGAAACGATAATGACCATAAAGGCCGAGACGATTCCCGCCTGCACCGCGGCCGTCCCGATAATCAGCGCACCGATGATGGAAACCGATTGGCCGATCGCTTTCGGGATGCGGACGGTGGCTTCCCGCAGCGCCTCGAAGGCGATCTCCATGATAAAAGCCTCGACAAGCGCCGGAAAGGGAACGATCTCCCTGGAGGCCGCGATCGATATCAGCAGACTCGAAGGGATGATCTCCGGGTGAAACGATGTGATGGCGATATAGGTGGAAGGCAGCGTCAAGGAAGCAATCAGAAAGACGTACCGGATCCACCGGATCCATGTCGCCGCCACGTAATGCTGGAAATAATCCTCGGCGGCCTGCATCAGCATGAACAGGGTCACCGGCGCCATCAATACGATCGGCGTTCCGTCCACGAGAATGGCTACCCTTCCTTCGAGCAGGGAAGCCGCGGCCACGTCGGGCCGTTCGGTGTATTGCATTTGGGGAAACGGAGAAAAAGGGCTGTCTTTGATGAACTCCTCCAAATAGCTGCTTCCGATGACGCCGTCGATCTCGATTCCCGACAATCGTTTTTTTACTTCTTCCAGCAGTTCCGGCTTGCAAATCCCCTGCATGTAAGCAATGACCACTTTGGTTTTGGTTTGCGTGCCGATGTCCATCGACTCCAGTTTAAAGGACGGGGTTTTGAGGCGTTTCCGGAGCAACCTGATATTGACGTCCAGGTCTTCGATAAAGGATTCGCGCGGCCCCCGGATGACGGATTCGTTCGGCGCTTCCTCGATCGCCCTTTTTTCGATCGAACTGCATGGTATATCAAGCATTCGCGGGTCTCCGTCGACCAACAGCAGCGCGTGCCCGTCCAAAACGGCGGCAAGTCCCTGATCCATGTCGGTGACGACGCTCAGGTCCGTGACGGACAAACGCTTTTGCTCGAACAGCTGCTCGTTGAACCTCCGTGCGTCTTCGGCTTCCAGCGAAAGCAAATCCCGCAACAATTCGTCCTGGACCGTGTTTTTGTCGATCATGCCCCGGAAAAATACCAAGGCGCATCTCCGGTCCGCGCCCGCATGAAACGTATGGATGATCAAGTCGGAGCAGTGGACCAGTTCTTGCCGCACCCACTCCAGCCGTTCATCGAAGGTTTCCGGACGTTTGGCGCTCCGGTCCGCGGGCAGCGACTCTCGGGACTCCTGCGGCTTTTCTGCGTTTTTTCTTTTTTGCGACCAAAAACGTATCGACATAGCTGCTCCCGTCCTTGATGTAATGTGGGTCACCCAAACGCTTCAATAGTTTGTTATTCAAAGCTTTGCTCCGCAAGGAAAATTTTATTCAACTTGGCGGGCTCTTTCCGGCGGGTGACCAACAGCCATCCGTCCATCCATCCCCGTTAACCCTTTCGTTAACCATATGTTTCGCTGCCCTTTGCAGGTTATCCCGAATCCCCCTCCTCCCTGCCGTTGATTCCGCTTGTTTGATTAACCGTTTAATTATATAATTCATTCCGTACGCATGTTTATTACATGTTCGACCGCATGATGAATACGACAAAAGGTGGATATTTTCATGGAATTCAACGTAAACCGAGACAGCCTTTCCTTATTTGCGGCCCTGGCCTCCGACACGAGAATTAAAATGGTAGAGATGCTGAGCCGGGAACCGCTCAATATCAAGGAAATGGCCCAAAAACTCGGCATCTCTTCGGCCATCGTCACCAAACATGTCCAACAGCTGAAGGAAGCCGGCATCATCGACACCGAAATTTCGTCCGGAAAGCGCGGCATGCAGAAAAAATGCTTTCTGGTCCTGGACCGGCTCACGCTCGTTTTCAAGCCGTCCGGCAGCGCGGACGAAATTATCCATCCGGACCAAAACGGCTATTCGGTATCGATTCCGGTCGGCCATTACGTGTCCTATCAAGTCAAGCCTACCTGCGGGCTGGCATCGGAGGCCAAGCTGATCGGCATGCGGGACGACCCCCGCTATTTTGCCGAACCGGAACATGTCCATGCCCAGCATCTCTGGTTCGCCAGCGGTTACGTCGAATACCAAATCCCCAATTACATGGTAGAGAGCAAACTTCTGACCGACATCCGCATCTCGCTGGAGATCTGTTCCGAAGCTCCGGGTTACGATGAAAACTGGCCGTCGGACATTCTGTTTTCGGTCGGCGGGGTTGAGGTTTGCAAATGGACGTCCCCGGGAGACTTCGGCAGCGTGCGCGGAAAGCTTACCCCGCTTTGGTGGGATCAGGGAAGCACCCAGCACGGGCTGCTCAAAACGCTCTGGATCAATGCCGACGGCACGTTCATGGACGGCGTCCGGCTGTCCAGGGTCAGCATCCAGGACATTCCCATCGCCCCCGCCAAACCGATCCGCTTCCGGATCAGTTCGCCCGAAGATGCCAAATATCCCGGCGGCGTCAGCCTGTTCGGCAGAAACTTCGGCAATTATGAACAAGACATCGAAGTGCAGATCCGTTATTAACCCTCCTCTATATCCCCCGGCCCCATCCTCCTTCGTTGCCGGTTATGAACTCTTTCGATTACGTGCATACTAAATGCTACGCATGGATTTTGGCTGAATCCTCTAGTATACGAAAACATCGAAGGAGGTAGGGGCATGAACACTTCCAATACGAGCGAGAACCCGCATACCCTTCCGGTTCCCTTGCATATCGACCGCAGCTGGCTGGATCAGCTGAATAACCGCCTGGAAAAAGGAGGCCCTTGGGGAGACTGGGGGCTGGCGCAGCTGGCCATCCGGGGAGAGGAAGCGCGGCTGGTCACCAGCTTCGACGAACTGCAGTGCCTGAAGCATTTGCAGGGACTTTCCCCGCTCCCGCATCAGCTTGACACCACGCGCAAGGTGCTGTTCGAAATGTCCGGCAGAGCCATTTTGGCCGATGAAGTGGGCCTTGGCAAAACGATCGAAGCCGGGATGATTTTGAAGGAGTACATGATTCGCGGCCTCGTATCGAAAGTGCTGATCCTCGTGCCTGCTTCCCTTGTGCTGCAGTGGGTGCGCGAGCTCAACAGCAAATTCGGCATTCCCGCCATCGCCCAGAAAAAAGCCTACACCTGGCATTCCGATATCGTCGTCGCGTCCATCGATACGGCCAAACGGGATCCGCACAAAGACTTTTTGCTCAGCCAGGAATACGACATGCTGATCATAGACGAAGCCCATAAACTGAAAAACAAAAAGACGACCAACTACCAGTTCATTCAAAAGCTGCGCAAAAAATATTGCCTGCTCCTCACGGCCACGCCGGTGCAAAACGACATGACGGAGCTGTTTAATTTGATCACGCTGCTGAAACCCGGGCAGCTGGGCCGCCAGGGCGATTTCGCCACCAATTTCGTCGTCGGCAAGCGGCAGCCGAAAAACCAGGAGCAGCTGAAGGACGAACTCGCCAAAGTCATGATCCGAAACCGCCGGGGCGAGGGCCCCGTCCAGTTCACGAAACGGCACGTCACCAACGTCAGCCTGCAGCTGTCGCCTGAAGAACAGGCTTTGTACGACGGCGTGACGGCCTTTGTCAAAGACGAATACCGGGCGTCCGGAGGAAATCTGAGCAGCATGCTGTCGCTCGTGACCCTGCAGCGGGAGGTTTGCAGCAGCCGGGACGCGGTATTCCTGACGCTGGTGAATCTTTCGAAAAAAATCCCGGACGAATCGCCCCTCACCGCCAAGGTGTGGGAGCTGGTCAACGCCATTCGCGCGATCAAGGCCAATACCAAAGCCGAAAAAACGATCGAGCTGATCCGGCAAATGAACGAAAAGGTCATCGTGTTCACCGAATACCGGGCGACCCAGGAATATTTGCTCCAATATTTTCAAAAACACGGCCTGATTTGCGTTCCTTACCGGGGCGGCATGAACCGCGGCAAAAAAGACTGGATGATGGATCTTTTCCGCGGGCGCGCCCAGGTGATGATCGCGACCGAAGCCGGCGGCGAAGGCATCAACCTGCAGTTTTGCCACCATATGATCAACTTCGACCTTCCGTGGAACCCGATGCGCGTCGAGCAGCGGATCGGGCGGGTCCACCGCCTCGGACAGCAAAACGACGTCAAAATTTATAACCTGTCCACCTCCGGGACGATCGAGGAGCATATTCTTCATCTGCTCCACGAAAAGATCAACATGTTCGAAATGGTTATCGGCGGGCTCGACGTCATCCTCGAACGGTTCGAAAAACAGGAATCGCTGGAAAAAAGACTCGTCAAAATGTTTCTCGAATCCGACTCGAACGAGGAAATCCGGCAAAAAGTGAACTCGCTTGGCCAAACCCTGGACCAAATCAAGCAGCAGGTCGATTATGAATCGGAAACGATGAAGGAGGAGGAAGCCTGAGATGAGCATGTCTCCGCAGGAGGTCCAGGAACATATGATGACCTACCTGGAAAGCACGGAATGCCAGATCATCGAAAAATCGCCGTACCATGTGACGGTCAAGCTGTCTCCGCAGGCTGACCGGCAGCTGACGGGCAGGCCTTATTATTGGGGATTCGTCGACCGAACCGGCGCGGAACCGGAGACGTTATCCTTTACGTTCGTTTTCGACCCGGAACGCTACGACCAACACGAGCAGGAAAAAACCGCGGCCGCGCGGCAGCAGGATCATCTCCTGTCGCGTTATTACGGAACGGCGCCCCTCCTGCCGCAGCTCGGCCCCGGGCGCATCCAACGCGAGGACGTCACTTACGGCAGCGCAAGGCTGCAGCAGATTTGGAATGCCGCCCGCCAGGAAGGTTTCTGCCTGTATCTGTTCGAGCAGCCGCCTTCGCTGCAGCGCGAAACGCTGTTTTCGGCCCCTTACGAGCCGTGGCTGGGCGTCTGCTTCAAAGCGGAAATGGCGTGCGACATGAAAAAGGAAGAACTTCATTTCATCGGAATTTCCCTTGTCAGCGGGCAGATCGCTTCCCCGTTTCCCGATCGGCTGAAGGGACTGGCCTTGAGTCCGCGCCTGCCCGAAAACGTTCATATCAAGCCGGCAACGCTTTCGATTGACGCCGCAGCCGGACTGCTGGAATCCTATTTGACCGGAAAGCTTGCCGAGATGGACTACGGCTGGGCCGAACAGGCAAAGGAACGCCTGAAGGAGGAACTCGCGGTCATCGACATCTATTACGAGGATCTTCTGAAGGAACCCGACGAGGAGAAGCTGGCCGCGATCCGAGAGCAATTCGCCAGCAGACGGAGCGAAACGACATGGCAATACGAGCCCAAAGTACATCTGTCCGCCATAACCTGCGGCCTGTTTCATCTCCGCTCAAAAGGGTAGATTTATTTAGACCTTCCTCGCTAAAAGCAGGCAAAAATAGAACCGGAGCCGCCTCCGTCCGCGTGACAGCATGCAACAGCCTTTTTACGGCTTGTCCATTACAATAAGAAAAAAGTCTATCGGCGTGCTTCAAAGAAAATCAATCGCCATTTAGCGAGCTTATCCCGGGATGAACCGAATGTTCGTCCTGCCGTAAACTTTAAAAGCCTATGTATCTCGGGAAAAAGCGGAAAAAAGGAAAGGGTGAACCCAATGAACCCTGCGACTATGCTTTCTTTTGCCACAAAAACGGCGGCTGCGCTCCTTCTCGCCGGATGTCTCGTCCCGACAGGGGCCGCGCTTGCATCCGGCAGCAGCGGCGCCTCGAATTCCGACGCAGCGACCCATTTGGCCCTGCCGGCCTCTACTGCCGTTTACGGCCTGCGTCAAGCCGCCGTCCCGTCTTCGCTGCAAAGCTTTACGGAGACCATCGTGAGCGAGCTTTCGAAACAAGATTCGTTCCAGGACTGGAAGGACGCCGGCATCTCGTACGATCCGCTCGGACCGGGCACGCACAGCTGGCTTGTGACCGTCAGCCGAGACGGCAAACCGGTCGGCTATTTGTTTCTGACCTCAACCGATGACGGCAACTACATGCTGAGCGAATACGGACGCGAGGATGCGATGCCGTTCAACGCCCAAGCGCTGCGTGAGCAATTGAAAGAACGAGGCATCCTCGGGCCGGGTTCGAAGCTGGCCGCCGGCTCAAACGTCGAAGCGCGTTACTTTACCCTGCTGCCGGTGTGGAAAATTACGCTGCCCGGCAAATCAACGATTTATCTTCACGCGATTACCGGCGAAGAGCTTCCGGTGCCGTCCGGCCGAGAAAAAGCGCCCCTTGGAGGCCTCGCTTCCCGAAAAGGACTCCATCTGACGAGCACGATGCTGCCAAAGCAGCAGCGGACAAGCGATCCGTACGATAATCTGCTTTGGCTTCAATCGCCGAAGCTATCGCTGACTGGCAGCCAGGATTTGCTTCAAGCCATGCGGAACGGACGAAGCAGCCTCGTATTTACGTCCCCCGGGCGAAATGCGGACTTTGGAGCTCCTTTCGTCGTGAACGGACTGCATGCTTGGCAGGTTGCGGGCATCGGCAAAGAAACGTTATACGCGGCCACCGGACCGAACGGCACCAGGTTTCTTCCTGCCTCCGAGCTCATGGCGCGGGGCGAATTCCGATCATTGAACGTATCCTATTTATGAAGCCAAGTGCGAAGCAGCCGATATGTTGAACATAACAAAGACGCCCGGCCATACTCGGCAAGGCGTCTTTTTCAAATGTATTCCCGATTTTTTATTTCCGGTCTTTTTTGTCGGACGGCCGCTTCATCAACATGATTCCGAGCGGGATCATGCCGAACCATTTTTCCGACCAAGGTTCCTTCGTTCTGCGCCGCCGTTCCTCTTTGGGAGTTTCCATAAACGTCACGACGCGTTCCGTGATGTATTTGACAAGCTCTTCTCCGCTAGCCACTTGTGCGCATCCCCTTTCGCAGCTGTGATAGCATTAGCTTTCGCAAAACCCCGCGTTTTTAAACAAAGCTTCCCCGGAATCCACCGCGGCAGTTTATCCCATGATTTGCAACGTCCATCCTACACATGCATTTTTTTCCGACAATTGCGCATTCTAAAGCTGTGCAGGAACGGACTGGACCAGACTTTGGTTCATCCGGATACGTTTCGAAAGGATGGCCTCAACGTATGAACAAACTTTTGAAGCCCGTTTTTCTCGTTTTTATGGCGTCTGTGCTTGCCTTTCCTCCAACTGTAAAGGCTCAGCATGCGCTAAGCCCGGAGGAAGTGAAGGATCACCCTGCGTTTATCCGCGACGTCATCATCATCGATGCGGGACATGGCGGCATCGACGGAGGAACGTCATTCCAGAATATTATGGAAAAAGACATCAATCTTGCCATCGCGCAAAAAGTGTTTATGCTCCTTCGCAGCATGGGCTACCATGCCGTGCTGAACCGGACAGGCGACTACGCGCTGAGCGAGGAAAACCATTGGCTTGGCACGAGGTCCAGGCATTTGCGGGATTTGGCGCAGCGAAAAGAGCTCAGCCGGCAAATCCCGACCCTGGTGGTCGTCAGCCTGCATGTCAATTGGGGACGAAACACCTCCAAACGCGGCGGACTTGTCCTTTTTCAAAACGAAGGCCGCAGCGTCCTGCTTGCCTCGGCCATTCAGCAACAGCTGGATCAGCTATACGGCTTTAAAGGAAATATCGAGCATGGCCGTCCATTTTACCTGTTGAACCAAATTGCCGATCCGGCCGTCATTGTCGAAACCGGCTTTCTCAGCAATGCCGCAGACCGCGCCATGCTGACCGACCGCAGAGGTCAATTGCAAATCGCCAAGGCGATTGCGGACGGGATCAATTATTATTTGACGGTAATATAGGCGAAGGTTGCCAGCCCCAAATATCCCGCACCAAGTCGCTGATGCCGACGAAAGAGACATGCTCCTGCAATTTCGGGGCAACGTTTTTCAGCACTTCGGCCGTCTTTTTGCCTTGCGTTCCGACATGTCCGATCGTGATGCAGTTGTCATGTTCGAGGGCATACGCTTCGACGGCTTTCATTTGTTTGGCAATATGGCTGACCGTGTGGGAGTCGTCGAGAAAAATATGGTTGGCGACCGGCGGCATGCCCATGTTTGCGGCCAGTTTGCCCACGACCGAGTGGTAGTTCGTTTTGCTGTCGACAAAAAACAGCCCCCGCTCGCGGCATACCTGCAGCACGATGGACATGATCCGCTCGTCGCCCGTAATTTTCGATCCCATATGGTTGTTCATCCCGATCGCATGGGGAACGTTGTCGATCGCCTCTTCGACCTTTCTCCGCACCTCTTCATCGCTCATTTTGGACGTAATCGCTCCCGGTCCGAGCCATTTCGGGTTTCCATGCTTCGGTTCCATCGGCATATGGACAATGACGTCGTAACCTTTTTGATGAGCCAGCTCCGCATCGGTTTGCGTCGTCGGAAGGAACGGCATGATCGCGACGGTGAGCTTGATCGGCAAGGACAACATCTCTTGCGTCCCCCCCTGCCCGTTCCCGAAGTCATCGATGATTACCGCAACCTTTTTTTCTTTTTTCGCGGCCTTTTGAGCGGCTTCCCCGTGTTTTCCCTGTTCAAGGAACGTTTTCAAATCCGCATACGCACCGTACGACTGCTGCGCCGATGCGCCGAATGCGGGGACGGCAGCCAGAAGCAGGACCAGCCCGGCGGTCTTCATGCACATGCCCCAACGTGATGTCTTCGATGATTTCAAGAGCCCTCTTCCTCCTTTTCGCTTGCTGCAATACTTCTTCCCTCATTGTTTGAGAAAGCAGGTGGAAATATGTATTCGTCTCCAAAAAGGAAAAGATAAAAAAGCGACCAACGCGTATCATCGCGTTGACCGCTTCGTCATGTTAGCCAAGGTTACGGTTTCGCCGGCAGTCCGTTCGCCTCCCGGATCAGGGTGAAGAACGGGTCAGCGAGAACCGGCTGGAACTCCGGACCCAGCGAATCCGTCAACCTCACCACATCGGTCGGCGTCATGCTCCAGGCCAGCAGTCCGAGCGATACGAACAGCGGCGATTGGCCGTCCCAGTTCGCTTTGGCTTCCGCCAGCACCTTTTGCCCGTCCTCTACCGTGCCGATGCCCCGGATCGTCGACACCGGCAGGTTCCCGTTTAGAATATCTACTCCGAAACGGTCTTCCCAGCTCAGGAAAAGCCCGTTCGGCCGGTAAGTCTCCGCATACGCTTTGACCACCGTATCGCCGAGCGGAACGTTTTGGTTCGCCACACGGTTCAGGACATATGGAACGGTCATGCCGGTCTTTTTAAGATAGGAAGAAGTTTTTTTCAGGAAATCGGGCAATGTTGTCTCCGGCCAGGCGTTCGGGTAGAAATAACCGCCGCCGGACGGGCCTGCGACCCATTGGTCGTTGGCGGTGGCGGTGCTCCGGTAATAGCTCAGCATCGCAGGCGCGCCGTCATAGAGCAGCGGGCTGGAGGTCCAATTGATCGGCACTTTGCCGCGGTTCGGGTCGTCCCACAAATGGCGCAAACGGTGCTGGTTGTACTGGAAGTTATCGCCTTCGCTGAAGGTATAAGTGACATATATTTTATTTTCAAGCTTCGGCGCCTTGACCTTTTCGTTCGGGAGCGGACCGAGACCTTTCGCCTGCGTGCCGGAGAATACCGTCAGGTTGCTGAACCAATCGGCAGCCAGCACGTATACGCTGTGATTCGACAAAAGCTCCACCCCGTTGAACTCGCCTTCGGTATCATTGCTGAACCAGCCGAGATAGGGCGTCCCCGCCGGAACATCGGACAGGATTTTGTCGAACAACGCCTTTTGCTCCGGCGTATTGGTGCCCAGCCAGAACACCATCGCTTTGTTGGCGACCGCGTAATCGCGCAAATACCCGTAAGGCTCCTTCCGTTCCGAAGAAGGCGGCGCTTCGTTGCCGGCATATACTTTGAACTGGTTCCACATGTCCACCGAAGCCGTCAACGACTTGGTCCCTGCCGGCAATTTAAACTCGTAGACGAAGTACCGGCCGTTGTCCGCAAACCGGTGTCCGCCGCTGCCGCTCGAGAGCTGGGAGCTTTGGGCATCGTACAGGAAAGGGGTTTCGCCGTCGGTTCCAGGCACGAATCGGGCGATGGTCCGGCCGTCGGCTTGTACCGTTACTTCATGAACGGCGGAGCCCCATCCGTCCTGCTGGAAAGCATCCTCGAACCGAAGGTATACCGCATCCCTGCCCAAAAAAGAGGTCAGATCGAGATCATACGTGTTGCGGTTTTTGGCATCGCGTTCCTGCGTCTTCTCCTCCGCCACCACCTTAAACGACGGCGGAAGTCCCGGAGGCAGCTTCACCGACGTATCCGGGCTGAGCCCGATGAGCATCCGGTGCGTCGTCTGCTTCCACAAGTTCTCGTACTGCCAATTGTAGGCGTCCATCCGATCCTTGAATTTGCCTTGAAGATCATCGAGCACGTTCAGGCCGTATGGAGCGGCCGTGAGGTTCGGCACGAGGTCCGGACTGGCCACAACGGCATCCTTCAATCCGGCAAGCGTCGTCGCCACGTTGATGCTGTCCGGCACCTTCGGATCGTATACGATAAGTCCCTTCGCTTCATGTTTGAATTCCGATACCACTTCCCAAGGGTCGTTATGCACCGTATAAGGCACCTGAAGATCGTTCAGCCAGGTCATTTTTCCTTCTTCCTCGTTTTCAAGCAAATAAATCCGCGGTTGATTCCGGTTGACGATGCCCTGCAGCGTCGCCAGCAAAATTTTGACATCCCCAGGCGCGTCGTAGACATCCGCCACATCCAGATGCTTAACTTTGGCGAACGACGGGAGCGCTTGCGAATCGGGCCACTTGATCCCCTTGGAGGAGGATGACGGGCCGGCTGCCGATTCCGCTGTTGCATGAAGGGACATGGACAGCACGCAAACCAATGCGAGACAAAGCGTGGTGAACTTTCGTAACATGAACAATGCACCTCAACTTTACGCTGAATTGGTCGGCAAATGAAAGAAAAGACCTTGTTCTACCGGCTGAACATTCAAGAATCCCGCACACGCTGTCTCGCCTGAAAACTGAACCGATATTTCTTTCACTGCAGATATATAATACATATTTAATATATTAAATATGCATGTTCAAGACATTCGACAAAAGTAGTGTAAAAATAGTGCTGTCGGCGCATCGTTAAGCGGTTCATTCAGCCCGTCTCTTTCGATTGATATTCCGGCGATTGATACTCCGGCATTACCCCAATTCGCATACGACTCTCTGGCCATGAGGCCGGCCGGCTTATCGATCGATTGCGGCGGCATGACGCTTTTCACGAAATTTATCGCGATTGGGAATAAATGGAGACGAGTCGGCATGTTTATAAAATGATAGGGTATACGCCGATGGCTGGATCGCACCCGCTTCATCGTTTTTACTTCGGCCCGGTGGACCACTTCATATCAAAAGAGAGGGGTACGCTATGCGAAAAAAACGAAAATCCATGCTGGCGGTGCTGCTATTAACGGCTGTAAGCGTTTTTATGAGTGCTTGCGGAAGCAGCGGCCAGGACGCCAACTCTTCCCCGCCTCCGAAGGCGAACAACGAAAAACCCGCCGAGCCGGCGCCCGGGAACAAGACCGAAACGCCGAAGGAGCAGGTCTTCCGCTTCAATTTGCATTCGAATCCGCCCACGCTTGATCCCGGCCAGTCGCAAGACAACGTGTCGTTCGCCGTGCTTAACGGGCTGTATGAAGGGCTGACCCGGAGCAATGAAAACGGCGAGGTGGTCCCGGGTACCGCGGAGAAATGGGATGTTTCTTCGGACGGAACCAAGTATACCTTCCATTTGCGGAAGGACGCGAAATGGTCGAACGGAGATCCCGTGACTGCGGCTGACTTCGAGTTTTCGTGGAAGCGTGTGCTCGATCCGAAGACCGAGCCTGCGCCTCCGTACGCCTATCAGCTGTACTACATCAAAGGCGCGGAAGCATATAACACCGGAAAAAACGCCGATCCGAATTCGGTTGCCGTCAAAGCCGTCGACGCCAATACGCTTGAGGTCGAATTGGAGCACTCCACTCCGTATTTTTTAAGCCTCCTTTCATTCCAGACCTATTTCCCTGTTCATTCTTCGGCGAAAACCAATCCGAAGTGGGCCTCCGACGCAAGCACCATCATATCGAACGGCCCGTTCAAAATCAGCGAATGGAAGCAGCAAAGCTCGCTTGTGCTGGTGAAAAACGACCAGTACTACGCCAAGGACGACATCAAATTCACGAAAGTGCAGATGACCATGGTCGACGATTCCGGCTCGGAGCTGAACATGTACGAAACCGACCAGCTCGATTTTGCCGGCATGCCGACCGGACGCATTCCAAACGAACAGATTCCGGTCCTGAAGCAGACGAAGCAGAACGAACTCGAGATCAAGGGCATCGCCTCCACCTACTACTATTTGTTCAACAATAAACAGAAGCCATTTAATAACGTCAATATCCGCAAAGCACTGGCGATGGCGATCGACCGCCAGCAGATCGTCGACAAGGTGACGCTCGGCGGACAGCTGCCCGCATTCGGCATCGTTCCTCCGGGTATCGCCGGGGAAAATGGCGAATTCCGTTCAGAGCACAAGGACGATTATTTCAAGGAGAACGTTGAGGAAGCGAAAGCGCTGCTGCAAAAGGGGCTTAGCGAGCTGGGGTTGTCCGCCATGCCTGAATTCACGCTCAGTTACAATACGGACGAAAGCCACAAAAAGGTAGCCGAAGCCGTCGCCGACATGTGGAACAAAAATCTCGGCATCAAGGCGAAAATCGAAAACCAGGAATGGGGCGTCTTCCTGAAGAACCGCACCGCGCTCAATTATCAAATGGCCCGGGCCGGATGGATTACCGACTACAACGACCCGATGTCCTTCATCGATCTGTACATGACAGGCAGCGGGAACAACGATATCGGATACAGCAATCCGGAGTACGACAAGCTCGTCCGCGAGGCGAAGGAGTCGCAGGATAACAAGGAGCGGATGGAACTGATGGTGAAGGCCGAGCGCATACTGATCGAGCAGGATCAGGCCATCCTTCCGCTTTACTACTATACCAACGTCGCCCTCAGAAAACCGAATCTCAAAAACGTGTATATCGACTATCAAGGAAATATCGTCTACAACCGGGGTTACTTCGAATAACGGGCGCTTATTGACCTGCCCGGCATGAAGTCCGTTCGGGATGCGCTTGGCTGCTGGCTGCCGGTGCGTCCCGCTTCTTCATATCCGCGGAGGAAGGAACGAACCTGACTAGAAGGAGGATGCAGCCATGATTCGGTACTCCTTGACCAAGCTGTTCTATCTTGTGCTTTCGCTGTGGGTACTCGCTTCCGTCACGTTTTTGCTCATGAAGTCCATCCCCGGCGATCCGTTCATGTCGGAAAAGGCGGTTCCGCCGGAAATCCGCGCCCGGCTCATGGCCCAATACGGACTCGATAAGCCGCTTTACGAGCAATATTTCGTCTATTTGTCCAACCTGGCAAAAGGCGACTTGGGCATTTCGATGAAAATGCAGGACCGGGAAGTCGGTCAAACCATACGCGATGCCTTCCCCTATTCCCTAAAGCTCGGCGTCGTCTCGATTATCGTGTCGGTGATCGTCGGCATCGGCCTGGGCATGGTGGCGGCGCTGCGGCACCGCAAGCTGCTTGATTCCGCCTCGATGGTTATCGCCGTCTTGGGCGTATCGGTTCCCAGCTTCGTGCTGGCTTCGTTTTTTCAATATATTTTCGGCGTACAGCTGAAATGGCTGCATGTCGTCGGCCTGAACGGGCCGCTCGATTACATTATGCCCACCCTGGCGCTCTCCGCCCTGCCGATCGCCTTTATCGCGCGCCTGACCCGTTCGAGCATGCTTGAAGTGTTAACGGCCGATTACATTAAAACCGCCAAGGCCAAAGGCTTGTCCAGCAGCGCCATCATCCGGAGGCATGTGCTGCGCAACGGCATTCTGCCCGTTGTCACCTACCTTGGGCCGCTCACAGCCAACGTCGTGACAGGATCCTTCATCATCGAGCAAATTTTCGGGATCGGAGGGCTCGGCAAAATATTCGTCACGAGCATCAGCAACCGCGATTACTCGCTTATTATGGGCATTACCCTATTCTATGGACTCATTCTCATGTGCGCCCGTTTCATCACCGACATCGCGTACGGACTCATCGATCCCCGTATCACGCTCGTATCGGGAAAGGAGAAAGCCGTATGACCATGCCCCATTCCTCGACCGCCGAAGAACGCGCCTTGACGTTGGAAGATTTCCGGAAGGCCGACGTCGGCGAACATGCGGCGGAAGCGATCGGACAACCAGGCTTGTCCGCATGGCGCGAAGCCTGGCTGCGCCTGCTCGGCAACCGGGTTGCCATGGCGGCCCTTGCCTTCCTGCTGCTGATCATCTTGATGGCGATCATCGGCCCGGTGCTGACGCCCTACGATTACTACTCCAACAACTTGGATCAGACGAATCTGCCCCCTTCCGCCGAACATTGGTTCGGAACCGACGATCTCGGCCGCGACATGTTCGCCCGAACGTGGATGGGCGCCCGCATTTCGCTCACCGTCGGCTTCTCCGCCGCGGCCATCAATCTCGTGATCGGCGTGGTCTACGGCGGCATCATGGGTTACGTCGGCGGACGCCTCGACGACGCGATGAACAAAATCTCCGAAATCATCTACTCCGTTCCCGATTTGCTGGTGGCGATCCTGCTCGTGGTGGTCTTCGAGCCGAGCCTGGGCACGATTATTTTGGCGCTGTGCGTGACCGGCTGGATCAATATGTCCTGGATCGTGCGCGGGCAGATGATGCAGCTCAAAAACCAGGAATATGCCCTCGCCTCCCGTTCCCTGGGTTCGCCTCACATGCGCATTTTGTTCCGGCACCTCCTGCCGAATGCGATGGGCCCGATTATCGTCACCTTGACCTTGGCCGTGCCGACGGCCATCTTCAGCGAAGCGGTGCTGAGTTTCCTTGGGCTGGGCGTGCAATCCCCGGCCGCGTCCTGGGGGACGATGATCAATGACGCGCTGAAGACCATGATCATTTATCCTTGGCGCCTTGCTTTCCCTGCGCTGTTCATCAGCTTGATGATGTTGTGCTTCAATCTGTTCGGAGACGGGCTTCGCGACGCGCTCGATCCGAAAATGAAAAAATAAGGACAAGGAGGGTTCTCCCATGCAACCGTTGCTCGAAGTCCAAGATCTCCGCGTCTCCTTTCCCGTCCGCGGCGGCGAGGTGCAGGCCGTGCGCGGCATCGGATTCCATGTCCAGCCCGGCGAAGCCGTCGCCATCGTCGGCGAATCCGGCTGCGGCAAAAGCGTGACGGCCCAAGCGATCATGCGGCTTTTGCCGCAGCAGACCGCCCGAATCCGCGAAGGAACGATCCGGTTCCAGGGAAAAGATCTGCTGCGTTTGAAAGAGCGGGAGATGCAATCCATTCGGGGCAAGGATATCGGGATGATCTTCCAGGATCCGATGACATCGCTGAATCCGACGATGACGGTCGGCCGCCAGATTACCGAGGTGCTGCACAAACATCAACGTTTGACGGCAAGCGAAGCCAAACGGCGGGCGATCGATATGTTGGAGATGGTCGGGATTCCCCATCCCGCCTCGCGCTTCTCGCAATATCCGCACGAATTCTCCGGCGGGATGAGGCAGCGGGCGATGATTGCCATGGCACTGGCCTGCCGCCCGGCGCTGCTCATCGCGGACGAGCCGACAACGGCTCTGGACGTGACGATCCAGGCCCAGATTCTGCGGGTGCTAAAATCTCTGCAGCGCGAATTCGGGACATCGATCATCCTGATTACGCATGATTTGGGCATCGTGGCGGATCTGTGCGACCGCGTGATCGTCATGTATGCCGGCCAAATCGTCGAGACCGGCACCAAGCGGGAAATATTCAAGCAGCCGCAGCACCCGTATACCCGTGGATTATTGCGATCCCTGCCGCGCATCGACCGGAGCAAGGATGAGCCCCTCGTGCCGATCTACGGCACGCCGCCCGACCTTTCCAAGCCGCCGGCCGGCTGTCCGTTTTGGGCCCGCTGCGGGGATGCGATGCGCATCTGCCAGGAGCGGCTGCCGGGAACGACCGCCATCGGGGAAACGCACAGCGCAAGCTGCTGGCTGCTGCATCCGCTGGCACGGGAGGTGGCCAGATGAGCACAGAGCCATTGCTCCGGGTCCACCGGCTGAGCAAGCATTTTCACTTGGGACGGGGCCAGACCTTGAAGGCCGTCGATGACGTGAGCTTCAGCGTCCGCCAAGGAGAGACGCTTGGAATGGTAGGCGAATCGGGATGCGGAAAATCGACGGCGGGACGGACGATTCTCCGCTTGTACGAGCCGACGGAAGGGGAAACCTGGTACGGGGGAACGAACATTTATCGGCTCAAGCCGCGCCAGCTGAAGGCGCTCCGCCGGGAGATGCAGATGATCTTCCAGGATCCCTACGCATCGTTGAATCCGCGCATGACGATCATGGACATTATCGGGGAGGCGCTGGACATTCACCGTCTCGCCGACAGCCGTTCGGCGCGCAGGCATCGGGTCGAGGAGCTGCTCCACATGGTTGGCTTAAACCCCGATCATGCCACCCGCTACCCTCACGAGTTCTCGGGCGGACAGCGCCAACGTATTGGGATCGCCCGCGCGCTCGCGGTCGATCCGAAGTTCATCATTTGCGACGAGCCGATATCGGCGCTGGACGTATCGATCCAGGCCCAGGTCGTCAATCTGCTGAAAGATTTGCAGAAACGGCTTGGACTGACGTACCTGTTCATCGCGCATGATCTGTCCATGGTCAAACATATCAGCGATCGCGTTGCCGTCATGTATTTGGGGCAAATCATGGAGCTGGCCGACAGCGAAACGCTGTATGCGGATCCGCTGCACCCGTACACGCGCGCGCTCATGTCCGCTATCCCCGTCCCGGATCCCGACGTGGAGGCGGGCAAGGAGCGGATCGTGCTCAGCGGCGAGCTTCCCAGTCCGCTCAAACCGCCAAGCGGCTGCCCCTTCCGGACGCGATGCCCTCACGCGGCGGCGGTCTGTGCGGAAAGCAAACCCGAGCTCCGGGAAGCGAAACCGGGGCGCATCGTCGCCTGCCACCTCGTTTAAGAAACCGCGATTCGTCAATTTCTTAGCGGATTGCATAAAAAAAAACAGACCCGTAAATTATGAACATAATTTACGGGTCTGTTTATAAGCGATGCGGTCGAGAGGACTCGAACCTCCACGGGGGGTTAGCCCACACGGACCTGAACCGTGCGCGTCTGCCAATTCCGCCACGACCGCATATGTATTCATCGCTTCGCGCTTTTGTTTTTCCAACTCTTTCGCGGCGACAAGATAGATCATACCATGATTTTAAAATATGGTCAACACTTTTTTTGATATTTTATTAGCATCCATTTTACGACATGGGAAATCGGAAGCAACTGCCAGCAAAAAAGCATTGATTAAAACGCAGCAGGCGGGATAAAATAGGAACATGGGTTCCCATAAAAGGCGGTGATCCTTACATGACTGCACCAGGCATAACCCGCGACGAACTGGCGCTGATCAAAAGTTATCTTCTGCTGCAATACATTCACAAAGTATTTGAGCGGGACCTTCGCATCATGGAAGAAAGCGGCGTGTTCAAAACGCCCGAGCTGTATATGGAGGTGGTAGCCGGAGGCGACCGCCAAGCCCTAACGCTGCTGTCCGGCGTCAAACGCGAATTCAAAAGCCGCCGAATCCGCGTATACCGCATCCTTCAAGACGAACGCGGCATCGGCGCGGAATATGTATGCAGGGGTTACACGGGCGAAATGAACATTTTATGGCCGGCTTTCCGCAGCGAAATGATGGCCCGCATGAAGGCTTATCTGGGACTCGTTCCGAATGTCGGCACCGGCTTTTCTCCGGGCACCCCTCTTTCCCCTCCTGTTTCGACGACGTAAAGGAATCCCTTGTCTTCCCGGATCGGCGGCACAGAAGTTCGGGCTGAAGCCGGAGCCTGCTTTGGAGCGCAGCGCTGGAATATGCATTCCCCAGCTGCAAAAAAAGCCGCTTTAACACCGGAGAAACCCTGCCATGCAGGCAGGAGGATTCCCCCAGATTAAAACGGCATTGCTTACGGCTGTCATCCCAAAAGCTCAAGCTTCGGGGTTTTTGCGGGGCTCGTCCGCCGGCTGGAACCAATAATTCCGGTCAAGCTTGACGACCTTCCGGTTGCGGCGCCGGATCAGCACATGATTGTCGTCCCACGCCACCACGATGCCTTTTACATCGTTTTCTTCAAGACTGTCGCGAACCACCCTGACCATTTCTCCGGAAAGGCGGTAGTTGTTGAGCTGTTCGTCTGTAATCATCGCAAGCGGCCTCCTTTCCTTTGTTCGTATCACAAAAAAAGACCTAAATGGATTCATTTAGGTCATATCTTTTGCAGCGGCTTGCCGGCTGAATTCAACGTTCGTGCGAGAATTAGCGTTGCGCATGCTCTTTGCTGTCATTTTTCTCAAACCAAAAATCAAGCACTGTAGAAGACATCACCCGTTTTTCAACATACTCCACTTGATGAGGGGCGAACAAATCCTTCCAGGAAAAGTCAAGCTCATCACACATACGCACGATGGTCAGAAGTTCCGACCAGGCGACGTAACGTTTGTACCAGAAAAATTGAGGATGCTCCATCATGTAGGGATACAGATCATCAAACTCCGTATGTTTGCAATCCAATGCGCGTTCGAAATGATCTTTGGCTGCAGCCAGTTTATCGACGAAAAACTGTTCGGTTACCGGTTCTTTCCCCATTTCGCTGCCTCCCCTCTCGAGTTCTTAAGTATATTATAAGCGAAAAGGACGCCACTTGAAAGAAATTGTTTATATTTGGACGATCAGTCGGCGAAGGTGATGGTTCCGTGATCGAGCGACTCGATCCTTACCAGCGACTCCAAACGGATTCCCTGCTCGCGGATCGTTCGCGCGCCGGCCTGGAAGCATTTTTCGACGACGACGCCGAGGCCGACCAGCTCCGCTCCCGAACGTTCGATAATTTTGACGAGCCCTCTGGCCGCATCGCCGTTGGCGATAATGTCGTCGATAAACAGCACCTTATCCTCTGGCCGGATGTACTTGCGCGACAGCATGATATCGGTGACGATCCCTTTCGTAAAGGACGGGACACGCTCGCATAACGCGTCGGGATCGGCCAAAAGCGTTTTTTTGCGGCGCGCGAACACGAGCGGCACCCCAAGCTCCAGCGCCGTCGCAAACGCGACGGAAATGCCCGAGGATTCCACCGTGATGACGCGCGTGACGCCTGCATCCGCAAACCGCGCGGCAAATTCCCGGCCCATCTCCATCGTCAGTTCGGGATCCACCTGATGATTCAAAATGCCGTCCAAATTCAGCACCTGCTCCGACATGACCGTGCTTTCTTCAATAATCCTTTGCTTTAATTTTTCCATTTCATAACCCCCAAAACGATTAAGAAAAACGTCGATCGACGTACTTTCAAAAAAATTCATACCCTTTAACGGAAGCGGCGAACCACCGCGTTTAACGTCTCCGCCGCCAAACGAACCCCGCGACCGCAAGCGTTGCAACGAGCAGCACGGTCACCAGCACCCCGACCTTGAGCGACGACCGCTGCATCATGATCGCGATTTCGTTCCAATGATACCCTACCGCATGTCCGATCAGCAAAAACGTCGTACAAAACAGCAGCGCGCCCAATGCCGCATAAGCGGCGTAACGTCCCACGGGCAGTTTGGATATCCCGGCCATATAGGAAGACAGGTGACGCAATCCGGGAATGAAATACCCGATCACGATGCTGAAGGCACCGTACCGCTTAAACCAAGCTTCGGCGGACTTCAGGCGCCCCGGCGTGAGCCGGACCCATTTGCCGTACCGTTCCAATAGCGGCTTCCCTACTTTTCTTCCCAGCGCATAGCTGATCATCATCCCCGTCATGCTTCCCGTAAACGTGACGGCAAGCGCGGCGGCAAAATGAAAATGCCCCTGCGCGATCATGCCGCCGAAGGCCGCGATCAGCGTTTCGTCCGGAACCGGCACGCCCACGATTCCTAATGCCAGCAAAACAAATAATGCGATATAACCGTATTGTGTCAGGTAAACCATAATTTCCGTCAAACGTTATGCCTCTCTTTTCTCATGCTGTGGCAGCAATTGGATATTTTTTCGAGGTCTAACCGATGGGGACACGCCTGAGTCATGTCCTACACAATCCCATCATAACCTGTACTAAGCGAAGTACACAATAGCGCCGCTTTAAAGCAGGGAGGAACCTAATGAAAACCGGGATACGCATCATCCAAATCGCATTTACATACATCGGAACGGTCGTCGGGGCCGGATTTGCCACCGGGCAGGAAATCATTCAGTTTTTTACCCGATTCGGCAAATGGGGCGCCCTGACCATCTTGCTTGCGACGATTCTGTTCATATGGCTCGGCACCAAAATGATGCTGTTGTCGCGCCGGATTTCCGCCCGCTCTTACGAGGATCTGAACAAACATCTTTTCGGCCCGAAGGCGGGGTCCGTCATCAGCATCATCATGCTGTTGATTTTGATCGGGGTTAACAGCGTCATGCTCGCCGGGGCGGGCTCCGTATTCATGGAGCATCTCGGCATGCATTATCAAACCGCACTGCTCATCACGATCATAGGGACGTTTTTTTTGCTGAAGCACGGCATGAATGCCATTATGCAGCTTAACAGCATCGTCGTTCCGCTAATGCTCTCCTTGTCGGTGGTCATGATTCTCAATACGGCCAAGCTCCCCACCGCCGACCGTTTTCTCAGCCTGCCCGCCGATTCGCATTGGTCCGTGGTTTGGCTATCGCCGATCATTTATACCGCTTTTAACCTTGTATTGGCCCAAGCCGTCCTCGTTCCGCTCGGAAGCAAAACCGAAAGCGCGGCCGCCGTCAAATGGGGAGGCATAGCGGGCGGAATCGGCGTCGGGCTGATGCTGCTCTCGGCCCATATCGCCATCTCGGCGCATATGCCCGGCATCCGGCAATACGAAATCCCTATGGGCAGCATCGCCTCCCATCTGGGAACGGCCGTCCATTTGATCTACGTCATCCTGATCTTCCTGGAAATCTTCAGTACGTTCGTGGCGGATCTGTACGGGGTGACGCTTCAGCTGCAGCAGCATCTTTCCGTTTCCCCGAGGCTCATTACGGCATCCGTTTTGTTCATCTGTTTCCTGCTCAGCCAAATCGGGTTTAGTTCGCTTCTATCCGTGCTGTACCCGCTGTTCGGCTGCCTGGCGATCGTCTGGGTGGTCAAGCTGATGCTTAAATCCGGATGATTTCGGCCTGAGGCAGCCTTTCCCTTACATGATCCAGAATATAACGGTGGCAGGTCAGCATGATGATTTGCCGCTCCGCCGCCAGCTTGCCCGCCAGATCGAGGGCGGAGCACATCCGCTCCTCGTCGAAGTTGACGAACAGATCGTCGAGCAGCAAAGGCACGGCGGTTGTGCCGTTCATGCTCCCGGCGAGGGCGAAGCGCATCGCCAGGTACAGCTGTTCGGCCGTTCCCCGGCTTAGCAGCGTGCTGTCGATTAGTCCGGCGCTGCGATGTTCGGCCAGCAGCCTTTTGTCGCCCAATTTCATGACGACTCTGGCGTAGCTCCCCCGCGTCAGCTCGGCAAAATAAGACGAAGCGAGCTTCAGCAATTGCGGCTGCTTCTCCCGTTCGTAAATGCTGCGCGTGTTCGCGATCATTTCGGCGCACAAGGCACGAACCGCGTATTGCCCGGCGATCTCCTTAAGCGCCGCCTTCTGTTCCTCAAGCTGCTGCAGAGCCGTATCCCGGGCGCATAACCGCGCCAGATCGTCCCGTTCCTGCAGCAGTCTGCCCTGCAGCTGCCGCAGCTCGCTTAGCAGCAGCTCCGCCTGACCGAGCTCCCGTTCCGCTTCCTTCACCGCTTCGTCGAGGGAGGCGGCGTCATGCTCGTCCAGGACGCCGCGAAGCGCTTCTTCCCGTTCCCGGGGCCAGCCGCCGAACATGCCGACCATAAGCTGGCGGATGTTGCGCTCCAGCTCTTTGCGCCGCTCCGATGCGGCCCCGAGCCGCAAAAACTGCTCTCCGTCCGCCGCTTTCGTTTCGGCAAGCAGGAATGCCATGGACCGCTTGACCGCTTCGATTTCCCCGTTCACCCGGAAACGCTCCTCCTGCACAGGCTCCAATCTGGAGATCACGATTTCCCTTTGGCGCAGCAGCTTTTTCTCCTCATCCCACGCCCGCTCGGCCGCTTCAAGCCGGAAAAACATAGAGGGTCCGCTTTCTTCCTGATCGGGCAGAACCAGCCGGCATTCCTCTTCATAGGCCCGTATTTCCTGCTCAAGCCCCCGCATTTTTCTATCAAGCCAATCGAGACGCCGCACAAGCTCCATTCCCTGCTCGGCAAATCCGAACAGGTCCATCACCGTCTCGGGCGAGGAGGATGCCTGGAGTTCCCGCTCCGCCAGCCAGTGCTGCCACTCCTCTTCAAGCTCGGCGAAGATCCCCTGCTCCTTGTCCATTTTACGGCGGAGCGACGCCAGCTCATGCCGCAAAGCCTCGGTCCGCTGGCGCGCCGACAACGCTTCGGCTTTGCTTCTTTCCAGTTCGTCCTGCCACAACAGCCAGGCGTCCACCAGTTTGCGCAGCTCGCGCAGGGCCGATTCCAGATCCTGCTCGGCAAAGAAGGCGTCCCGTCTTCCTTCCCCTTTGCCCTCCGCCCGGGCGGAAGCGGCCAGCGGGTCGGCAACTAGCGAGGAGATGAGCGAAGACAACCGGCTTTCCTCGTTTCCCGGATCATAAAAGTTTGCATGCCTTCTGCTTGTCCTCTCCGCTTTCGCGGAGGAACGCCTGCTTCCCAGCCATAGCCCGACATCGGCTGCAGCCAACAAAGCCAAGGCCGCACCGGCTCCCGGAGGGGACTGCAGCAGCCACAGCGCGCCAGGGAGAAGCAGCGTCAAGAGGACGCTGCCCCATAACAGCTTCCGGTACAAAGCCCTTATGCGTTGATCGACGGCGGCCTCGCGTTCTTCCATTTCCTGAAAGGAAAACCGTTCAAGACGGGTTTCGCGCCAACGTTCCGCCGCCGATTGGATTTCGTTCCAAACGGGGAGCAATTCGGCTTTGGATTTCGGGATGAACATCGCGAAACGGGCGGTTCCGTCTTCTTTTTTCTCGCCATAAGCGGCTTCCGCCCGCCGAAGCTCATATTCGGCCGCTTCCAGCTGCCTGCCCTTTTGCTCCCGCTCCAACGCAAGCGACTCCATGCGGCGGTCATACCCGGCAAATCCGGCGGCATACCGCCGGACAGCCTCCCGCTCCGCGGCGCTGCCCGAAAAAGCCCGCAGTTCGGCCATGCCCCACCGCGGGTCCATCTGCCGGAGCAATCGTTGCAGCTGCTCCCTTAAGGCCGCCTCCTCGCCGGAAAATTCCTGGAGTTCCTTGATCCTCATTTGGATCGGTTCCCGCCTTGCCGCCAGCCTATCAATCAGCGGCCCCTTGGCCAGCAAGCTATCGGCAGGCTGAAGACGGCCCAACTGTTCGTTCATGGCGGCTTCCGCATGCTCCAGCTCTTTCTGCCGGATCTTCAGCCTGTCCAGCTCCTCTTGAAGCCGATGCCACCTCAAGACGCCTTCCTCGGGGTAACTTGCAGCTTCGGGAAGCCCGGTCAGCTCGAGCGCAGCCTCCTTCCACTTCAGCCACTGCGGCCGGATGTCCTGCGCTTTTCGAAGCAATACCAGCCGGTCGGATATCTCGGCCCGTTTTTGTTCCGTTTCCCCGATGCTCTTTCCGGTTTCCAGCAGCTTCGAATCCGCCGCCATATATTTGGAGAGATAAGCGCGGCTTTCCGAGATCTCCCGCTCAAGCCGCTCGATGGATTGCAGCACCTTTGCGCTTTCTTGGACCCGTCCCCGCGGCTTGTACAGCTTTTCCATCTCCTGAAACAGCCTCCGCTCGGCCCGGACGATCCCGGCGCCGCCGCCGAAACCGGCATGGAACAAGTAGCTGCCCATTTCCTCGGACTGCAGGGTCCGGATTTCCTGCAGCTCCGTCAAGGTCACGGCAAACAGCTGCTTGAACATGTCCCTCGACAATCCGCCCAGGAGCCCCTTTTCCAAATCGTCTTGCGTCATATGTACAGCCGTTCCTTGGGCGGTCGTTTTGACGATCGACAGCCGTTCTCCCCGTCCGGAGGCCGGTCCGCCTTCCCCGGACGCAAACCTGGAGACGGTCCATGCCGAACCGTCTTCGTCCCTGGCGGTCAATACGCCGCCATGCGCTCCGCCTCCCGGCGGTTCGAATCGCTCCCCGGGGTAGGATCGGCTCGGTATGCCGTACAGCATGGCCCGCACAAAATGCAGGATCGTGCTTTTGCCGGCCTCGTTCGGGCCCGCCAAAACCGTGATCGGGGCGCTTAGCCGGATGTCGCGGTCCCGGATCCGGCCAAAACCTTGAATTTGCAAACGCTCAATGTGCATCCGATTCCTTATCCCCTTCCGTTTCCGGGCCAAGGTCCGCCAGCAGCATGACCGCCATCTCTTCGGCCCGCCGCAGCCACCCCATCCGCTCCTCTTCGCTGGTTTCGGCCAGCAGCCTGCGCAGCTCGCCATTCGCCGCCAATGGCTGCAGGGCGCGACGGAACAACTCGGAACGGATCCGCTCGTCCTGGCCCACCCGCTTTCCGTATCGCAGCAATTCGCCGAGAAAGCTGTCCTCCTGAAGCAGCGCTTCCCGGTCGATCCATGGGCCGGACCGGATCTCGAAGCTTTCGATCCATACGAGCCCGCGGAATCCGCCGGGCCCTTCCGCCGCTTGAACCGCTTGTCGGCGGAACGCATGCAGAAGCTCTTCCGCCATCCCTTCTTCCAGCCGATCATGAAGACGGCCTCGGCCGATCACGGTAAACCGGACGATGCTCATTTCCCCTGGACGCTCGCGGCGAATAGCCTCCAATCGAGCCTCCACCATCAGATGGAACGACTCTTCGCTTTCCAGGCCGTCGATGGCAAGCTCCTCCCGGAACCAACGCACCGTATCCAGCTCATGGAACCGCAGGCCGACGTTCCCTTCTTCATCCACCTGAACGGCATAACAGCCCTTCGCCCCGGTTTCCCGAATGCTGCGACCCTGGATATTGCCCGGATAAACGTATGGGGGTTTTCCTGCAAGATTTGCCTTTTATGGATGTGCCCCAGCGCCCAATAATGGTAGCCTGTCGCATTCAGGTCGCTCCGGGTGCAGGGCGAATACGTTTCATGCGCGGGATCGCCGTCCACGTTGGCGTGGAGAAGCGCAATATGGAACAAGGATGAATCCTTGCTCCTTTCAAAATACCGGGACGTATTTTCGGTAACTTTGGCCGTCGGATAAGAAATACCGCCGATGACCGCTGCCGGCCGTCGATCCTGCCTGCGGTATGCGACGACCCGTTCGAATTCGGGGCCAAACACGTGCACATGCTCCTTCGGGGAGGTGCCCATGCGCGGGCCGTCAAGCGGATCGTGATTGCCGTGGATGACGTACACGCCGATACCGTGCTCGCCGAGCCGGTCCAGCGCCTCCCGGAAACGGAGCTGGGCCTGAAGGGACGCGTCCTTCGCGTCGTATACGTCGCCGCTAATCACCATAAAATCGGCCCGCTCCCGGACGGCCAGCTCTGTCAGCCGCTCCAGGGAAGCAAAGGTGGATTCGCGCAAAAATGCACGGATGTTGTCCGAAAGCCCGCTGATGCCTTTAAACTGGCTGTCGAGATGAAGGTCCGCAGCATGGATGAATTTAAAGGAAACCATTCCATCACTCTTTCACGGGTGAGTATTGTAAATATAATTTCTTCAGTTCATTAACCGCATGGGTCAGCGAATAATGGCTTTTGGCTTTGTCCCAGGCCGAACGCGCCAGTTCGTAACGATAAAGCGGGTCGGCGATGACCTTCTCCAGCGCCTCGCTGAGCGCGACGTAATCCTCGGGCGGAACGAGAAGGCCGTTGACGCCGTCCTCGATCTGCTCGGCAATCCCGCCGACGTTCGTTCCGACGAGCGCCAGGCAGCTGAGTGCCGCTTCGGCAAATACCGAACCGAAAGCTTCCGCCCGGGAAGGCAGAACGAAAATATCGAAAAACGGCATAAACTCTTCGGGGTGCAGCGTATAGCCGTAAAATATCGTTTCATTGTAAATGCCGAGCTGCTTGGCCAGCGTTTCAAGCTCAGTGCGGTACGGACCGTCGCCGATGATATGCAGGACATAATCGAGCCCTTTCTTTTTCAGCTCCGCGCACGCTTTAAGCAGGACGTCAAGTCCTTTGGCCGGGACGAGCCGGCAGACGGTGATCAGCTGCGGAACGTCGTTTTCGTGGGGAACCGGCTTAAACCGTTTCTCGTCGAATCCGTTCGGAGTTACGGCGATGCGCTCCGGATAATCCACGTAGGCTCCCAGATAATCCGCAAACGAACGCGAAACGGTCAGCATCCGTTCGCTTTTCAGCTCCAGCTCGCGGTACAAGGACACCAGGAAGCGGTGCTCGGGGCCGTCCGCCTTGATTTTCCCGTTCAAAATCAGTTCTCTTTCGTAGCTGGAATGGATAGTTTGGATAAGCGGCACGTCCGGAAACGCCTGTTTCATGGCGAGGCCCGCGATCGGATGGTGGGCGTGGATCAGATCGTACGGCTTTTGGATCCGAAGCTTCGTCCACCATAAATAATCCTTGTAGGTTTGAATGTATTTTTGAACGATAGGATAGTCGCCGTATTCCGTCCAGTCAAAGGTTTCGAACCGGACGTCTTCATGCCCCTTGTTCCGGATCCGCTTCGGAAGCCAGAACATTTCCATGTCCCATCTCGAGGATTGAAAACGCTCCTGCATGTACGGAATCATCGAGGATACGCCGCCCGGCTGCTCCGGCGGGAAAAAAAGTGCTTGCAGTAATCTCATGGGGAAACGCCCCTTTCTAGTATCTCTTTCTATCTGTTTTTGTGCTGTCCACTCGTTTCGGGATCTTCGAAATTATGATATATTGGAACATATGTTTCAGTAAAGGAAAACCATTTCGGGAGCCGTTGGAGGATGACGCCTTTCATGTCCGGATCACCCTACGCCGTTTCGGCCGGCATTGCTGCGGCATGCTGTTTCTATATCATACTCATCATGACGATGATGTGCCTCATTATGTACAGCAAGCAGCGGAAAAAGGCCTATGTGTCGATGATCGTCGCCTTTCTATTTATTATGACATACGAAGGTCTGAACATCCATTTCGCCTTGTCGCCTGCAAGCAGCCGGAGCGGGAGCTATTCCCGGATCGCCGATTTGCAAATTTTTTCGTTCCTGCTGCTCAACCTGGCCGTGTTTCAGCTTTACCGCCGAATGAGCCGATCCTCGTATCTGATTTTTGCATCGCTTGCGCTGCTGTTTCTCGTGCCGCTGGTCTCTTACGTCATGCCGTTCGGAGGGACCGGATGGCAGAAAATCTACTTGGATGTCTACCAATTGGGCATCTTATATGCAGGCATTTCATTCATTCTGCCGCGGATCGGGCAGCGCGGAAAATATTTTGCCGGCATCGGCGTCTACTTCGTCTACGTGGCTGTCGGGATGCTGGCGCGTTACGCCGGCTGGCATGCCGCATGGATCGACGCCGCGACGGTCTGGCTTCCGCTTGCGTATTACACGATCGTGTTCCTGATTCTGTTCGAGCGGATCGTCGAGCTGATGCAGTCGATTTACCGTTCCTCCATCACCGACGGACTGACGAATCTGTATAACCGCCGCTTTTTCATGAAACAGTTGAACAAATATGTGGAGCAGGGCGTCAAGGTATCGATGATCTTTTGCGACATCGACAATTTCAAAAAGCTGAACGATACCGAGGGCCACCAACGTGCCGATCAGGTATTGAAGCAGGTGGCGGCGATCATCGACGAGGAAGTGTCCGAGGTCGGCCTCAGCGGCCGTTTCGGCGGGGAGGAGCTTGTCGCCCTGATCGTGGACAAACGGGCTAATCCCGCCCAAATCGCGGAACGGATCCGCGCCCGGGTCGCCGAAGAAACGATCGTCACCTTAAGCATCGGCTACAGCTCGCTCCGCAAAAACGGTACCGCGGAGGAATTGGTCAAACAAGCCGACCAAGCGATGTACCGGTCCAAAACGACGGGCAAAAACAAAGTGTCGCCTTACCGCACGCCCTCCTCGAAAAAAGAACCGGCGGAGGAAACCGGCTCATGAGGCAACTCCCTAACCATAAAAAACTTTCAGGCCATCGCGGCATTACGAAACGAAAACTGCAAAAAGGAGCTTAAACGATGGGCAAAGAATCGCTGCCTTCCGCGTACATTGAACAAATGAAATCTATTCTGGGCGGGGATCTCCCCGCCTTTTTGCACTCCTACGATCTTCCGCGAACCCACGGATTGCGCTTCAATGAATCCAAGGCCACGGCCGCGCTTCAGGAAAACGTGATCCGAATGTTCGACCTGAAGCCCGTTCCCTGGTGTTCGACCGGTTATTATTACAACGAATCCGCGCGTCCGGGCAAACATCCCTACCACCAGGCCGGACTTTACTACATCCAGGAGCCTTCGGCCATGTCGGCGGTGGAGATGCTCGATCCGCAGCCGGGCGAAACGGTGCTGGATCTGGCGGCCGCTCCCGGAGGCAAAAGCACCCATATCGCTTCCAAAATGCGCGGCCGGGGGCTGCTGGTCTCCAACGAAATCCATCCGGAACGCGCCAAAATCCTTGCGGAAAACGTCGAGCGGATGGGCATCGCAAATAGCGTGGTCACCTGCGCCCCGCCGGACGAGCTGTCCCGCCGGTTTCCCGAGGCATTCGATCGGATCATGCTCGATGCGCCTTGCTCGGGCGAAGGCATGTTCCGCAAAGATCCGAACGCGCTGGCGGAATGGTCTCCGGCCATGGTGGATCTTTGCGCCGCGCGGCAGCGCGACATTTTGGACCATGCCTACCTGATGCTGAAACCCGGAGGCACGATGGCCTATTCGACCTGCACGTTTAACCTGAGCGAAAACGAGGAGATGATGGCGCATTTCACAAGCGCCTATCCGGATATGGAGCTGGTCTCCATGAAACGGCTGTGGCCGCATGAGGAAAACGGAGAAGGGCATTTCGTGGCCGTGCTGCGCAAAAAGGATGACGTAGAGCGGACGGGAAAGCAAAAACGAACCCGCAAACCGCAAGACAAGGGCAAAAACAAAGCGGAGTTGGCGGCGTATCGCGACTTTGCCTCCTGGGCGGCGGAGGAGCTTCCCGGATTCGTCCCGCCGGCGGGAACGCCCGTCTTGTTCGGGGAAGCCTTGTATCTACTCCCCTCCACCGAACCGCTGCCGATCGACGGGCTGAAGGTTCCCCGGGCCGGGCTTCATTTGGCCCACTTGAAGAAAAACCGCGTCGAACCGGCCCATGCGCTTGCGATGGCGCTGGCTCCCGAACAGGCCAAGCAGCGGCTCCTTCTGGAAGCGGACGGGCCGGAGGCGGCGGCCTATCTGCGCGGCGAGACGCTGCCCGTTGCGGCCGATCTCCGCGGCTGGACGCTCGTTACGGTGGACGGCCTTCCGGTCGGCTGGGGCAAAGCCAGCGGAGGGCAGCTGAAAAATCATTATCCGAAAGGACTCCGCCAATTGTGATGCGAAGGGAACGCGTTCCCTTAACAAACGAAGGTACCTGAAGGCTTGCGGACAAGCCTTCAGGTACCTTCGTTTTTTTATATATCCGTTACTCCATCAAGACAAGCAGTATTTGAGCAAAGCCGCATGCACGCCGTCTTCGTTGTTCGAGGCGGTTACCTCGTTGGCCGCCGCTTTCACTTCCAACGGGGAATTGTCCATGGCGATGCCCATGCCCGCAAAGGTCAGCATCGTGATATCGTTATAGTAGTTGCCGATCGCCAGCACCTCTTCGGGGCGCACCCCGCGGCGTTCCGCCAGCTGCTTGAGCGCGTTGCCCTTCGATGCGTCCGGATGCATCAGGTCCAGGAAATATTCGCCGCTTCGCAAAATGTTGAATTCCGGCGTCCATTTGCCGATTTCCTCATGGACCTTGTCCAGCACGTCGGCGTAATCGAATGCCGTCACCTTTACGACCGGCTCGCCCAGCTCTTGAATCGGCGGCAGGTTGGCCGGCAGCATCAGGAAATTCTCGTACATGCTGCGGACCTCGACGGCCATGCCGTCCACGTCGTCCACATACATGCGAAATGCCGTATTGACGTCAAAATGAACCTTTTTATCGCGGAAATAATCCATATACGGCTGGATCGCTTTCGTATCCATGGCGAATTGGTGCACGACTTCCTTCGTGACGACGTCCACCGTCGCCGCCCCGTTATGGCTGATCACATAACCTTTAAGCCCGATCTCTTCCATGAACGGAATCGAGTTTTGCGGGCCTCTCCCGGTGCAGAGCACGATTTCCGCTCCGGTTCGCGATACCTCCTGAATGGTTTGTTTCGTTTGCTCGGTCAGTTCATGGTTGTCGTTCAGCAGCGTTCCGTCGACGTCGAGAGCGATCAGCTTGTATTTCATGTCTCCACCCATCCTTCTTCTCTATTTTAGGGATTTGGCTTGAAACCCCTTCGATTGATGCAAAAAACCATTCCTTTGCTTTATACAGAAACGTCATCCAGCCATCTGCGCGCAAGCCGTTTATTACTGCGCTTTAATCCTGCGGGCCTGTTAGCATGGCCAGTTCGTCTTCCGTTAATTCCCGGTATTCCCCGAGCTGCAGCGAAGGATCCAGTTCCAACCGGCCCATGCGGATCCGTTTCAAATAGACCACCTTTTTGCCGACCGACTGGAACATTCGCTTGACCTGGTGGAACTTGCCTTCATGAATCGTCAGCTCGATCCGAGAGACGACCTCTTCCCCTTGACGATCGTGCCCTAGCACGACAAGCTCTCCGGGTTGCGTCACGTAGCCGTCGTCCAGCGTAACCCCTTCGGCGAACCGCGCGACGTCCGCCTCTCCAACCTCTCCGAGCACCAATGCCATGTAGGTTTTCGGCACATGCCGCCTCGGGGAGAGCAGCTCATGCGCCAGCTTTCCGTCGTTGGTCAGCAGCAGCAGCCCTTCGGTGTCCTTGTCGAGCCGCCCCACCGGAAAAGGTTCGAACGCCAAATACTCGGGCGCCAGCAAATCCAGCACGGTCCGGTCCCGGTTGTCTTCGGTCGCCGATACGACGCCGGGCGGCTTATGCAGCATCACGTAGATGTGCTCCCTGTAATGGATCCGCTCCCCGTCCAGCAGGACCACGTCCGTTTCCGGATCGACATGCATCCCGCTGTCTTTGGCCCGGACGCCGTTTACCGTAATCAGGCCCTGTTTCACGTATTTTTTGATGTCGCTTCGGCTCCCATACCCCAAATGGGTCAGCGCCTTGTCCAATCGCAGCGTATTTCTCCCTTTTGCGCTCACGCCGAGGTCCACCTCCACCCTGCCGGGTATTCGTTTTTCAGCATTCCGTCCTGCCATTTGCCAAACCCCGCCGAATAGCCGTCGATGCATACAAGCACGTATCCTTTGGGCAGGACCCCGTCCGTGCAGCGGATCCGGTCCGCTTCGACGTTCAGCGTTTCGCCCTTTAAATACCGGACCGCCTCGCCCGTTTCCGACGACAAGGAAAGCACGCGGCAAAACTCCTGCGGGCGCAGGGCGGTGGCCAGCGGATGGGCCGGCACGAAGCGGCCGTTTTTGGCATCGCCCATATACCACCCCGGACGAACCGCCTTCAGCCCGTCCAATGCTCCCGGAGGAAGCGGCGATTGATAGACATGCTGGCCGAACATGATCGTATGCCCGCCCGGAACGAACCCAAGATGGTCGCGCACGAAATTTCCGTAGGCTTCCAGCTGGGCGGCCGGATCATCCCCGGCCGGCTTTTTTGCCGTTCCTTTGCCTTTTTTGGGCATTCCCTGGCTCCGGTCCTTCCGGTTCTTGCCTTTGCCGTCCAAACGTGCCCCGCCCGAGGAACCGCGATCTGTCTCAGCCAGAAAACGGCCGGGCTCGTCCGTGCCGGTTCCGTCATGCTGCAGCACGGCCACGAAATGGCCTTCGCCTTCGATCAGATGCGGCCATAAACGGGAGGTCTGCTCCGCCTGCTCCCAGATGTCATCCGGGATTTGATCGGATTCCCCCATATGGCCGCGAAGCCAGTCGACGGCTCCCGAAGCGAACAGCCCGCCCGGAGGCGGCGCGACGTTAAAACATGGTTGCTCCAGCAGGAATTCGGCGATGATCGCCTCGTTTTCTTCGGGAGAAAACGTGCAGGTGGAATAAACGATCCGTCCGCCCGGCTTCAGCATGTTGGCCGCCGATTTCAAAATTTCCCTCTGCATGGCGGCGTATTTGTCCGGCGATTCTTCCGTCCACTGGCGAACCATGTCCTCGTCCTTGCGGAACATGCCTTCGCCCGAGCAGGGGGCATCCACGAGGATTTTATCGAAAAAGGCCGGGAAGCTGGCGGCGATCCGCTCCGGATGCTCCTGAAGCACGACGCCGTTTCTCACCCCGTAAAGCTCCAGATTTTTCGCCAGCGCCTTCGTCCGTTCCTGGTTCAGGTCGTTGCTGACCAGCAGTCCTTCCCCTTGCAGCTTGGCCGCAATTTGGGTCGACTTGCCTCCGGGAGCCGCGCAAAGGTCCAGCACCTTGTCGCCGGGACGCACATCCAAAAGCTCCACGGGCGCCATCGCGCTGGGCTCCTGGATATAATACAGCCCGGCATGATAATAGGGATGTTTGCCCGGCCGGTCGCCCGGCTCCGTATAAAAGCCCGTTTCGCACCAAGGAATCGGCTTCAGCTGCCAAGGGCTCGATGCCAGCATGTCGCCGACGGATATTTTTAACGTGTTGACCCGGATTCCGCTGTACGGATCATGGTCATATGAAGCGATGAAACGTTCGTATTGATCCTGCAACAGCGACTTCATGCGCCCCTGAAAAGCGGCAGGCAGCTGTAATGCCATGTTTCTCATCATCCTGTTCTGTCTTGTTAAAATCGGTTTCGCTTATGCACCATCAAAAACAACAACCCGCTGTTCCTAAGACAGCAGGTTGAACGTATGGATGATGTTCGCATTGACAACAGGCTTTTCGGAAGCCGGCGCCTAGTCTTCTTGCGAGTCGTTCTTGCGGCATCCCGCCATCACCCGTTTGACTTCTTCGAGCAGCTGCTTCATCTCATCCATGTCGGGGCGGCCGTCTTGGCTGGACCAGATCCGGTTGAACCGTTCTTGGAATTCCATCGCCTCGTTGACGAGATGATAAAAATACAGCTGGTGAATCAAGGTCAGCACCTGGGACGTCACGTTGGAATCGTCCTCGAATTTTTTCTGCGCCTCCAATATTTCTTCGCGGATGCCCGACATTTCATTATCCAGAATAGCCGCCGCTTCCGCCGTTTTCTGCAGGCGTCTGCGCACGTCCTCCGGCAGCATTTCGCGGTACTTGTAACTTAAAGAATGCTCGATCGTCGCCCAAAAGTTCATCGCAAGCGTCCTGATTTGGATCTCGGCAAGCACCTTTTTCTGTCCAAGCGCCGTTTGCACGGGATATTCCACGATCATATGAAAACTGCGGTAGCCGCTTTCTTTGTAATTGGTAATGTAATCTTTTTCGTATAAGAGCTTCAGGTCCTTGCGGTTGCGGATATATTCGGCCACGCGCCGGATATCCTCCACGAACTGGCACATGATGCGAATCCCGGCGATATCCTCGATGCCGGTCTCCAGCTGGTCCATCGGGACGTTCAGCCGCTTCGCCTTCTCCAAGATGCTGGAAATCCGTTTGACGCGTCCCGTCACGAACTCGATCGGCGCATATTCTTCGCGTTTTTTGAGTTCGGCGCGCATCGTTTTGAATTTCACTTTCAGTTCCTCAACGGCTTGCTCATACGGTAGCAAAAATAATCCCCAATCCCTGCCGTCCATTCACATGCCTCCTGTCTGTCACCCTCAGCGATGGTCCGCTCCTACGGCTTCGGAAATATGCGAAAATCCGTCACGGCGCAGAAGCTCCCTGAGTCCGGCATGCAGCCGGCGGTTCACTTCGGGCCCTTCGTATATAAGAGCTGTATATATTTCGACCAGGCTGGCTCCGGCCCGGATCTTTTCATACGCATCCTCCGCGCTGAAAATGCCTCCCGATCCGATAATCGGCAGCTTGCCGGCCGTCTGTCTGTAGACGCGCGAAACCACTTCCGTGGAACGCGCGCGGAGAGGTCTGCCGCTGATTCCCCCGGTTTCCTTTTTGTTCGGATGGGTCAGCCCGTCCCGCCCGATCGTCGTGTTTGTGGCGATAATGCCGGAAATCCCGCTCGCGGAAAGGGCGTCCACCATCATCTCGAGCTCCTCGTTGGTGACGTCCGGAGCGATTTTGACGAGAATCGGTTTGGATTTGCCGTGCTTTTGCGCCTGCAGACGCATCTCTTCCATAATATGCGCCATCAGCGAGGAAAGCTCGCTGCCGTACTGCAAATTCCGCAAATCAGGCGTGTTCGGCGAGCTGATGTTCACGACGAAAAAATCGCCGTACGGATACAGCGTCCGAAGACAAGCCTGATAATCCTTGTACGCTTCCTCGTTGGGAGTCACCTTGTTTTTGCCGATATTGACGGCGACCGGAACGGGCCTTGTTTTCAGCCGGGACAGTCTGCCCGCCATCGCTTCCGCCCCTTCGTTGTTGAACCCCATCCGGTTCAGCAGCGCCTCGTCCGGAGGCAGGCGGAACAGGCGGGGCCGATCGTTGCCGGGTTGCCCTTTCGGCGTGACCGTCCCCACCTCCATGAATCCGAATCCGATGGAAGAGAACCCTTCCACTGCTGCCGCGTTTTTATCCAGTCCCGCCGCCAATCCTACCGGTGTGGGAAAGTGAAGTCCGAACAAATCGACCGCCAGATCAGGCGTTTCGGTTACGCCGTACATGCTTCTCAAAAAACCGGAGCCTCCCGGGAAGGAACCGGCCGTATGTAATCCTCCGATCACCAAATGGTGCGCTTTTTCCGGGTCCATCTTAAAAAAAATCGGTTTTGCCACGTTTCGGTACAGCACCAGTTACTCTTCCTCTCCATCCGCAAGTTTTTTCTCTACTCTCCAGTTTATCCTTTTCCGGGGTAAAAGAAAAGTTTTTTGCCTTCTTTCTTCCGCCGCCTCTCCCCTTGTCCCGCTGGTTTTTTGGGGATAAACCCATTACAATTGAGGTGTCCACCGAAAATCGATAGAAAGAGGGTAGAACGGTATGGCAACCAAACGCAAGCCTCCGACACTTCGGCAAAAAAAAGAAGAAGTGAACAGAAAGGCGATATTTTGGTCCGGCCTTAGTTTATTGCTTCTCATTCTGCTGATCGTCGTGCTGATTGTTTGGAACACCTGATTTACAGCCAGTGGTATGTTTTACGGGGGTTTGTCTGATCCTGCTCCCGCTTCGTGCGGAACTTCTCCTGCGGAGCGAGCAGTTCATCGGGCAGGCCCCCTTTGCTAATGATGACCGGCGTCCCCATCGGCACCAGGTCGAACAATTCCTCCGCATCGGCTCTGCTCATCCGTATGCAGCCCTGGGATTCGTCCTTTCCGACGCTATCCGGCTCGTTTGTGCCGTGGATGGCGTAATTGGTGTCCGAAAGCTGCATCCCCCTGCTGCCGAATTCCCCGTCGTCGCGTCCATTCGGATTCATCACTTTGTCCGTGATCGCAAACCGGCCCTCAGGCGTCCGCTTGCCCCCGAGTCCGACCTTATAATTCCGCAGCATAACGTTTCCGCTCACGACGGCCAGGCGGTGGTTCTGCTTGTCCACGAGAATGGTCAACGGGGCGTCGAAATAAGGCCCGCCTCCCCATGTATCGGCGAAAGGCCCTTTTCCCGCGGCCCCGCCTCCTTTTGCGGCGTCCGGAGAATCCTGCTTCTGTCCCGCCGCTTCCGCCCGCGCCCGCTGCACTAGAGGCAGGAACGCTTCCTTCATCCCTTCCGTCGTCCCGGAAATCCAGTTGTCCGGAAACGGGCGCACCAAATCCTCCAGCTTTTCGGGGTATTGACCCGTTTGGCTTTGATATGCCCGAATCGCGCTGTTCAACAGCGCCAGCTCCTCCTGCTTCTCCGTCCAGGCGGACGCGGCTTTGGCCAGCTTGTCCCCATCCTCCGGGCGGCAGCTGCACGTTTTCGGATCGTATGACTGGTAAGCGACCGCTCCCGAACCTTTGTTTTCAAGCGTATATCCGACCGGCAGCCGGCGCTTCCACGCCAGCCAGTTCCCCTGTTTTTTCATTTCCAGGATGGCCAGCCGGCTTCCAAGCAGCTTGGGGTGGGCTAACGGCCCCGGCGCGATCGGCGTCACGCCTTTTTCCAAACCGCCTTCCTTAACGGCCGTAAACATGACCGCCCCTTCCTCCGTCACCGGCTCCTTGCCGCCTCCTTGCGGGTCAGCCTGCGCCTGCTCCTTACCGGCAGCCGGATCGGGCCGATGAACGGCCGGCGCTTCTTGCGCCTTCCGATGCTGGCTTGGCGCATCCACCGAGGGGACCAAAGCGAGCAGCAAAACCATGACGGCCACCAGCAAGCGGCGCAGCCGAACGGAACGCCGTTCCCTTTCCTCGGCCTGCTGCAGCAGCCTTTGCTCGTATTCCTTCCATATATCGGATGGCATTTTGCTCGTTTCGAACGCTTCATAGATGCCGCCGGACCGGTTAAAACAGTAATTCGCCTTGCCCAGCTGCCCTTCTTTTTCGTACTCCTTGCCCAGCAAATACCATCCCATTTTGTTATCCGGGTGCATCTGGACGTATTTTTTCAAATAAAGTGAATTTCTCACGGGGTCCTCCATCCCTCACAACGTCTTTTCTATATATATCGGGTCGGGGCGTCAAAAAAAACACCCCCTTCCCTGACGGATCGGAAAGGGGGTGTCGCAGCAGCTTCCTCTTACGCTTATTTCTCGACAGGGACGCGAAAAGGGCTGTCCGCTACCTTAATGGAATCGGTCGGACATCCGTCCGCCGCATCCTGCATATCGTCGAACAGGTCCTCCGGAATTTCGGTCATGCCTTCATTGCCGTCTCCGCCGAAGACAACCTCGGCGAGACCTTCGTCATCGTAATCGAAAATGTCCGGCGCCGTAGCCCCGCATGCCCCGCAGGAAATGCATGTATCTTTGTCTACCCAGCAGTATTTCGCCATGATTTCTTGAGAGCCTCCTCTTTCAAACGTCAAACGCGAGCGTTTCAAGTTGGCCTGATGCGGCCGCCAGACCTATCTTAATCCACCTTGGGCAAAATGCCAATGATCAATGTCGCTTTCGCTGCCGGATATTTGATAAATATCGATGGGAATCAAGGAAGATCCAGCCCGTCTTTGCCTACGAAATCCATTTGAAGCGAAGTTCCCCGCACCTTATGGTTGCGCAGCAGCACCGACGGATCGTCCCCCAGCATGCCGGCCGTGACCACGGCGTTTTCGCCGAATTTGTTGCGGAGCATATCCATCGTTTGCGTCAGCATTTCTTTTTTCGGCTGTTTTTCATATTCGAAAAGGTCCAGCTGGATCGCGGCTTCGCTTTTCGGCGTCAAGTGCTGGAGCGTAATGCCGAGCAGCCGCACCGGCTTATCCCAGCTCCAGTGCTCCGCGTACAGGCGCCGGGCTTCATCGTAGATGTCGCCGGCGTTCTCCGTCGGCGTGTCCAGCATGCGGCTGCGGGTGATCGTTTTCATGTCCGGGGTCCGGATCGTGATTTGGACGCCCCCTGCGACAAGCCCCTGCCGCCTCAGCCGGCGCGCGACCTGGTCGCTGATGTTGAGCAGCACCCTATGGACGTCCTCGCGTTCCTGAATGTCGGCCGGCAGCGTGGTCGTATGCCCGATCGACTTATTGGGCTCGCGTTCCTCCAGCACGGGCGAATGGTCGATGCCGTTTGCCGCCTGCTTCATCCACGCGCCCATCACGCCGAACGTGCGGATCAGCGCCTCTTCGTCGGTTTTTGCTAGTTGCCCGATCGTATGGATCCCGATTTTACGCAGCTTTTCGGCCGTTTTGCCGCCGATGCCGAACAATTCGCCGCAGGGCTTGTTCCAGAGCAGGCGCGGGACGTCGCGAATGCGCAGCACGGAAATGCCGCGCGGCTTTTTCATGTCGGATGCCATTTTGGCCAGCAGCTTGTTCGGAGCGATGCCCACCGAGCACGGCAGGCCGAGCTCCTCGTCGATCCGCCTTTGAATTTCCTCCGCGATCTGCTGCGGCGTGCCGAACTGCCTCGAACCGGTAATGTCGAGGTAACATTCGTCGATCGATGTCGCCTGCATCAGCGGGGTGTAGGAGTAGGCGATTTTCATGAACGCTTTCGAATATTTGCGGTATAAATGGAAGTCCGGCTTGATGAGGATCAGCTCCGGACATTGCTTCAGCGCGCGGCTGACGTGCATGCCGGTCGAAATGCCCCTTTGCCTTGCCGCATAGGAGCAGGTGACGATGATGCCTTTGCGCAGCTCGATGCTCCCGGCCACCGCCGTCGGTTTGCCGCGGTACTTGTCCGGCTCCTCCGCCTCATGGACCGAGCAGTAAAAAGCGTTCATATCCACATGCAAAATGACCCTTCCGTTCGTTGGATAATAAGCGTCTACGTCCCTATTCATGAGCCTTCTCACCTTCGAAAATTTCGTTACGTTCAGCATAACGTTCCCCCGGCAACAGGTCAAGAATGGGGCACCCGCGAAAAACACGGAATTCTTTGTTACATTCCCGCGTAAAAATGCTATAATAATTTACTATATATGTGGATCGTTAGATTCCCGCTAAAACCAAAAACGAATTCATAAGACTTCCAAAGGAGGACGCTTTCATGTCAAAGTCCATATCCATCTTCGACACAACCCTGCGCGACGGCACTCAAGGAGAAGGGGTCAGCTTGTCGGCGGACGACAAACTCAAAATTGCCAAAAAGCTCGATGAACTTGGTGTTTCATATATTGAAGGCGGGATTCCGGGAAGCAACAGCAAGGACATCGAATTTTTCAAACGGGTGGGGGAGCTCGGCCTCAACGCCAAAATCACCGCCTTCGGCAGCACGCGGCGCAAGGACAGCATAGCCGATCAGGACGCGAACTTGAACCGGATCATCGAGTCCGGCGCCCAGGCGGCCACGCTTGTTGGGAAATCATGGGATTTCCATGTGCATACCGCGCTGCAAACGACGCTGGAAGAAAATCTGGCGATGATTTACGATTCGGTTGCTTATTTGAAGCGTAAAGGGCTGGAGGTCATTTTTGACGCGGAGCATTTTTTCGACGGCTACAAAAACAACCCCGAATACGCCGTCGCCGTGCTCAAAAAAGCGAAAGAGGCCGGCGCGGATTGGCTCGTCATGTGCGATACCAACGGCGGCACGCTGCCGCATGAAATCGGAAGCATCGTCGCCGCGTTCCATGCAAGCGTACCGGATGCCAATCTCGGCATCCACACCCATAACGACTGCGAGCTGGCCGTCGCCAATACGCTCAGCGCCGTCCAGGCCGGCGCCCGCCAGGTGCAGGGCACGATCAACGGTTACGGCGAGCGCTGCGGCAACGCCAACCTGTGCTCAATCATCCCGAACCTGCAGCTCAAGCTCGGATATGAGTGCATCGGCGAGGAGCGCCTGAAGCAGCTGACGAACACCGCCCGTTACGTCAGCGAAATCGCCAACGTCAACATGCCGGTGAACCAGCCGTACGTCGGAAACGCTGCCTTCGCCCATAAAGGGGGCATCCACGTGTCCGCGATTCTCCGGGACTCCAGGACATACGAGCACATCGTTCCCGAATGGGTGGGCAACAAGCAGCGCGTCCTCGTATCCGACCTGGCAGGGCAAAGCAACATCGTTTCGAAGGCGCAGGATATGGGGCTCGACTTTGACCCGGCGAACGAACAGTCGCGCAAAGTAATCGACAAAATCAAGGATTTGGAGCACCAAGGTTATACCTTCGAAGCCGCCGACGCCTCCCTGGAGCTGCTGCTGCGCGAAGCCGGCGGGGAAATGAAGGAGCTTTTCGCCTTCGAATCCTTTAAAATGCTCGTCGAAAAAACGGCAGGACAGCCGGTCGTGTCCGAAGCCTTCGTGAAGCTGAACGTGGCCGGCAACAACGTATACACCGCCGCCGAAGGCAACGGTCCGGTCAACGCGCTGGACAACGCCTTGCGGAAAGCGCTCGTCCAATACTTCCCGGCGATCAAAGAGATGCATCTGTCCGACTATAAAGTCCGCGTGCTGGACGAAAAGGACGCCACGGCGGCCAAAGTCCGCGTGCTGATCGAATCGAGGGACATCAACAACTCGTGGAATACCGTCGGCGTATCGGGCAACGTCATCGAAGCGAGCTGGGAGGCGCTGGTCGACAGTATGCGGTATGCGCTTCTCGGGCAAGCCTTGAACGAACGGGATGCGCAGGAATCGCCTGCCTCGGAGCAGCGGGGACTTGTCAATCATTAAGACGGCAGCACGGCAAAAAAACCTCGGACGTCCGCATAGGGCACCGAGGTTTTTTGATATGGCGGCCGGCAAGGCCTGTCTGCATGTCAGGAGTTGATGAGTTTTTTTACCTTTTTCTCCAGATCCTTTTGCGGCAAAATGCCGAGCACGACTTCCTGCACGACCCCGCGCTTGTCGATCAGCACGTTCGTCGGGAAAACGACCCCTTTATACTGCTTTTCGTAAATGTCGGCTTTGAGGTCGAACATGACCGGGAATTGAACCCCGTATTTATCGACGAACTTCTGCGCGTTTTTTTTGTTGTCGTATTTGGTCACGTTCACGCCGTAAACGGCCAGGCTGTCCTTGTATTTCTCGGCAATGGCGTTCAGCTCGGGCGCTTCCTGCTTGCACGGCTCGCACCAGGACGCCCAAAAATTCAGCAAAATCGCTTTATCCTGGGTTCCGCCCACATGATACTCCTTGCCGTCCAGTCCTTGGGCGGTGAATGCGGGAGCAAGCAGCCCGGCTTCGGGCCCCGTCTCGGTAGGCATCGTTTTTTGATGCTGGAACGCCGCCTGAATGCCGGGTCCCGCATTTTGGTAAAGCGCGATGCCGATTAAGACGATGACGCCAAGAAGAATATATAGATTACGCTTCATGGATGTCTTCGTTCCTTTTCGTATTGTAGTGGCTATTCTGTATTGTACCCTCTTTTCATCGGAACTTACAAATAGTTTGCAGAAAATGGCCAAAAAACGAAAAACGTCGGACGTACGTCAAAAAAAAATACCTCTGCTTCCATTGAGCAGAGGCCATCGAGAGGGGAGAACTACGGTTGGCAGATCCTCATACGGTCCGGCGGGAAATCCGGCTCAATGCCTCGTGCGGAAGGCAAATCGCCGAACACCTTGTTTCCGGACTGCCATATGAAACCTGCGGCGTGTTGCGGGGTAAAGCTGCAGCGGGCGGCATGCGAATCGACGCCTTTGCCCCGATTCGCAACGTAGCGCCTGACCCGCTGCACCGTTTCGTCCTGGACCCGGCGGAATGGACGCGGGAATGCTTGCGGGGCGGCGGCCTGATCGGCCTGTTCCACTCCCACCCTTCCTCGCCGCCCGTTCCTTCCGATGAAGATCTGCAGCAGCTGCCTTTATTCGCGGGCATGCTCAGCGCGTACCTCATCGGCAGTCCCGCAAAAACGGGCGGCGAAATCGAACTAAACGGTTATATGATCGAAAAAGGAAAAAACGGATTATATCATTTGATTCCTGCGGACGTCACGCATGGCTGAGACAAGCGTACAGGTCGCCGAGCGTCTCCGCCTTGCGGCTTTCCGCAATGTCCCGCAGATAGGAAACCCACAGCTTGGCCGTCATCCTCGCGTCTTCCAGCGCATGATGCCTGCCTTCAACCGGAATGCCTTTTTCCGAAAGCAGCGCATCCAGCGAATAGCTCGGAAGGCCGGGGCCGAGCCAACGGGCGATCATCATCGTATCCAGGACCCGGTGGCCGAGATTCACCTTGGACGTCTTCCACAAGGCCGCGTTCAGGAACGCTTTGTCATGCCCGCTGGCATGGGCGACCAGCACCCGGTCCCCGACGAAATGCATAAAGTCGTGCAGGCCTTCGATCAACGGCGGAGCCTGGTCGATCATCGGCTGCGTAATGCCCGTAAGCTCCGTAATTTGCGGAGGGACCGGTCGCTTGGCTTTCACCAGCGTATAAAACGGTTCTTCTTCCACGATATGCTGGCCGTCGGCCTTCAAAGCGCCGATGGACAAAATTTCATCGCCCTGTTGGACGTTGAACCCGGTCGTCTCCAAATCGAAAATGACCGTCTTCAGTTTATGCAAAGGGGTATGCAGCATTTCCGGGCGGCGCTGTTCCCTCATCAGCGAGCGGATAAAAGCCATCTGCTGGGCGGAGGCGCCCCCCATGACGGAAGCGATCGCGGACGGGACGCCTCCTTGTCGCAGCAAACTCCAAAACCCCCCGTTTCCGCGTTCCGGAGCCTTCATAGTCTCCCCTTCTCCGCAAAACGCAGCCTTCTTTGCAGTGCCCGGTGCGTGCGTCTGACCGTCGTCAGGCTTTCCCTCAGCTTATACAGAAGAGGTTTTTGCTTCAGCTCGGTCTGCGGCAAATAACCGCTGCTGGAATACACGCCGTTCCGGAGCGTATATGTGGCCGATGCGCGGAGCGTCAATGCGGTCAAAAAAGCGCGCTGGCAATTTTCAAACAGAAGGTTTCCGCCGTCCAGCAGGGTCAGCTTTTCAAGCCGTTTCAACGTCGAGGTTTCATGGACCCCTTCCTGCAGCGCCATATAGCGGATGCTGTTGACGAGCGGTATATACACCCCGTATTTGACGTCGAATTCGCCGGCATGTTCGCCGAAACGTTCGGTCACCACCTGACCGAGAATGTTCAGCGTCGCTTTGTGCCTCACCGTATTCCGCAAAATGGCGGTCGCCGTTTCCGGCGATTCGTTCAAGCCATGGGCAAAACAACTTTTCCAGGCAGCCGCCAGCGACGGGTCGCCGGCGATCCAGCGCAGGTCCGACGCGATCATCAGGTTGCGCACGTTCTCCCAGCTGAGATCCCGATGCCAGCCAGCCAGCCGATGTCTCCACTGCCCAAGCGTTTGGTTCCAGGCCGGCTCGGAGCACATAACCTTTCCTTTGCATTTCTCATATCCCGCATATTCCAGCAGATCGGACAGACGGCGCCCGAAAGCGGCGAAATACTTGTCCTTATGTCCATGGGCTTCGTCGCTGACGATCAGCCCGTTATCCTGGTCGCTCCAAGGCGTGGATTCCCGGCGGCCGGAGCTGCCGAACACGACCAAAGCATAAGGAACCGGAGGCGGGCCGTAACCCGCTTCCTTCAGTTCCTTCTCGCACACCGCAGCCGCCCTGGCGGCCACCTCGTCATGCATGTCGTTCACAAGCGCCGTCCAGGCTGCAATCGGCATTTCCGCATATAAATATTCGATCCGGGACTGGCAAGCCCGCCTGCCTTCCCGAAGCTGCTCGCGCGTATCCGCATGCCTGATCAGCTCCAAATCCGGTTCATGTTTCGCGTTTTTCACCGGCTCCATACCCGATACCTCCCTGTCAAGCCGTCATGCTGCACTCGTCGACGAAACGCTGCGTCCTCGCCTGCTTTTTTCGGATTAAAAGGAATCGCCGGTCCCGACCGCCGGTTTGGAGGCGGAAGGCATCTCGGAAGCGGATTTTGCCGCCTCGGCGCCGGCGATGAGCTTCATTTGCTCCGGATACCCGTAGGCGCCGTGTTCGCTGATGTCCAGCCCCATCATTTCTTCTTCCTCCGTGACGCGGATTCCCATCGTCGCTTTCATGATGCCGACGATCACAAACGAGATGACGAACACGAATACAAAGGCGCCGAGCACGCCCAGCAGCTGTACGCCCAGCTGCCCGAATCCTCCTCCGTAGAACAGCCCCGGTTTGCCGACCCCCGTTTTTTCCACGAGTTCTGGCGTCGCAAACAATCCTGTGGAGATCGCCCCCCAAATGCCGGCAATGCCGTGAACGGAAAAAGCATAGATCGGATCGTCGATGCCCACTCTTTCAAACCACTGCGCCGTAAAGAAGGTGACGATGCCGGCGACGGCGCCGATGACAACGGCAGCCCATGCGTCGACGAACGCGCAAGCGCCCGTAATCGCCACGAGCGCGGCCAACACGCCGTTCAGCATGCTGGGAATGTCCGCTTTCCCGAATACCGCCCATGAGATGAACAGCGCCGCGATGGCGCCCGCCGCCACCGCCAGATTGGTCGTCAGCGCGACGTATCCGAAAAAGCCGTCCATCAGTGCCGAAAGCGTGCTGCCCGGATTGAAGCCGAACCAGCCGATCCACAGAATAAACACGCCCAGAACGGAAAGCACTTGATTATGACCCGGAATACTGTTTGGTTTGCCATCCTTATTGTATTTGCCAAGACGCGGTTTAAGCAGGTAGGTAATGACCAGCGCCGCGGTCGCCCCCGTTAAATGCACGACGGCCGAACCCGCGAAATCCTGCATGCCGAGTTGGCCGAGCCAGCCGCCGCCCCACACCCAATGGGCCACCACGGGATAAATCACGATCATGAACAACGTGCCGAATACGATATATACGCTCAGCTTGGCGCGTTCTGCCATGCCGCCGCAGGCAATCGCCAGCGAAACGGCCGCAAACGACAGCTGGAACAAAAACTTCACCGATAAAGAGACCTCCGACGCCGAAAGCGCGTCAAAAGAGGAAGCCATCGAATCGCCGGTCATAAAAAACCCGGTCGTTCCGAAAAGGCTGTTGCCGTTTCCGAATCCGAGGCCAAACCCGAACGCCCAAAACACGACGATGGCGATTCCGAGGGTCAGCACCGTTTTCCCGGCAATATGGCCCGCGTTTTTCATCCGCACCGAACCGGCCTCCAGAAGGGCGAATCCCGCCTGCATAAAAAAGACGAGCATCGCGGCCATAAATACGAAAAACGTGTTCAGCCCCGTCTGAAGCGCCATATTGCTTGCCCCGTCATCGGCAAATACCGTTGCCGGAAATGCCATCAGCGCAAGAAAAGCTAATCCACCGCCAAGCCACTTTTTTTTCATGTTCCCCACTCCTCTTTAATGTTAGGTTTTATAACATATTACGAAATTATTAATCACATTATAAACAGATAAGCGGGAAAATGACAATACAATTCTCAAAAAAATAATATATGTAAAAATATATTACATGAATTGTTATATTATAAAACCGTAACGTTTGACTGTACGGTTCGTTATCATGTATCATATTTTTATCTACAGGTCATTAAAATGAGTTACATAGATTGAACGAACCGGAGCATCCTTTTTTAGAAAACCGACAAAAATGAGACGTTCATTCTATAGAGCTCGGGATACTGCAATAAATCAGCATCCGCAAACTTTTTTCGGTGAGGTGGTTTAGATGGGGATATGAAACTTTACCGGATCGGTGAATTGGCTAAGGCCGGGGGCGTCAGCGAGCGTACGATCGACTATTATACCAAGCTGGGGTTGATCTCTCCCGAAAAGCGCACTCTTAAAAATTATCGTTTGTACAGCCATGAAACCTTGCTCCGTCTCAAACGTATTAATGAATTGAAACAAGAGAAATATACTCTGGAAGAGATTCGCCAGACGCTTGCCAAATGGGATGCCGCCCCTGAGATCCATCACGTATCCGACAGGCTTTCCCACCTGGAGCTGCAAATGCAGCAGCTGGAACGCGAGGTCAAGGAGCTCAGCCCCCTTCTCGAGAAGATGAAGCCAGGGCAAGCGCGGCGCCTGCTGCTGAATTTGCTGCCGCAGGGCGCGGCATGCATCGAGGCGATCAGGCTTTTCCTCGAACAAGGACCTACCCTTTAGCGAGGCTCTATTTTACAGGTATCGACACAAGCAGGAGGTTGTAAGATGGGAATGTATATTCTTATTATCATTGCGTTCGGTTTTTCCTTGTGGGCGCAGTTCCGGGTCCAAGGAACGTTCAGAAAATGGTCGGACGTACCGGCGGCCAGCGGCATGACCGGCTACGATGCAGCCCGGCATATGCTTGACAGCAACGGTTTGCACGATGTTCCGATCGAACCGGTGCGCGGCGCGTTATCCGACCACTACGATCCGATTCACCGCGTGGTCCGCTTATCCGAACCGGTCTACTACGAAAATTCGATTTCGGCGGTTTCGGTCGCCTGTCACGAGGTCGGACACGCCATTCAGCACAAACAGCATTATCCGATGCTCGTGCTGAGACACCGGATATTCCCGATCGTCAACTTTGCGTCGGGGATCGCTCCTTTGCTCATTATCGCCGGCTTCCTGTTCCAGTGGATGGGGCTTCTCGGGATCGGGATTATCTTCTTCTCCGTTGCCGTCGCCTTCCAGCTCATTACGCTGCCGGTCGAATTTAATGCCAGCAACCGCGCCCGCGACATTATGGTGGCCGAAGGATATATCACAAACGAAGAAGAAAGAGGCGTCGCCAAGGTGCTGAACGCCGCGGCCCTGACCTATGTGGCTGCCGCGCTGATCTCCGTGCTGGAGCTTCTGCGCTACATCTTTATTTTCGTGAACAATAACCGCGATTAACGTTATGACGCCAAAAACCCCCTGGACGGTTGCCAACCGGCCAGGGGGTTTTATGATTGTTCAGGTTATGTTTTCGGTTTATCGCAAGTTCCGGCTTGCTGCTGCAGTCCGAAGTAGCTGAGCAAAAAGGAGCGGAAGGCCTGAGCCACCCGCGGCAGCTTGTCGTCCGATCGGTGGATCAGCCCGATGGTGCGCGTCACCTTCGGCTCCGAAATCCGTACACGGGCAGGCTGGAGCGGATTCGTCTGGAATAATGCCATCTCCGGCAAAATGCTTACCCCCATGCCCGCGGCCACCAACCCCCGGATCGTGTCGGTTTCCTCGCCCTCAAACGCGATCTTCGGCGTGAATCCCGCCTCCAAGCAGGCATGCCATACGATCGGCCGCAGCGAATACCCTTTGCTGAACAGGACGAATTTATCGTCCTTGAGTTGGCTAAGCTTGATGCTCTCTTCCTTGGCCAGCGGATGGTTCGGAGGCAAAATCGCAAACAGCTCCTCCGTCAGCATAATCTCCCCTTCCACTTGATCATGCTTCTCCGGAAACGGGGAAATGAAGGCAAGATCCACTTCCGCCGAAATGACGTCGCGGATCAAGGATGGGAACATGCCCTGCTTGAACCTGAATTTCACGTTCGGATACCGCCGCTTGAATTCGGCCACGACAGACGGAATAAGATGGATCCCCAAACTGTGCGGAAAACCGATCCGGATTTCGCCTTGCTCCGGGTCCAAAAATTCATGAACCTCGGCAACCGCCCGGTCGAGATCTTTGAGGATGCTGTCCACCCGTTTGCAAAACAGCTGTCCTACCGGCGTCAGCTGCAGGTTTCTTCCCTTTTGCATAAACAATTGAACGCCCAGCTCTTCCTCCAGCTGATGAATCTGACGGCTGACCGCAGACTGGGCCACGTGAAGCTCCTCCGAAGCCTGGGTGACATGCTCTTTCTGCGCTACCTTCAAAAAATACTGCAACTGTCTTAATTCCACCTGTTACTCGCTCCATTCTGCTTTTTACGCGGGTCCTCTTGCTATGACCTTCCATACCGTTTCTTCAAAATCCTTGCCATTAAGCCGTAAACGAAAAATCCGCCGACCAATCCGCCCAAATGCGCCATCCAGTTGATTTTCATTTGTTCCCCCGAAGCAAACGAGAAAATAATCCCGATGGCAAGCAGGGCATAAATCGTCTTGCGCGAGGATTCGTCCATCAGGTTCCGCTGCAGCAGGGCGATGTAGAGGTAGGCTCCGTACACCCCGTAAACGGCCCCTGAGGCGCCTAACGTAAGGAGCGTTTCCCCCAGACGGTTATAATGCGCCACGGACAAAATATTGCCGATCACGCCGCTGAGCAGGTATAATAGCGCATATCGCCAAGCCCCAAGCAGCCGCTCAAGCGGCGGGCAGAAGACGAGGATGGCAAAATCGTTAAACAAAAGATGCGAAAAACCTCCGTGAAGAAAAAGCGACGTTACGTATCGCCACCATTCGTTCATTCCTTCCACGTTGGTCAGCGCCCCGAATCGGATGATCGTGTTTTGATCGGAGGCCCCTCCGTTAAAGACCAGAATCAGGTACATCACAATATTCGCCACAAACAATATCGTCGTAATCGGATAATATTTCAAGTAGCTTTTCCAGTTTTCATAACGAACAAATAACATGCCGCACTTCCTTTTCTATCGCTATATCGGGACCGTCCCGGATATCGGGAAACCATGTTGGCATTCGCGGCGTCGCCCGCCGGCATCCGGCTCATTGGACAATCCCTTTTTAAAAAGATTATAATGAATTGGCACGAATCACCAAAATTCCATATCCGAAAGGAGAATCAACCATGGCACAAGAACGCACAGGTGCTGCAACATTTAAAGGCAATCCGATTACGCTGATCGGTCCCGAACTGAAGGCGGGCGATCAGGCTCCGGACTTTACCGTCAGCAAAAATCTGCTTGAACAGGCTACCCTGAAAGATTTCGCGGGAAAAATCAAGCTGATCAGCGTCGTACCTTCCCTGGATACCGGCGTATGCGACGCCCAAACCCGCCGTTTCAACGAGGAGGCCTCCGCCCTTGGCGATAACGTGGTCGTACTCACCATCAGCGCCGATCTTCCGTTTGCTCAAGAGCGCTGGTGCGGCGCAGCCGGCGTAGACCGCGTCATCACGCTTTCGGATCATAAGGACATGTCTTTCGGCCAAGCCTACGGCGTCCACATCAAGGAATTCCGTCTGGACATGCGCTCCATTTTCGTTGTCGACCAAAACGACAAAATCACGTACGTGGAATATCTGAAAGAGATGGCCGAACATCCGAATTACGAAAAAGCGGTCGCAGCCGTCAAAGAGCTTCTGTAAGAAGCCCTCGCCTTAAGTATATGCTTGCCAGGGCATAAGAAAAAGCCTATCGTCGTTTTTCGTTGAAGACAGACCGCTTTTTCATGTCCTCTGTTCATTCGAATCGGGAAGCGCGTCAACGACGCGTATTCCCTACCTGAAAAAAAGCGGGAGAAAGCTTGTGTCTTTCTCTCGCTTTTTCATGCCTATCGTTAAGAGACTTTGTATTTGCCCAGTTTCTTGTCGAGTGCCGAAAATAAATTGAGAATAATGCGGTAGTTGGCCCCCAAATCCCCCAGGGAACCTCTGGAAGCGGAATACATGTCAACCGCGCTGCGCACCGGACCTACCGACAGCACGGATACCGTGATGTCCACCGTTCGTCCGAAAGACGTTCTTTTCTCCAGCGTAATTTCGCCGACGGAAGGAACTTCATGCAAGACCTTATACCCCGGGATCTTTTTTAATGTCGAGGATATTTCCTCCCATGCCTTGTCTTTCGATAAATTGTAGTAGCGCGTCTTCATCTTCGGATCCTTCGCCCGGTCGCTTGTACCTTCCTGACTGCGAAAGATTCCCACTAGAACCCTTTTCAGCGACAAGACCTTTCCCCCTTTGTAGTAAGCATCATCAATACTTTACAGTGTATCATTGTTGGGACCAGAACAAAAGAGAAAGTAAGGGAAAATTCGGCGAAAAGGCAAATTAGCGCGGCTTTCCATAAAGCGTTTGCACGTTTTTGCCTTCGCTTACGAAGAGAGTCCGCCGGGATGTTTTTCGTAAACCAAAAAGACACCCCGGTTTGCGGTAAAATCCGCAAGCACGGAGTGCCCTGCCATGTTCTAAAATAAAAACCCGCCTATGCCGTCCGGTTAAATTGTCTTCTGAACCTGCTTTGGCAGGTGGGTGATCGCGGACGCGTTTTTGAAGTCCCCTTGTCATATAGACAGGGCGTTCCAGCCGCGCATCGTAAAAATCTCCCTAGACATCATCATTGGTTCAAAACAACGATTAACCGTGGCGAACATCGCAGGATGTAGTCTTATTATAGACCTTTTTGCTCAAAAAGTAAATCTCGGGAGAAAAATTCCGAAACGAACCGAAGCGGGATCAGTCCTTTCTTGTCGTTTCCCCGCTCCGCCGATCGCCGTCGCCGGGTTCGCCACCGGCCGCGCCGGATGTAGCTTCAAGATCAATGCCTGCCTCCGCGGCTTCTTGCTCCTCGAGTTCCTTTTGTTTGATCCGCTCGGCCTGTTCCTGCATTTTGGTGAACGTCGCGTAGAAATTAAAAAATGCCCAGTAAGCAATCAAGCTTCCGCCGAAAAAGAAGATGAGCGCCGGATATTTGGAGCCAATGAACAGTACGACCGCGCTTCCGAGCACCGTCGCGATGACCCGGAACGGGCGGATGATCGTGATCAGCACCGCATTTTTCATGATCTGCCGAATGTTCATATGATAATGGACGATCATGGAAAAGAAATTGAACAAGGACACGAACAAGACGATCAGCAGAATCAGCATCACGATGCCGATGATTTGCATGTTCTTGAACTGCGTCATGTAAACGGTGTAGTCCACCATCATGATCACCAGAAGCAGAACGTAAAAAATGCCTCCGATCATGCTTTGTTTGTAATTTTCCTTGTACGATCTGAAAAACAAGCTGAAAATTTTGACGTCGGGATCGCCCATCACCCATTTGCGCACGACCGCAAACAACGCCGCCGTGGCCGGAAACAATGTAAACGGTGCCACAATACCCATGGCCCAGTTCATTTGAAGCGTTTCGTTTACGCCGGTCACCATCAGCCTGGTCACCAGAAAAAAGAAAAACGGAGACGAACAAACCAGCCATAGAATGTTGCTGTAAGCAAAGCGGGTGATCCATTCCGTTAATCTGTAAATACCGCCCATTGCGCCTTTAAATTCCAAGAAAAAGCCTCCTCCTCCACTATCTATGCTCGTACTAATGATATTTTACCGCATTTTAGCCTTACATTGCCAGAGCCTAATTTTTTCGCAAAATGGGTGATGGTCTATACCTCAAGGTGCTCACCCACATAAGATACACAGTAACCCAAAGGAATCAAACACTTAAGGAGGTAATTCTCAATGTCTCATGTTGGTGGATATGGTTATGGTCCTGGTCTTGGTTTGTGGGGTTCCACAGGTGCGATTCTGGTTCTCTTCATTCTGCTGGTCATCATCACGCGCGCATTCATTTTCTAATCCGAGCGAACCATCCTTGGCAGCAACCAAAAAAAGAGACGAAGGGCAGCAATGCCCCTCGTCTCTTTAATTTTGAGCGGGTAACGTCCCCGCCTTTGGCTTAGCTGTTGTAGGATTCGTCGCGTTTGGACGGGCGTCTGCCCTCGCCGCTGCTGCTGCTGGTGCGCGGCTTGCGGTCTCCGTCGCGGTAGGAATCGCTGCGGCCGCCGTTGCGGTTGTAGCCGCCGCGGTTATCGCGGTCGCGGTTGTAGCCGCCTCTGCCGCCGCTGTTGCTGCGGAAACCGCCGTAGTTGCCCGAAGGTCTGCGGCCGTTCCGGAGATCAGGCTTGCCGCTGTTGTAACGGCGTTTCACGCGGATCGGTTCTTCCGGAGTCAGCTGGATTTCGGAATCGCGCTTCTCGCCGGTCAGCATTTTCATCGCCGCGGACAGAAGCTGCACGGAATCGTACTGCTCAAGCAGCTGGATCGCCAGACCTTTGTACTCGTTCAGCTCGCCTTTTTCGATCGTCTCGAGCAAACGCTCGGCAATGATGCGCTGTTTGCCTTCGATCGCTTCTGCCAGCGTCGGCAGCGGTTTGCGGGCGATGCGATGGCGCGTGATCCGTTCGATCAGGTGCAGATGGTCGATTTCGCGAGGCGTCACGAACGACCAAGCCGTTCCTTCCTTGCCTGCCCGGCCCGTACGGCCGATGCGGTGAACATAGCTTTCCGGATCCTGCGGAAGGTCGAAGTTGACGACGTGGGTAACGCCGGACACGTCCAGACCGCGGGCGGCAACGTCCGTCGCAACCAGCACGTCGATGCTTCCGTCGCGGAATTTGCGCATCACGGTGTCGCGTTGGTTCTGGGACAAGTCCCCATGCAGGCCGTCAGCGGAATATCCGCGTTTTTGCAAAGCTTCCGACAGCTCGTCGACGCGGCGTTTGGTGCGTCCGAATACGATCGCAAGCTCCGGAGACTCCATGTCGATCAAACGGCAAAGCGCTTCGAACTTCTGGCGTTCAGGCACTTCGATGTAAGCTTGATCGATCAGCGGCGCGCTGACTTGTTTCGGTACGACCGACACGTGTTCAGGATTTTTCAAAAATTGCTGGGCAAGTCTTTGGATGTTAGGCGGCATTGTTGCGGAGAAAAGCATCGTTTGGCGATTTTCCGGAACCAGCTTCAGGATCGATTGGATATCTTCCATAAAGCCCATGTCCAGCATTTCATCGGCTTCGTCCAGAATGACGGTTTCGACGTCGTCGAGACGGATGGTTTTACGGTTAATATGATCCAGCAAACGGCCTGGAGTACCGATAATGATTTGCGGTTTTTTCTTCAAGGCGCGAATTTGGCGTCCGATGTCTTGGCCGCCGTAAATCGGCAGGGAGCCGATGCCTTTGAAGCGGGTAAGCTTTCCGATTTCCTCCGCCACCTGGATCGCCAGCTCGCGGGTCGGGGTCATGACGAGCGCCACGATTTTGTCCGTTTCCTTCGAGATTTTGTTGATCAGGGGGATGCCGAATGCGGCCGTTTTGCCCGTACCGGTCTGTGCTTGACCGATCAAGTCGCGTCCCGTCATCGCGATCGGGATCGCCTGTGCCTGAATAGGTGTCGCTTCCTCGAATCCAAGCTCGGTAATGGCCCGTAGAACCTTCGGCTCAAGGCCTAAATCTGCAAAATTTTTCAAAATATTCATACTCCTTCTATATAGTGGACATTCCACAATCTTGTCTGTATTCTTAAGTAGCGGTAAACATATATAGGTTAGCCATTCTTCATGATTTTTTGCATGGCTTATATTCTCTATAGCGTTATTCAGGGCAAAAACGCCTACAGGGACTTTGCATGACATCGATCCAGGCCGCTCCGGAGCGCAATATGTAGACGAAGCACCCGCTTCCCGATCCATCAATTGCCAAACGAAACGCCGCTCATTCGCAAAATCACTTTTTAGTAAACGGTAATTTTCTCCTGAAACAATGTCAGAATAAAACTATTGTACAAGCCTACTCAAGAATATCCAATCCATTATATCACAAACTAAATCGCAAACACCAGCGGCTTGAAACTAAGATTGAAAATTTTTATGAAAATGTATCGTTTAGAAAATCGAGGTGAGACTGTGAAGCTCCGTAATATTTGGAAATATATCGGCGTGATCGTCGGCGCGGCGTTTATCGCCTGCGGATTCAATCTGTTCCTGGTCCCCCACAAGCTGTTAAGCGGCGGGGTATCCGGCCTGTCGATGCTGGTCAATTATTTTACGCCGATGAATCTCAGCGTGTTGTATTTCGTATTTAACGTGCCGATTTTGGCCGCGGGCTGGTTCCAGCTCGGGAAACGGTTTATCGTGCTCAGCATATTGTCGGTCGTGGCCACGACCGCATTTATCGCCATCGTTCCGGTCAACCTGCTCGCGACGGATACGCTGATCGCTTCGGTGTTCGGAGGGGTCCTGGTCGGCGTCGGTGCAGGCATCTCCTTCCGGGCGGGCGGCTCCTCCGGCGGTTTTGACATTATCGGCTCCATCGTGACGCGCTACCGGGACTTCCCTGTCGGCAACGTGTTGGTGGCGATGAACGGCCTGGTCATTCTTGCCGCGGGATATTTGCAGAACGACTGGAATCTTGCCCTGGCCTCGATGATCTCCATTTTCGTCACCGGCAAGATGGTCGATTTCATCCACGTCAGCCATTTCAAAGTCACCGTCTATATCATTACCAACGAAACGGAGGCCCTTTTGGAAAAACTGCTCGAACGCCCGCGCGGCGTGACCAAAATCAAAACCGAAGGGGCTTTTTCCCACGAATCCAAGGACATGCTGATGACGGTAACCACCCGATACGAGCTCCAAGAGCTGAAGCGGATCATCAAGCAGACCGACCCGAAAGCTTTCGTCAACATCGTCGAGACCGTCGGGGTCATGGGTTCGTTCCGCAGAAGTTGAATTTGGCACCCTTTGTGTAAAAAGGATGAGTTTTGTGGTATATTAATGGTGCGCGGTACCTGCATGAGTTCCATGAGATTAGGATCGACAAAGGTTTTCCAGGCACTTACACGCTTTTCCGGTTCCTTGGCTTTAAAGATTTAGGGCTCTGAAGAATCCGAGAGGAAAGGGTGATTTTTGTGGAAATGGAAACGGTCAAATTGTCCCAAATCGTCATGAAGTGGTTCCCCGACATGATGCCATTTTTGAAGCAAAAAGAACTGAATTCACTCATCGTGCTGCGGGACGGACTGGGTATCCTGGAACAGGAAGATGCCATGGAAATTATCCAGTACAGCATCTGCGAACATCAAAGCTCTGCGCCTCTTCAATGAATGAAGATGTGGTTAGTTCACCGAAAGATCCGTGCCGCCTCGTAGTCAGTCCCTGAACCATACTGAAGACAGGCGGCATTTTAATCCGTTCATGTGATAAATGCCATGATGCCAAAAAGAACCGGCGGCTCAAGAAATCTTGGGCTTCCGGTTCTTTGCGTTCATCCGTTTGCTCCTGCGAAAACGTTCCCGCAAAAAAGGCTCTATTAACCGACGACGGATCCTTTCGCTTGGGTTCTGGGGAACAACACTCCCCGTTCGTATCGCTTGACCTCCGCCAGCCATTCTTCCCTTACCGGCGTGCCCGATTTCCAGCAGTAGTAATCCCAGACCGCCCCGAACGGATAGGACTTGAATTCTTCCACTAGCGCCAGCCTGGACGTAAAATCCCCTTCCAGCTCGATCTCTTTCAGCCGGTCCACCGGCTCGAGCATCGCCCGCAGCAGCGCTTTCAGCGTGTTTCTGGTGCCGATGACCCATGCAGCCACATGGTTGATGCTGCCGTCGAAGAAGTCAAGGCCGATATGGGTTTTGTCCAGCAGTTCGCCGCGGACCAGCTCGCGGGCAATGTCGAGCAGCTCGTCGTCCATCGTCACGACATGGTCGCTGTCCCACCGCACCGGACGGCTGACGTGAAGCAGCAGCTGCTTGCCGAACAGCAGCCAGGACGAAAGCTTATTGGAGATCGTTTCCGTCGGATGGAAATGCCCCGAATCAAAGCAGATGGTTTTTCCGCGGCTCAGGGCGTACCCCATATAAAATTCATGGGAGCCTACCACGTAGCTTTCGGAGCCGAGGCCGAACAGCTTGCTCTCGACGGCATCGATATTGTAGCTTTCGTCGATCGGTTCGCGGAATACCTCGTCGAGCGATTCCATCAGCCGGACGCGCGGCGACAAACGGTCGATCGGGGTGTCCTTGTACCCGTCCGGAATCCAAAGGTTCGTCACGCAGGGCTGCCCCAGCTCCCGGCCGAAATATTCGGCGATTTTCCGCGAGGCTTTGCAGTGATCGATCCAAAACCTGCGGATCCCCGCGTCCGGATGGCTGAGCGTAAAGCCGTCGTTCGCTTTTTCATGCGAAAAGCACGTCGGATTAAAATCCAAGCCGTAGCCTTTGGCCTTGGCCCATGCGACCCAATTTTCAAAATGCCTCGGCGCCAGCGCGTCCAAATCAACCCGCTCGTCCGTATCCGCGTAGATGGCATGCAAATTGACCTTATGCCTGCCAGGTATGAGCTCGAACGCCTTGTCAAGATCGGCCCGAAGCTGGTCCGGCGTGCCGGCGCGCCCCGGATAACTCCCGGTGACGGCAATGCCGCCGCCAAGCTCCCGGCTCTTGTTCAAAAATCCCCTGACGTCGTCCCCCTGCCAGCAGTGAAGCGATATCTTGATGCGGGAAAGCCTTTCGAGGACGCTGTCCACGTCGATGCCGTGCTTCCCGTAAAGCTTCTTGGCTTCATCAAAGCTGTTTTGAATCGTCGACTCCATCTGTTTTCCCCTCCGGATTCTTAAAATGAAATGGTGGCGTCCCACCCGGTTTGTTTCAGCCAAGCGACCGGTATTTCGCCCGAAGTTCGGCCAAAAGACCGCTGTCCAGCGGCCGGGGCGCATACGCGCGGACCGGAAAGGAGCGGCGGATCAGATCCCTTGCCTCCCGGATGTCCCGGACGGCTCCGTCCGCGATCATCTGGACCGCAAGGTTGCCCAGCACCGTCGCTTCCGTCGGCCCGGCATAAATCGCCATGCCAAGCACGTCGGCGCTCAGCTGGCATAAAAATCCGTTGTTCGCGCCGCCGCCGACGACGTGAAGCTGCTTCAGCCGCTCCCCGGTCACCTCCTGCAGCTCGCGGACATAGACGTCGTAGGACAGCGCCATGCTGTCGAAAATGCACCGAGCCAGTTCCCCGGCGGACGCCGGCACCGGCTGGCCGGACTCCCTGCAGAAGCCGCGGATCGCTTCCGACATGCTCGGCGGATTCATGAACCGGCTGTCGTTGCATGGAATAAGCGAGCGGAAAGGTTCGGCCGCCGCAGCCATTTCCGCGAGTTCAGCAAAGGAATATGCGTCATCGGCTTCCTTGCGCACCTGCTGGATGAGCCACATGCCCATCATGTTTTTCAAAAACCGGTACGTGCCGAAGGCTCCCCATTCGTTGGTGTAATTGCGCTCCATGGCAAGCCGGCTCGTCAAGGGATGCTTCCGCTCCACGCCGATCAGGGACCAGGTGCCGCTGCTGAGATACCCCCATGACGTTCCTTGGGCCGGAACCCCAAGCACTGCCGAAGCCGTATCGTGCGTTGCCGCCGAGATGACCTCGCAGCGGGGGAGACCGTGCTCCCGGACAAGCTCGCCTGGGACGGCGCCCAGACGGACGCCCGGCCGGACAAGATCGGGAAATTGGCTTCTATGCAGCCCAAGCAGCGCCAACAGATCGGAATCGTAATCCTGCGTTTGCCAATTGAGCATTTGGGTCGTCGAGGCGTTGGTCGCTTCGCTTGCCAAAACCCCGCACAGCCGGTAGTGCAGGTAATCGGGAACGAGAAGGATATGCTTCGCCGCCTCCAGCTCCTCCCGGTCATGCACGAACAACTGGTAAAGCGTGTTAAAGGGTAATTGCTGGATGCCCGTTTTTTCATAGACTTCCTGAAACGAAATATGCCGGTGCAGACGTTCCGGGGCGCCGTTCGTCCGGGGATCGCGATACGCGTAAACCTCCCCGATCCTCTCCCCCTTCCGGTCCAACAGCACGTAGTCCACCGCCCAGGTATCGATGCCGAGCGTGCATTCGTCGACGCCGAGCGTTTTTGCCTTTTGCAGTCCCGAAAGAATCTGCCCAAACAAATATTCGATATCCCAGCAAAACTTCCCGTCTTTTTCATGGAATCCGTTGCCGAACCGGTGGATCTCCTGCAGGCGGAGCGCTCCTTCCCGAAGCGTCCCCCAGATGACCCTGCCGCTGGAAGCGCCGATATCGACGGCCAAATAATGGTTCATATGCATGACTCCCGAAATGGATTTTTCATACCCAAAATCATATGCGAAGCCCTTCGCGCTTTGAACGGATTGTGCATGACGGCATCGCAAGTTTATTGGCGCACTTTCGTATAGCTGTTCCACCAATGGCGGAAAATACATTGTATACTTTTTGGAATTAAGTATATTGAATACTTGGCGGTTATGCAATCATTTTTTGGATGAATCGGAAGATTTTATCGTTGCCAAGGCCTTCAAACCGATGATTAGCGTATACTTTGCTCGAAATCTGAATATCGTCCATCTACGACAGGTTTTGTCATCGTTAACGTATATCCTAAAAGCGTAAAAATGATTTTTTTGAAAGGGGAGGCAGAACGTGAATTCATTAGAAGGAAAAGTAGCATTGGTCGCGGGTGCGACCCGTGGAGCCGGCAGGGGCATCGCCGTCGAGTTAGGGGCGGCTGGAGCTGTCGTTTATGTCACCGGACGAACGACGAGGGAGCAGGCTTCCGAGTATGGCCGTCCCGAAACTATCGAAGAAACGGCGGAGCTCGTCAACCGCGCGGGAGGCAAAGGCATTCCCGTACGGACAGACCATCTGGACCCGGAACAGGTTCGGGCTTTGATGAACCGCATCGGGGCGGAGCAAGGGCGGCTGGACGTGCTCGTCAACGACATTTGGGGCGGGGAACATCTGATCGAGTGGAACATGCCCGTATGGGAACAATCACTGGAAAAGGGATTCCGAATGCTGCGGCTGGCAATCGATACCCACCTCATCACGAACCATTTCGCGCTCCCCCTGCTGATCCGGAGCGGCAAGGGGCTGGTCGTCGAAATGACGGACGGGACGGCCGCGTACAATGACCGGAATTACCGGTTGTCCATGTTTTACGATTTGGCCAAAACCTCGGTCCTTCGAATGGCCAAATCGCTGGCCCACGAGCTGCGGCCCCATGGATGCACAGCCGTCGCGGTAACGCCCGGCTGGATGCGTTCCGAAATCATGCTCGACCACTACGGGGTGCGGGAGGAGAACTGGCGGGACGCGCTTAAGAAGGAACCTCATTTCATCATCTCGGAGACGCCGCGCTTCGTCGGGCGTGCGGTTGCAGCGCTGGCCGGGGACCCGGAAGCAGGCCGCTGGAACGGCTGCTCGGTCTCCAGCGGAGAGCTGGCCAAAGTATACGGTTTTTGCGATGTGGACGGGTCGCGGCCCGATGCCTGGAGATATATCGAAGAGGTGCAGGATAAAGGCAAACCGGCCGAGGCCGCCGGGTACCGCTAAGCGTCGGCATCCCGGGCCAAAGGCGCCGTCGAATCCCGTACGATGACCGTCGGGACGATCTCCTCGCGGAGCGGGCCGCTCTCGTCGTCCTTACCCCCGAACAAAAGGATTTCGGCGGCCCGCTCCCCAAGCTTGCGGGTGTTTTGGTTGACGGTCGACAAGGCGGGATTCGTAAATTCGCTGATGGCAAGATCATCGTAACCCATGATGCTGACATCCTCCGGGATGCGGATCCCCATCTCCTTGGCGGCGGTCATCGCCCCGATGGCTTTCAGGTCGCTGGCGCCAAACACGGCCGTCGGAGGGTGCTCAAGCGACATCAGCGCCTTGAATCCCCGGTATCCCGTATCCGCGAAGTCCTCCCCCGGCAATACGGCGATGAGATCCTGATTGAAGGGAATCTGATGCTGGGACAAGGCCAGGCGGTAACCCTGCAGGCGCAAGGAGAATTCCTGGTTGATGTCCATCATGGATTCTCCCGGCAGGATCATCCCGATCTCCCGATGCCCCAGCGAAATCAGGTGATGCGTCGCCAGATACCCTCCCGTCAAATTGTCGACGATGACGTAAGGAATGCCCAGATGCGGATAAAAGAAATGAACGGTCACCATCCGCCGCTTTTCTTCCTGCCATCCGGTCAGATGCCGGATATCGAACGCATGGTTGCTGGTGAGCAACACGATTCCCGCGTTCAGGTCGTCCGGCAGCTTATACGTTTCGTCCAACCCCCACAGAAAAAAACGGATGCCGTTGTCTTCGCATACCTCCCGGATCCCTTGAAACATTTCCGTGAAAAACGGATGGTTAAACGAAGCCACGGCCTCGTTTTTGTAGACTAAATATATGGTGCGCATCGCATCCCGCTGCGGGGCTGCCACCTCTTCCTTCACAAAACTTCCTTTGCCGCGAATCCGGTAGATGTAGCCTTCCTGAACCAGATCGGCCAAAGCCCGCCGCGACGTGATTTCGCTGGTGTTGAATTGTTTGGCCAGCTCGACTTGCGTCGGCAGCGGATCATGCGCCTGTAATTCGCCGTTTTCGATCCGGCGTTTAATGTCATTGATAATATATTGGTACATCGGCGTCTTGTCCGATTTTTCCATGCCCGTCACCGTAATCACTCCCTACAGAATGAATTAAGTATACTTTAGGATATATGCTTTCGCAAGATCAGGTGCCCTGAACCTCATTGCGATCATTTCCAGCATTGCGTAAATCTTGGCAATCCCCCTTGCCCATATGTATTTCGTTTCCCCGCAGGCAAAGATACTCCATATAACGGCGAACCGCATGAGCCTCCCCTGCAAAACCGCGCAACTTTCGACGGTAATCATCGTCAAATTGTTACAAACCTGTTGTTTTTAAGCTTAGGCGTTCTAATATAATCGTAATGTGAACGCTAACAAGGGAGAGAATTGTTATGAATATCATCTTTGCACTGCTGTTGTTGTTAGGCGGCAGCGCAGACCATCATCCGCAGAGCGGCAGCGACCAAGCCGCCAATATGTTGAAGTCCGCCATTCATTCAGCCGTCGAGGCTTCCCGGCAAAACGAGGTCGCCGCAAGCGCGAACGGTTCGGCCGCCAAAACCGATCCCCAAACGGACGCCCCCAAAGTCAAAGGCGTGTACGTCACGGCCTACAGCGCCGGAGGGGCGCGCATGAGCCAGCTTCTCGACCTCGTGGACCAAACGGACCTGAACGCCATGGTCATCGACATTAAAGACGATGCCGGATACATAACGTACAAAACGGACAACCCGGTGCTGATCAAAAACGGGCACCCGCAGCCGTTTATCCGCGACATCCGCGGGCTCATGGAACGCCTGAAAGAACACAACGTATATCCGATTGCGAGGGTCGTCGTGTTCAAAGATACGGTTCTTGCCAAAAAACGTCCTGATCTTTCCTTTGTCAAAAGCGACGGAACCGTATGGAAAAACGGCAAAGGCGACAGCTTCGTCAACCCGTTCAGCAAGGAAGTGTGGGATTACAACGTGGAAATCGCCAAGGAAGCGGCCAAGCTGGGCTTTAAAGAAATCCAGTTCGATTACGTCCGCTTCCCCGAGGGCTTCGAGAAACGGGCCGACTCCCTGAAATACGCCAAAAACGGCAAAACCCGCGTGGAAACCGTCGCCGATTTCGTGCAGTATGCCCGCAATCAGCTCTCCCCGATGGGCGTCCGCGTTTCGGTCGACATTTTCGGTTACGCGGCATCGGTGCCCGCGGCGGAAGGAATCGGCCAGGATTTCAACAAAATCTCCGCTAACGTCGACGTGATCAGCCCGATGGTGTACCCAAGTCATTACACGCAGGGCTGGTTCGGAGCCAAGGACCCCGACAAGGAGCCGTACCGCACGATCAAAGGCTCGATGGTCGACACCTTCAAAAAACTCGAGCCGCTCAAGGACCGGCAGCCGATCGTTCGCCCGTGGATTCAGGATTTTACCGCCAGTTGGCTGGGAAGCGGCCACTACGTCAAATACGGCAAAACGCAGGTCGAAGAGCAGATTCGGGCTTTGAAGGATATGCATATCGACGAATATTTGCTGTGGAATGCCACCAACCGCTATACGCAAGGCGTGGTTTACAAATAATGCGCTCTACCCGCGAAATTCGTTTCACAGCCGAAACCCGGTCCCTCCAAGGCCGGGTTTCGGTCTTTTTAAGATTTCCCCCGACAGGGCAAATCCCTGCTTCAAGGCTTGTCATCTCCGGCGGTTTCTTCATTTCCTGCACTGCTTTCCGGTTAATTAACAGTCATCCCTGTTCAAACGGAGGCTTATGTTTTACAATAGATTCCTGCCGTTCAATAGCGCGAAATTTATATATACTGTGAGGCTTAACATGAAAACAACGGTAACGCTCAGTCAGAAATCGAAACAATTTCTCGTCATCTTGCTGCCGATCCTGATCACGCAAATCGCTCTTTCCGCCATTACGTTTTTTGATACGAACATGTCGGGTCATGCCGGTTCCACCGATTTGGCCGGCGTCGCCATCGGCTCCAGCCTGTGGGTCCCGCTGCAAACGGGCTTGAGCGGCATTTTGATGGGCATGACTCCGATCGTCTCCCATCTGATCGGCGGAGGTCAGGCCCAAAAGGTCGCCTATCACGTCATACAGGGACTATGGCTGGCCCTGCTGCTCGCGGTCGCGATTTTAGCCATCGGCAGCATGCTGCTTCCCGTCATATTGGACGGGATGAATCTCGATGCCCCGGTCCGCAGCGTCGCATTCCGCTTTTTGAGCTTTTTGTCGATCGGCATCATTCCGATGTTCGGTTATACGGTGCTCCGCAGCTATATCGACGCTCTCGGCCATACGAAAATTTCCATGACGATTACGCTCATCTCCCTGCCGATCAACATTTTTCTGAACTATCTGCTCATCTTCGGCAATTGGGGATTTCCCCGCCTTGGGGGCGCCGGTGCCGGGATCGCCTCGGCGATTACGTATTGGTGCGTGTTTGCGGTCGCGGTCACGTTCGTGATCCGGCTGAAACCGTTCGCCGCTTACGGCATTTTCCGAAAGTTCCACGGCGTATCTTTAAAAGTATGGAAGGAACTGCTCAAAATCGGCGTGCCGATCGGCTTTTCGATTTTTTTCGAAACCGCCGTATTTGCCGCGGTAACGCTTCTGATGAGCCGCTTTAACACGATAACGATTGCGGCGCACCAGGCGGCGATGAACTTCGCGAGCACGCTGTACATGATCCCGCTGAGCATCAGCATGGCATTAACCATCCTCGTCGGTTTCGAAAAGGGCGCCGGCCGGCTGAAGGATGCGCGGCAGTACAGCATCCTCGGCATCGGTTCGGCGGTGGTCCTGTCTCTTGCGACCGCGGTGGTGCTGCTCGTCGCCGGCAAATACGTCGCCGGCTTGTATTCGGAAGAAAGCAACGTCATTGCGCTGACGCAGCATTTTCTGATCTATGCGATTTTCTTCCAGATATCCGATGCGATCGCAACGCCGGTCCAAGGCGCGCTCCGCGGGTACAAGGACGTCAATCCCGCCTTTATCATTACCTTTATTTCGTATTGGGTGATCGGGCTTCCCGTCGGGTACCTCCTCGCCTCCTTTACGTCGCTGGGCGCTTTCGGCTTTTGGATCGGGCTCATTGCCGGGCTCGCCGCAGGCGCAACCCTGCTGCTCTGGCGCCTTGTAAGGGTGCAGCGCGGGAGCCGGGAGAACAAAGCCATCGCCGCATGACTCGGCCTGAAAAGTTCGTCCGGATTCAAACGCCCCCTCTACCCATGGGCAGCGATCAAACAAACCAAAAAGCCGTCCCGGGTCGATTGACCTGCGGGACGGCTTTTTGGTTTTGCCGCCAACCCCCGTCATTATTGCGAAAGACGGGATGCCAGCTCGTAAAGCTCCATGTTGAATTCTTTTTTGGTGTTGACGACTTTGTCGATGTCCGTCAGAACAAGTTCGCCTTTGATGATGCCGCAGGCTTTGCCGGATTCGCCTTCGATCAGCTTGCGCACGGCAAAATCGCCAAGGCGGCTGGCCAGGTTCCGGTCGGCTGGCGTCGGCGTTCCCCCGCGCTGGATATGGCCGAGGCACGTCACGCGCGGTTCGAGCGTCGGGCAGCGGTCGGTGAGCGCCTTCGCCACGTCTTCGCCGCTTCCGACCCCTTCCGCCACGATCACGATGCTGTGGCGTTTGCCAAGCGCAAAGCTTTGCTCCATCCGTGCGGTAATTTCGTCCATGTCATGCGGAACTTCCGGCACGAGAATCGTTTCCGCGCCCGAAGCCAGGCCCGCATAAAGGGCGATATCCCCGCAATGTCTGCCCATGACCTCGACGATCGAGGAACGCTCGTGGGAAGACATCGTGTCGCGGAGTTTGTTCACGGCGTCCACGACGATGCTTACCGCGGTGTCAAAGCCGATCGTATAATCCGTGAAAGAAATGTCGTTGTCGATCGTGCCGGGCAGGGCCATCGTTTTGATGCCCAGCTTGCTCAGCTTGTTGGCTCCGTGGTAAGAACCGTCCCCGCCGATGACGACCAGGCCGTCGATGCCGCGTTTTCTCAGGATTTCGGCACCCTTTTGCTGCCCTTCGGGCGTCATGAATTCTTTGCAGCGCGCAGATTGCAGGATGGTTCCGCCGCGGTGGATGATGTCGCCTACGCTGCGCAGATCCATCGAAAAAATGTCGTCGTTCAGCAATCCCTGGTAGCCGCGTTGAATGCCGTACACTTCAAGCCCAAAATAAAGCCCGCTGCGGACAACCGCACGAACGGCCGCGTTCATCCCTTGGGAGTCCCCGCCACTGGTTAGAACTGCAATCTTTTTCACTGTCATGAAAAATTCCTCCTCGTAATCACTCATACAAATGTTTGCGGATCCAGCGGCTGTTGACGAAGAAAAAGAGCCGGGTCAGCGGGCTTCCCTTCATCAAGCGCTTGGACACGGAGCGAACTTCCTGCTGCTCGCTGACTTTCGGATCGGACAAATAGATGGCCAACAATCCCTCGATAATCATCCGGTGAAACGGCGGAACGGGAATGGCCTGAACATCCTTTCGCGCCCATCCGACGATCAAGGCGATCCGGTCCAGCATGGTTTCGGGAGATTCATAATAATTGCAAAAGTTCAAGTCTCCGCCAAGCCGATCCTCTTCCTGATCAATCAGGTAATCCAGCATAATGTGCAGACAGCAAACATGTGGAAAGTATGACGCATGAATGGAGGCCGCAGCCGCATCGCTCAAGTGCCGGTCACTTGCGGCAAGAAAAAGCATGAATACGCCCAGCGTCGACCCCGTAGCCGCGGCGAATTCGTTCCACTGAAGATGGGGGGTTCGTTCACGGTGCTGCTCCCACCACTCCAGCAATGCCTGCTCCCTTAGTTCGGGCCGGATATGCTTGTAGACCTGTAGGTCGGTATACAAGCCGGCCAGATCCTGGACATAGGGCATGGCGGACGCGTAGCCGGGGAGCTGGCGGATGCAGTCCTGGCATGTCGTGACCAGGCTGCGCAAATAACCGCCGTCGTTTTGCTCCAGGCGCAGCGCGTAATAATTCACCGGCTCTGCCTCCGGATCGGTAGCATCCAGCATGGACCGGTGGAGAAGCCTAAAATCCTCGGGATCCATGGAGGTGCTGCGGTCGCATAGATTATCCAGATAGTCGCTGATCGTCTGGTAGGCGACGATAAGCTTCGTTAGAATCAGCCTGTCCGGCAGCGGGACCGCGGCATAAATGCCTCCGCCCTCGCAATGAAATTGTTTGGTCTCGATGCTGGCAAGCGCTTGTTTCCGCAGTTCCGGGTCAGGTATTTTTTTCGCCAGACTCCGCCATCCGTTCAGCTCTTTCCGCACTTCAGGCAGAATATGCTTATACACTCGTCCCATCAAGCTTATAGGGTTCCGGGGAACTTGATATTGACTTTGCCTATTTTCATTCAAGACGGTGCCTCCACATTGTTGTCTACTTGTGTCAATCCTAATGTTTCTTATTATAATATGGACCTTAAAATAGTACAAATAAACTAGATCACGTTTAACGCGTTTATTTTCAATGAAAACGCTTATATTTCAAACGAATCCGTTTTTGCGAGGGAGGTATGCCGCTTGGCCAAAAAATCGCTCCCGCTTCTGATCCTGCTGGCGGGGCTGCTCTATGTTTTTTTGCTGCACGGACTGCTGTTCAAGCTGATTCCCATGGCACTCATTATCGTATACGCTTGCCTGCAGTTCCCCCGCTCCGACAGGAAATACGCCTGCCTGACCGCAGCCGGCCTTTTCTTTTGCATGCTGGGAGACGGTTTGCTCCGTTTTTTCGTCGTCGGACTTTCGGCTTTTCTGATCGGGCATCTGTTCTACCTGTCCGCTTTTTTAGGACGATGGACATATTCACCTCTTCGTTTGAGCTTCGCGCTTCCGCTTGCCGGTTATGCCGCGTTTGTGGGCTGGAAGCTGCATGGCGGCTTGACCTCCGGCGGACATGGAGACCTGGTCGTTCCGGTCTTTTTATATGTGGCCGTCATCATGCTCATGGGGTTCTTCGCCGTCATGACGGGAAGCTGGCGATGCGGGACGGGGGCGCTGCTGTTTATCGCGAGCGACTCGATCCTCTCCTGGAACATGTTCGTTTCGGATATCGCTTATTCGGACGTGTTGATTATGGGAACCTACTATGCCGCGCAATTTTTGCTTGCCGGCAGCATACGGCATCAATCCGGAGCAGCGAACGACAAACGGGGCGTCACGATTCAATAGCCGGATCCTCCCTAAGCCGAACCAAAAAAAGCACAGCTCTCTTTCGAGAACTGTGCTTTATAGGCTTTTTTTTAACCAAAGCTATAAGAAAACGTCGGTTCGACGCTACTTCCGAAGTTTTTCATGCGATTACGACATTTCAGCCGATGCCGAAAATCATAATTCACAGAAATCCATAAAACGGAGTTGATCTTATAATTTAGTTACGTTTGCAGCTTGAGGGCCACGGTTGCCTTCAGTGATTTCGAATTCAACTTCTTGACCTTCGTCCAAAGTTTTGAAGCCTTCGCCTTGAATTGCGGAGAAATGCACGAATACGTCTTCGCCGCCTTCAACTTGAATAAAGCCATAGCCTTTTTCTGCGTTAAACCATTTAACTGTACCTTTCAAATGAACAACCTCCTAAAAATACCGCCATATGTGGCGAATAAGTACATTATACTTCATGCTTCTTGACAATGCAATCGATCTTTTGCGAAATTGCACTTTTTCATTTGCTTTTGTAGCTTCCTCTAAGGTATCATTTTACCAAAAGAGCAAACGGAGAATGCATATGATCAAAAAACACGAAATATACAAAAAAGACAAATGGAACATGATGACCGTCGAAGTGCAGGGCCGCTACATCGTGCTTCGGGAGATTTCCGATCAATGGGGCGAGGAAACCCACACCTTCATGAGCCGCCCGGCTCTCATGCAGTGGGCCGAATCCCGGTTCCCCAAAGAGGAGTACGAAGACAACATGGAAGAATGGCGCTCCATCATGGCCGCCTTTAAAGGAGTCTAAGCCCTTAAAATGGAATACAACAGCACCCTTATTTACATCATCTCGGCCTTTTGCCTGGGAGCCGTGCTCATCCTGATGAAAAACTCGGTCCCGCCAAGGCTGAAACGGGGCATGGCAGGCACTGCGGCCGTCATGATCCTGATTGCCTTTATCCTTATTGTATACAATCTGTTTACCATGGGTTCCAGCCCTTGAAGGAAAGGTTTCATATTATCGCGGGGAAAAGTTCATACTAAGGGACATCTTTCCTTTATAAGGAGGTCCCCTGGTAGTGAACTTCAACAAGACGATCAGGATCGCCGCGCTGCTCACCTTTGTCGTGGGGGCGGCTTCCTGCTTTCCTCCAGCGGTTTCGTCAAATGGAACCCATGCTTTTTCATCCCAACATTTAAGGAGGATTCCCATGGAAAAATTATTGAAGCGTTCCGAGGTAGCCGAAGAACATAAATGGAATGTGGAGGATTTGTTCGACGGCCAAAAAGCCTGGGACCAAACTTATGCCGAACTGCAGCAGGAGCTGAAAAAGATCGCCGAATTCCAAGGCAAGCTCGACAACGCGAACGCGGTCAAGGACTATTTTGCGCTTGAGGACGACATTTCCCTCAAAACCGAACGCCTTTACGTATACGCTCACCTGCACCATGACGAAGATACAGCAAACCCTACATACCAGGCATTATCCCAGAAAGCGAAAAAATTGAACGTGCAGGTCGGCGAAGCCCTTTCTTTTGTTACGCCGGAAATTTTGTCCTTGCCGGACGAAAAGCTGGACGCGTTTATCGCCGATCCCGTACTCGCGCCTTACAAATTCACCCTGACCGAAATGAAGCGCGAAAAAGCCCACGTGCTTTCCAAAACGGAAGAAGCGCTGCTCGCCCAGGTCGGCAACCTGTCGCAGGCTCCGCAAACGATTTTCGGCATGCTTAACAACGCGGACCTGAAGTTTCCGAAGATCAAAAACGAAGAAGGCAAGGAAGTCGAGCTGACCCACGGCAACTACATCCAGTTCCTGGAGAACCCGAACCGCGAGGTGCGCGAGCGGGCATTCAAAGCGGTGTACGATACCTACGCCAAGCAAAAAAATACCATCGCCGCTACGCTGAACGCCAACGTCAACAAAAACATCTTTTACGCGAACGTGCGCAAATACCCTTCCGTTCTGGAAATGTCCCTTTACGGCGACAACATTCCGAAGGAAGTGTACACGAACCTGATCGACACGATCCATGAAAGCCTGCCGCTGCTCCACAGATACATGGACCTGCGCAAAAAGCTGCTCGGCGTCGACGAGCTCCATATGTACGATCTGTTCGCTCCGCTCGTGGACGAATACAAAATGGACATCACGTACGACGAAGCGAAAAAGACCGTCAAGGAAGGCCTCAAACCGCTGGGCGACGATTATTTGGCATCGCTGCAGGAAGGTTTCGACAACAAATGGATCGACGTATACGAGAACGAAAACAAACGCACCGGAGCATACAGCTGGGGAGCTTACGGCACCCATCCGTACGTGCTTCTGAACCATAAGGACAACTTGAACAGCATGTTCACGCTCGCGCACGAAATGGGCCATGCGCTGCATTCCTATTATTCGGACAACGCGCTGCCGTACCGCGACGCGCAGTACACCATTTTCCTGGCCGAAGTGGCCTCGACGACCAACGAAGCGCTCCTGATGGATTACCTGCTCAAAAAATCGACCGATCCGAAGGAAAAGATGTACCTGCTGACCTACTATGCCGACCAGTTCCGCACGACGGTGTTCCGTCAAACGATGTTCGCCGAATTCGAGAAGCTCATCCATGAGCGCGCCGAATCGGGCGAAGCGTTGACGCCGCAGGCGCTGTCGGAAATTTATTACGACCTGAACGTGAAATACCACGGCAAAGGCATGGTCGTCGACAAGGACATCGAAATGGAATGGGCCCGCATTCCGCATTTCTACAACAGCTTCTATGTATACAAATACGCGACCGGATTCTCGGCGGCGACTAGCTTCTCCAAGCAAATTTTGGAGGAAGGCCAGCCCGCGGTGGACCGCTACCTCGGCTTCCTGAAAAGCGGCGGCAGCGACTTTTCGATCAACATCCTGAAAAAAGCCGGCGTCGACATGTCTTCGCCGCAGCCGATCCGCGAAGCGATGAGCGTCTTTGAAAATGTCATCGAGCAGTTGGAGCAAATGACGAAATAACGCATCCGGCATAAAATCCCTTGTCCTTGCAGGTCAAGGGATTTTATACTGTCTTTAAGAAGGAGGTATCTTTCGCATGAAAATCCAATGGTCGCTGATTGCCGGATTGGTGTTTGCGCTGATTACGGCGGTGTTTGCCGTCATTAACGTGGATCCGGTCCGGGTCAATTTTATGTTCAGCGAAGTCGACATCCCGCTCATCCTGCTCATCGTCGGCTGCACGCTGATCGGCGGCATCATCGTCGGCTCTTACGGCATCTTCAGGCAGTACAAGCTGCAAAAGGAAATCAAGCTTTTGACCGCCCAGCTGACGCATATTCAAAACGAAACCGGATATACGCCCCCTTCCCCGGAAGAAATCCAATCCGGCGGCAAAGAAAAAAACGAAGGCGAACTGCCTACGTAGGGAACCCATCATCTTCATCCATGAAATAAGGAGGACATCTGCATGTCAATCCAACCGAACGAAGAATACATATTAACGCTTTTGAAAAAACTGCTGGACACGCCAAGCCCCACCGGCTTTACCGCCCAGGTCTTGAAGCTCGTGGAGCAGGAAGCGGCCTCCCTCGGCGTCAAGCTGTCCTGGAACCAAAAGGGCGGCGCTATTCTTGAAGTGGAGGGCGAGGACCCCTCCCGCACGGTCGGGCTCAGCGCGCACGTGGACACGCTCGGGGCCATGGTCCGCGCCGTCAAATCCGACGGCCGGCTCCGCCTGACCCGCGTCGGCGGCTTTATGCTGCAAAGCATTGAAAACGAATATTGCGTCATCCATACGCGCAGCGGCAAAACGTATACGGGCACGATTTTGAGCACGCATCCTTCCGTGCATGTCTACGACGATGCCCGCGACTTCAAACGCGAGGAAGAAAACATGGAAGTCCGCATCGACGAGCTCGTCGAATCCAAAGAGGATGTTCTGAAGCTGGGCATCGGCGTCGGCGACTTCGTTTCTTTCGATTCCCGCGCGGTCATCACCGAAAGCGGGTTCGTCAAATCCCGCCACATCGACGACAAGGCCAGCGTGGCCGCGCTGTTTGGCCTGCTCGAATCGATGAAGCGCGAAAACTGGAAGCCGAAGCATAATGTGAAGCTGCTGATCTCGAACTATGAGGAGGTCGGTCACGGCGCAGCCTATATCCCTTCCGACATCGACGAGATGATCGCCGTCGACATGGGCTGCATCGGCGACGATCTCAGCTGCAAGGAAACCGACGTTTCCATTTGTGCCAAAGATTCTTCGGGCCCATATGATTACGACATGACGAGCAAGCTGATCGAGCTGGCCAAAGCCGAAGGCATCCCTTATGCCGTCGATGTGTATCCGCACTACGGCTCCGACGCCTCCGCCGCATTGTCGGCCGGCAACAATATCCGTGCCGCGCTGATCGGCCCGGGCGTGCATGCCTCCCATGCAATGGAACGCACGCACAAAACGGCCGTGTTTAATACGGCCAAACTGCTGGCGGCCTATTTGCAATCTTAATTTCGGCGTGAATGCCAAGCCCGGCGGCTTCCATCGGAACGCTGGAATGGTCTCTCCTGGATTCAACGCATGTTCATATCGACAAAAAAGGCTGTTCGATCCACTTGATCGAACAGCCTTTTGTTTCTTGCGCGAAACGCGCGGCATCTGTCTTCCCGTCATGTTGCCGGACCGACGAGTTTTTAATCGGATGAACTGCTGCACGAAGATGAGCTGCAGGATGAACTGCTGCAGGACGACGAACTGCACGAGGAGTCGCTGCTGCATGAGGAATCGCTGCCGCAGGACGAATCGCTGTCGCAAGAAGATTCGCTGCTGCAAGCAGACTCGCCGCCGACGACGTCCCCGTCGATCAAATCAAGCATAATGAGCGTATTTACGTCGCTGCCGCCATAAGCATATGAATCCGTTTGTTGGGAGGTGAAACCGGAAGCTGCTTGAGAATTTTTCCTCTGCCCGGACGGCCGGCCCGCCTTCGCTTGGGAGGACGGCGATGTCGGCATCCGTTTTTGCAGCTCCTCCCGGTTTTGGACGACGTGGATGATATGGTTTACAAGCTCTTGCACGGCCGCGTGGTAAACGTACGACGGATGATTTTTGAAGTAACGTTCAAGCAAAACATCACGGTCCCCCGCCAGAGCATGGTTTGCCAACGCCGGGTCCAGTTTTTTACGCCCGAAGCTCCCAAGAAGGATGGTGTTTTCCGTATGGATTTCAAATAAAACGGAGTACACCAGCTCGAATTGGGCCCGTTCCGCCTCCCCCGGTTTCGCGGATTTGCCCGTATGGGGCGCGTGATGGATCATTTCCCCGAACAGGTCATGGCAAAACTGTTGGTATTCGCGGGAAAAAAGCAGGGCGGAATGCCAGATTTCATCGACCATGGAGCTGTACATGCCGACGCTTTTGAGAAAAACATTCATCGCCAAGAACCGTTTGAACTCGAGGAGCAGCCAGGAATACATCGCGTCCGAAACATCCGGATGTTCGGCGAGAAACCGCGACCTTACATGCGCCCAATATTCTTCATGCTTAAGGAACACCTCGTCCAACCGCGTTTGGACCGGCGCAAGGAATTCATGCTGCCGGAATCCCGCTCCCTCGGGAGCAACATCGGAAAAAGCGCTCCCCGGGTAACTGCCGAGGGAACGGCGAGGTTCTTTTTTCCGTCCTTTAAACCATCTTTGAAAAATCCCCATGCGTCACCGCCTATTGCAATTTAGCCGTTTTTGCTTGCTTCGATTTTTTCCGCCAGCTCGTTCAGATACGTCCAGCGGTCCATCAGGTGCTCCAGCTCCGCTTCGGTTTCCTGCTGCTGCGAAAGCAGCTCCTGAAGCAGGGCCGAGTCGGCGAAGGCCTCCTCCATCTTACTCTGGATGGCCGCCAGTTTATTCTCGCAGGCTTCGATCAGACCGTCGATTTGCTCGTATTCGCGCTGCTCCTTATAGCTGAATTTCAGCTTCTCGCGCGGTGCGGCCGCGGCCGCCTGCGGCGCGGAAACCTTCTCCGCCTTGCGTTCCGCGGCGGCAGGTTCGGCGTTTTTAGCCATCCATTCGCTGTATTCGGTAAAATTGCCGACATGCACGCGCACCCGTCCGTCGCCCTCAAAAGCCCATATTTTATCCACCGTCCGGTCCAAAAAGTACCGGTCATGGGATACGACAAACACGACGCCCGGAAAATCGTCCAAATAATCCTCCAGCACGGCCAGCGTTTGGATGTCCAAATCGTTTGTCGGTTCGTCCAGAAGAAGCACGTTCGGCGCGGACATCAACACCCGCAGCAAATACAAGCGGCGTTTTTCCCCGCCCGACAATCTGGAAATCGGGGTCCACTGCATCGCGGGCGGGAACAAAAAGCGCTCCAGCATCTGGGACGCCGTAATGCTGCTGCCGTTATCAGAGCGGATGACCTCCGCTTCCTCCTTGATGTATTCGATGACGCGCATGCTGCCGTCCATGTCCTGATGCTCCTGCGTGAAATAGCCGATTTTGACGGTAGGACCCGTGATGATCTCCCCCTCGTCCGGCTCCAGCCTGCCGGCGATCAGGTTGAGCAGCGTCGACTTCCCGCTTCCGTTCGGCCCCGTGATACCGATCCGGTCGCCCGGCACGCTGATATAGTTCAAATCATGGATCAGAACCTTGGGGCCTGCATTTTTGCCCACATGCTCCAATTCGATGATTTTGCGCCCCAAACGCGCCGAAGCCGCCGACATTTCGATCGTGCCGCTTCGCGTCGGCCCTTGCTGCTCCTTCAGCGCTTCAAAACGCTCGATCCGCGCCTTCTGCTTGGTCGTTCTTGCTTTGGCTCCGCGCCGAATCCAGGCGAGCTCGTTTCGCAGCAGGTTTTGCCTTTTTTGCTCCGATGCTTCCTCCCGTTCTTCCCTTTCCGCCTTCAGCTCAAGAAATTTGGAATAGTTGGCCTCGTAGCGGAACAACCGGCCTTGATCCAGCTCCAGCATCACGGTGGCCACCCGGTCCAAAAAGTAGCGGTCGTGCGTGATCATCAGCAGCGCGCCGCGGCGCTTCTGCAAATACTGCTCGAGCCAAACGACGGAATCGTTGTCGATGTGGTTCGTCGGTTCGTCCAAAATGAGCAGCTCGCACGGTTCGATCAACGCTTGCGCCAAGGCGACGCGTTTGCGCTGTCCCCCCGACAACGAGCCCATGGCCGCGTCAAAACGGGTGATGCCCAGCTTGGACAAAATCGTTTTGGCTTCGCTTTCCATTTGCCATGCTTGCAGCGCGTCCATTTGCTGGTTCAGCTTCAGCAGCTTCTCCTGCAGCGCCTCATCGGCCGGATTCAGCTCCAGCAGCTCCATCGTTTCCGTGTAATCCCGAACGACCTTCAGCTTGGGATCATTCCCTTCAAACACCTGCTGCAGGACCGTATTGCCGGGATGAAAGTCGGGGTTTTGCGCCAGGAAACGCACCCTCACCTGATTTCCGAGGGAGATACTCCCCTCATCCGGCGGCTCCAAACCGGCAATGACGCGCAAAAACGTGGATTTCCCCGTTCCGTTGACGCCGACGATGCCGATTTTATCCTGATCCCCCATGCCAAACGAGGCATCCTTAAACAACACTTTTTCGCCGTAACTTTTGGATATATGTTCAACGGTCATGATGTTCATATCGTTTTTCCCTACTTATCTCTGAAATTGAAAAGCATATTGCTATTTTAGCATACGGTCCGGTCCGATAGGAACAAAAGGTACGTTCACCGCCCGTACATGAAACCAAAAAAACCGTCCGGAAGGGACGGTTTTTTTATCGCTTGAAAGATGGAGCAGATCAGACAACCAATGCCAGGAGCCAGGCTGCAAGGCCGCCGATGCAGGAAGAAATGAAATTGACCGCGTCGTTGTTCATCCACCTCCAGCCGCGAATCCGGCGGGTCGGTTGCCCGCAATGCTCAAGCACCTCGACGTCTTTGCCGCATACCGGGCATCGGTACATCACCTGTACGGTCGCTCCGAGGAAGGAGTCGGCAAACGCGCCGGCTAGTCCGCCTGTAAGCCCCGCAAGCCACACGCCGCCCCAGAAAACGTCCGTTCCGGACAACAAGGCGAACAACCACCCGAACAGCGCGATCAAGAGACCGCCGGCCGCTGCCGCGGAGCTTCCCATCAGCGTCACGCCGCCCGACGTTCCCGGAGGAACGATTTTTCCGGTTAATACGGAACGCGGGGGCCTGCGGCTCAGCCCTCCCCATTCCGTCGCCCAGGTGTCAGCCGTGACGGCCGCCATGACGCCGATAAACGCATAAATCCAGCCGGGATGGGGCCAAATCGCATGGAACAGGCACAGCAGCATGCCTGCGCCGCCGTTGGCGAAAACCTGGCCCGCGTCCCGCGTCCCGGTTTTGGCATACGATTTTTCGAGCTCTGCTTTGTTGGCTTGCTTGAATTTCGACAGCAGCGAAGAACTGACGAAAAACACCAGCAGAATGCCGAACCAGAGCAGGTTGCCCGCTCCAAAATAAATCGTGCCCATGACGAACGCGGCGGCGGCGCCGGAAAGCGTGAGCGACCTTTTCCGGTAAGCTGCCCCGGCGACGGCGAGGGCGCAAAGCGCGCCGATCAGCCAAACCATGTCAGCCGATCACGCAGCTTCCGAGAAGCCGGTTTCCCCAGTACAGCTCGAAGGCATCTCCGGAAGCGCAGGGGCCTACGCCCGCGGGAGTTCCCGTGAAAATGACATCCCCTTCGCCAAGCCCGTAATGCGTGCCGATGTAATCGACGATTTCCTGCAACGGAAAAATCATCTCCTTGATATTTCCGCGCTGCACTTCCTTGCCGTTTTTATGTACCGTGAAATCCTCGCTCCCCGCCGCTTCTGCGCCGGGAAATCCGATGAATCCGGACACCGGGGCGGAATTTTTGAAGCCTTTGGCCGCCGTCCACGGATGCCCTTTTTTCTTGATCCCCGTCTGCACGTCCCGCAGCGTAAAGTCGATGCCCAGCGCCATTTGGTCCACCAGGTCGTCCACCTTTACGCCCGGTTCATAGGCGCGGCTCACGCGGAGAACCAGCTCCCCCTCGTAATGGACCTCGCCTTTGTTTTGCGGCAGCTCAAGCGTTTGCCCTTCCAAGCGTACGACCGCATGGGACGGTTTCAAAAAAATCATCGGCTCCTCAGGCACGTCGTTGCCAAGTTCGGCGGCGTGGAGTTTGTAGTTTCGTCCGACGCAATATACGTTTCGAATCATCATGATCTCTTCCTTTGCAGTTAAAATAGGATGATGCTTAGCGGATAAACGTTTTTTTCCATACGTCAGGCCGGTTGGTGCAGATCAAAATTTCCGGAGAAATATCGGCAATCCGTCTCATTCGCTTCGGATCGTCGACGGTCCAGGCCATCACCTCGATGCCCGCCGACTTCAGTCTTTGAAACAATTCGGAATCCAAATTCGGGTAGCCGATCGACAGGAAGGAACAACCCAGCGACTGCAGCCGTTCCACGAGATCCTTGGGTTTGGCGTCGATGATGAGTCCCGTTTGCATATCCGGGTTGATCTCCTTTACTTTCCGGAGCGCCCCGGCGTCAAACGACGTCAGGACGACATCCTGCTCCATATGGTATGAAGCGACGCGTTCGATGACCGCCTGCTCCAAGCCCGGATACATGTTTCCCGAAGTTTTCAGCTCGATGTTCAGCCGGACCCGGCCGCAGCAAAGGTGAAGCACCTCGGTGAGGGAAGGGATGTGCTCCCCATGGTATTCCCTGCTTTTCCAGCTTCCGGCGTCGAACCGGAGAAGCTGCTGCCAGGTATAATCCTTGACCTTGCCGGTGCCCGTCGTCGTCCGGTCCAAGCTGAAATCATGAATGACCACGGGAATCCCGTCAATCGTAAGTTGGGTATCGATTTCCATCCACTGAACATAAGGTTCGGCCAAGGCCATCCGAAAAGCCGCCATCGTATTTTCGGGCGCTTTGCCGGAAAAACCGCGGTGGGCCACACACAGATTGTTCAACCTTCTCCCCCCAAACTTGTCGGCGTCCGAAGGCCGTCCGCTCATGAACCCGGCGTGACGACTCCGTCCGCTGAAATTTTGACGCCGCCGATCGATAGATTTTGCAGCTCTTTCATCAGGCGGCCGCCCTCCTGCGCGTTCATAGGCACCGGCTGCCCAAGCTCCGCATGGTAAGGAACCAGCTTCATGCTGCAGCCTGATGTTTTGCAACGGGCTTGAAACACGGCCGTTTTCCATGTCGACGGCGTGCTCGATTTCGTGAAAATAAAATTCCCCGTGCTGTAAGCGATCCATTTTCCTTTATACTGCTCCATCCCTTGCAGAACATGCGGGTGCCCTCCGATGATCAAATCGGCTCCCGCATCGACGAAATCATGCCCCAGCTTTTTCTGAATGTCATTCGGCGTGAGGGCGCGTTCGATCCCCCAATGCACCATGACGATGACCAGGTCGGCTTTTTTGCGGGCTTCGGTGATCGAGGCAATGACGCGCGACGCCTTATCGTATGCGCTGGCTACGCCGGGCTTGTTTGCTCCCGCCGCCCAATTGGTTTCCGGATATACCCGGCTTGCGCCGATCACGGCAATCGTCATGCCGCCGCGATTGAAATACATCGGCTGGTAGGCGCGATCCGCGTTTTTGCCGGCACCGACGTACTGAATGCCGCTTTGGTCCAAATATTTGATCGTGTCCAGCAAACCGACCTCGCCTTGGTCGAGGATATGGTTGTTGCCGAGATTGACCGCGTCCATTCCCGCGGCCCGCAGCGCCTCCAGCGCTTTCGGCGAAGACTTGAACACGAACTGCTTGTTTTTTGCGCCTACTCCGCCCGTCGTCACCGGCGTTTCGAGATTTCCGAGCGTCAGGTCGTCTTTTTTGAACATGTCTCCCAAATAAGCAAACGGGTATGAATAGCCTTTTTTCTCAAGCAGCGTTTCCACTTTGCCCGAAAAAATCATGTCGCCGACAAAATGGATCGTGACGGATTTGCCGTTATCCTTTACTATCTTATGTCCCTTCGGCGCGTCGGAGTCCTCTTGGCCGGCGTCTTTTGGGCCGGTTTTCTTTTCCGCGGCATCGGCGGGAGGATTTTTTTCGGCCTGCCCTGCCGGCTGCTTCTTTCCTTCGTCCTGCGGCTTATCCGCCGTTTTCTGCTCCGGCCGCTCACTTTCCTCGGGTTTCGTTTCCTGCGGTTTTGTTTCCGGCTCGCCTTGTTCCTCTACCGAGTCCTTGGCTTTATCGGAATTCCCCCCTTCAGGACGGTCCTTCCCGTCATCGGCCGCTGCATCCGGCGGCGTGCCGTTCTCCTTCTGACCCTCGGGCGGGGATTCGTGTTGTTCCGTATTGGCGGGCGCAGGTTTCTGCGGCGGAACCCCGGCCGCACTCTGCCGATAATCGGCAAGAAAATAAACGGCAAGCAAAATGACAATCATCATAAGCAGACAGGCATTGACGGTCAGCCACACCCGCCTCTGCTTCAGCTTCCGGTTTTTGGAGCCGGAACGTTTCTTCTGTGATCTGGGCGGATACATCGCTCCTCCTTAAATATAAACAGTTTGGAATCTTTGAAAATCCTAATTTTTAGTAGATTTCCTCCAGAATCCATACTATTATATCAGGTCCGCCAAAGCAAATAGAACCCCTCGCGTCTGCGGGGGGTTCCTTGATCGATGGCCAATTTATGCCATTCCGGCTTGTTGAAGCTGTTCGACGATGGCGTCGCGCAGCGTTTCCATGTACAGCGGATCGCTGTTCAGCATGTCGATGCGCATGAGGCGCATGTCCAGCTCCTTCGCCACTTCCTGCGCTTCGATATCCAGATCGTAAAGCACTTCGAGATGGTCGGACACAAATCCGATCGGCGCGACGAGCACGTTTTTGACCTGCTCTTTGCTGAGGTTCCGCAGCGTATCGAGGATGTCCGGACCAAGCCACGGCTCGGCGGTGCGCCCGGCGCTTTGCCATGCAAACTGCCAGGACGTAATGCCCGTCTGTTCTGCAATGGCGCGGGAGGTCTCGAGCAGCTGCTCCGGATACGGATCGCCCATGCTCAAAATTCTTTCCGGCAGGCTGTGCGCGCTGAACAAAACGCGGACTTCGCCGCGTTCGGCTCCCGCTTCCTTGAACAGGTCGAGCTTCGCGTTCACCCGGCGGCTGAACGCTTCGATCAGCTGCGGATGCAGGTGATAGCTTTTGACGAAAGTGAATTGGACCCCGACTTCGTCCGCTTTGGCCTGGGCGCGTTTGACATAGCTTTCGACGCTCATCGTGGAATAATGCGGGGCCAGCACGATGCCCACCGCTTTTTTGATGCCGTCTTTGGCCATTTGCTCCACGCCGTCTTCGATGAACGGACTCGCGTGTTTCAGCCCCTGATAGCAGACGTATTCCACGTCGAGCAGACGGCTGTCCGTATCCAGCGCTTCCTGCAGGTTCTCCACCTGGTTGTTCGTGTTTTCGCGAAGCGGGAACACGCCGCCCACGATGGCTTTGTAACGATCCGACAGCTCTTCCAGCTGCTCGGGGGATGGCGCATGTCCGCGGCGGATATGCGTATAGTATGCCTCAATGCCTTCCATGCTTTCCGGAGTGCCGTAGGACATGACGAGAACGCCGATTTTGGTTTTCACGAAGCAGTCACCTCTTACTTAAATATTGAACTTGATGGTTTACGCTCTTTTTTATGATTTCATGCGAAATCTTACTTGTTTTTTAACGCCGCCGCCGAGTACTCATGAATATAATCCGTCAATTCCTTCAGTTTATCCAGCGATGCCTCCGGGAACAGGCCGTGCCCCAGGTTGAAAATATATCCCGGCTCCTGGATCCCTTCATCAATCAATTCCTTGGCATATTGTTTAATGGTTTCCATAGGAGCCGTCAAAATATAAGGATCCAGGTTGCCCTGCACCGCAAATTTGCCGCCCGTGCGCTTGCGGCCTTCCGCGATGGATACCCGCCAGTCGAGCCCGATGACGTCCGCCTGAAGCTCTTTCAGCGTCGGGAGCAGCTCGCCGGAGCTGACGCCCGGAAAATATATTTTCGGTACATTCAAATCCGAAAGTTCGGCAAAGATACGGGTAATGGTAGGCAGGACATACGTTTGGAAGTCCTTCGGGGCAAGCGCTCCGACCCAGCTGTCGAACAGCTGGAACGCTTTGCCGCCGTTCTCGATATGGGAACGCACATATGTAATGACCATATCGCCGAGCTTATCCATCAGCAGCTTCCACACTTCAGGTTCGCCGTACATCAGCGTTTTCGTCAAAATATAGCTTTTGGACGGACGGCCTTCGATCAGATAGCTCGCAATCGTAAACGGCGCTCCGGCAAACGTGATGAGAGGCACCTGAAGCTCCTTGTCGAGGATGCGAATGGTTTCCATGATATGGGATAAGTCCTTGTCCACGTCGATCGGGCGAAGCTTCTCCACATCCGCCTTGCTCCGAATCGGGTTATCGATCACGGGACCGATATTTTTGACGATATCGAAATCGACGCCGAGCGAAGCGACCGGATTCATGATGTCCGAATACAAAATCGCGGCATCCACGCCAAGCTTCCGTACAGGCATCATCGTGATTTCGGCCGCAAGCTCCGGCTGCCGGCAAATTTCAAGCAGCGAATATTTCTCTTTGATTTTGCGGTATTCAGGGTCGTACCTGCCCGCTTGCCTCATATACCAGACAGGAACATGATCCGTTTCCTGCTTGTAGCTGGCGCGTATGAGCGTATCGTTGTAGGTCATGAAGGGGCCTCCAATGTTTTTTAGAATTTCTCTAATCTATATTATGCCCTTTTTAAAAGTCGGTAACAACCGGATGTCTTTCCGTTCGGGTGACAATAGTATGACAACTGTGACATGGTCCTTTGGGTAAATATGCTATACTGGAATAACCTGTGTTTTTCATGCTGAATTTGCAGTCACAAGAGAAAGGAAGTGAAAAGCACATTGAAATCGTGGAAAGTCAATTTGATTGTGCTTTGGATCGGCCAGTTTCTGGTCAACTCCGGAATGACCATGATCACCCCGTTCCTGTCCCTGTATCTGGCGAAAGATCTGGGCGTGCGGGGCGAGCATGAGATCGGCTTATGGGCGGGTTTGATTTTTGCCGCCAACTTCATGACGTCTTTTATTTTCCAGCCGCTTTGGGGCAAGCTGGCCGACCGGTACGGCCGGAAAATCATGCTGCTCCGCTCCGGCTTCGGCATGGCGATCGTCATCACGCTGATGGGGTTTGCCCGCACCCCTTGGGAACTGCTGCTGCTCCGGCTGCTGAACGGAACGATCTCCGGCTTTAACCCCGCTTCGATTTCGCTGGTGTCCAGCACGACCCCGAAAGAACGGATGGGTTTTGCGATGGGAATCATGCAGTCCGGCTCGGTGGCGGGAACCATTCTTGGGCCTTTGATCGGCGGGGGCCTTGCGGATTTGTTCGGATTCCGTCCTATTTTCTATATCATCGGCGTACTTATTTTTGCGGCTTCCCTGCTGGCCCTGTTCCTGGTCAAAGAAAATTTCAACCGCGAACAAGCGGCAAAAATCCCGCAGGCATCCGTGCTTGCCGGCTTCAAGGAGCTGACGAAAATCCCGCAGCTTCCGGCGCTGTTCGCCGTGACCTTCCTGCTGCAGTTTGCGATGATGAGCCCAATGTCGCTGCTGCCGCTGTACGTCGAGAAGCTGCATGCATCCGCTGCGAATTTGGCCTTCTGGGCGGGCATGGTCAGCGCCGTCACCGGTTTGTCCAACATGATCACCTCGCCGATTCTCGGCAAGCTGAGCGACAAGGTGGGGGCGCACCGCATTTTGACCTATGCCCTGATCGGCGCCGGCGTGATGCTGATTCCGCAGGCCTTCGTCCAATCGGTATGGCAGCTGATCATCGTCCGTTTCCTGATGGGCGTTTTTATGGGCGGCCTGCTCCCGAGCGTCAATGCGCTGATCCGTTCGTACACGCCGGACGGCATGGAAAGCCGGGCCTTCGGCTTCAACACGAGCACGCTGGCGCTCGGCAACATGCTGGGCGCGCTCGTCGGCGGATTTTTATCCGGCTTTATCGGCATCGAGGGATTGTTTATCATATCGGGATGCCTGCTTCTGCTCAACATGGTGTGGGTGCGGCTTAAGCTGTATAAAAAAGGAAATTCGCCGCAGTTCCGGTAATCGGAACCGGCAAATCCGGCATGTCCCCGTAAAAGACCGTCCGATGGTTTTGGCGGGCATTCGAAAAAAAGGTGGCGCAGGATGTATCCTGCCCACCTTTTTTGGCCTGCGCGGATTTAAGGCCGACGCGGCTTCACCATTGCTACGGCCAACCCGTCGTACGCCGGCAAAATCGTGCCGATCAGTCGTTCATCGGTCGCCATCAGCTCGTTGAAACGGCGCATCGCCTGTACCGAAGGCCCGTTTTTGTCCGGGTTCAGCGTTCTGCCGCGCAAAAACGTGTTGTCCCCGGCAATGATCGCACCGGGATTGGCCAGTTCGATGGCATATTCAAGGTATGCCGGATAATTCTCCTTATCGGCATCGATAAAAAAGAAATCGAAGGTCCGGCCTTCCTGCTTCAGTTGTTCGAGGCTTTCCGCCGCCAGCCCCACCTTGAATTCGACCTGATGGCCAAATCCCGCTTCCGTGAGATGCGCTAACGCCAGGTCGGCATAGTCCTGCTTCAGCTCCAGCGACGTTAACCGTCCCTCCGGAGACAGCCCTCGGGCCAGACAGATTCCGCTGTAGCCGCCCAAAGCCCCGATCTCCAGCACCTGTTTCGCTTTAGTCGCCGCCACCAGCATCGTCAGCAGACGTCCGTATCCCGGCGCGATCGAAATGGCCGGCATGCCTCGATCCGCGATATTTTGTTGGACGCGGGCCAGCAGCTCGTCATTTTCAAGAAAACGGTCCGCGTATTCTTCAGGATTCATACATGAATTCTCCTCACATTCGCATTCAAAAATCGAAAGCCTTAAAAGGTTTGTGTCTCGCCTTGCGTTACCCTATACTATTATAGAATGAAATTGGAGGGATTCAATCCCATTCCGTCGGCCTAGCCGACGCTTAGGTTACATACGAATCGCACCTGACGAAAATGGAGTTGAAAAAAAGCTTATGTCCCGCTTGCAATTGATTGCTACCGCACCGATGGGCCTGGAGTCGATCGTGGCGCGCGAACTTAAAGAATTGGGTTACAGCGACATGGAGGTCGAAAACGGACGCGTTACCTTCGCCGGCGATTTGCAAGACATCTGCCGCTGCAACCTGTGGCTTCGCACCTCGGACCGGATCCTCGTCAAAATGGGAGAGTTTCCGGCCAAAACCTTCGACGAGCTGTTCGAAGGAACCAAAGCGCTCCCTTGGGAGCAATGGATTCCCGTTGACGGGGAATTTCCCGTCGAAGGGCGCTCGCATCACTCGCAGCTGAGCAGCGTCCCCGCCTGCCAAGGCATCGTAAAAAAAGCGATCGTGGAGAAGCTCAAGCAAAGTTACCGCACGGACTGGTTCCAGGAGAACGGCGCGCGTTACGTCATCGAAGTGAACCTGCACAAAGACGTCGCGCTCCTGACGCTGGACACGACGGGTCCGGCTTTGCATAAACGCGGGTACCGCAAACTCGTGACGGAAGCGCCGATCAAGGAAACGATGGCCGCCGCCATGCTCCAGCTCAGCCGCTGGAACGTTTCCCGCCCGCTGTACGACCCGTTCTGCGGCTCGGGCACCATCCTGATCGAGGCCGCCATGATGGGCTGGAACATTGCGCCCGGACTTCGCCGTTCGTTTCCTTCCGAGCATTGGCGCATCATTCCCGAGCGGCTTTGGAGCGAAGCCCGGGAGGAAGCCTTCGATGCCGTTCGCGACGATGAGCCGCTCCAGCTTACCGGCAGCGACATCGACCCGAAGGCGATCGAAATCGCCCAAGCGTCCGCAAAAAGCGCCGGCTTCGGCCGCGATATCGCGTTTCACGTCCTGCCCGCCGCCAAAATCAAACCCGAGGGCGACTACGGCTGCCTGATCACGAACCCGCCTTACGGCGAACGCTTGAGCGAAAAAGACGAAGTCGAAAAAATGATCCGCCAGCTCGGCTTTACCGCCGCCCAGCTGCCGACCTGGTCCTTTTTCGCCATCAGTCCGACGAAGCAGTTCGAACATTATTTCGGACGGAAAGCGGATAAACGGCGCAAGCTGTATAACGGACGGATCGAATGCCAATATTACCAGTTTTTCGGCCCGCTTCCGCCGCGCAAGCCTTAATCTCCACGCGGACAAACGGTTCGCGCCAAACCTTGAAACACACGCCAAAACCCCGGCCTCCTTCCGAAAGAAGAAGGTCCGGGGTTTTTCGGCAAAAAAACAATGTTATGGATACCGTCCGTTCAATACGAACGTCCCCTGCTTAAAACATCAGCTCGTCCGGATTCGTTCCGACCCGCTGATCCTCATTCAGCGCATCGATTCGTTCCAGCTCGGACGAAGTCAGCTCAAAATCGAAAATGTCCGCGTTTTCCCGAATGCGCGAAGGGGTAACGGATTTCGGAATCGTCACGATCCCGCTTTGGAGGTTCCAGCGTAAAATGACCTGCGCCGGGCTTTTGCCGTATTTCCCGGCAATCTCCAGCAGCGTCTCGTTATCGCTTAATCTTCCTTTCATAAGCGGGCTCCAGGCTTCGATCTGAATGCCGTGCGAGCTGCAGTATTCCCGAAGCTGACGCTGGCTCAGGCGCGGGTGAAGCTCGACCTGATTGACCGCCGGAACGACGCGGCTGTCCTTCAGGAGCTCTTCCAAATGGTGAACATGGAAATTGCTGACGCCGATGGCGCGGATGCTGCCTTCTTCATAAAGGCGTTCCATCGCTTTCCAGGTATCCTTGAATTTATCCTTGCCCGGCCAGTGGATCAAATACAGGTCGATCACGTCAAGTCCAAGCCGCTTCCGGCTTGCTTCAAAAGCGCGCAGCGTGGAGTCGTACCCCTGATCGTCGTTCCAGACCTTCGTCGTTACGAACAGGTCGTCTCTGGCGACGCCGCTGTCGGCAATCGCCCTGCCGACTTCTTCCTCGTTGCCGTAGACGGCGGCGGTGTCGATGCTCCGGTATCCCGCTTCCAGCGCAACCTTGACGGCTTCGTACACTTCGTCGCCCTTGGCCTGATATGTACCGAAGCCAAACCATGGCATGGTGACTCCATTGTTCAGCGTCGTGCGGTCGGCAATATGTTTCATGTTGGATCCGCTCCTTCCCCTTAAACAATTTTATCGTAAATGCATGTCCATTATAGCACACCCGTCCGGCCCCCAAAAAAACCTTTCCTTTTCGTGCCGGCCGGCATGAGTCCTCCTGCGGACGGGTGCGCATAAAAAAACGTCTATCGACGTACTTTCTCAGCAGACAGACGGCGTTGAGATGAAGTTTTTCTTGCAATATCAGGAAGCGACAGCTCCGTAGTTTATGCTTTCTGATAATATAAAAAATCCTACAAAGCTGGGCTTCGCAGGATTTTAGACACGCAACTTATTTCGTTTGTTCTCCTTGCTGACGGGACGTAAGGGAAGCCAGACGGCTCTTTTCCTCTGCCAGCATTTCTTCGGCCAATTCCACGGCTTGTCCGTTCAAGCTGTTGCCCCGCTTGGCGTACGGCCTGTTCCGTATGGACCAGACGGTTTTGCGCCTGCTCGATCATCCGTTCGTTCGGATGGGACATCGCCTGAGACACCGCATAATGCAGCTTCTCCACGGAATTTTGGGCTTGGGAAATCGGATTTTGCGATTGCAGGCTGGAATCGTATCTGGATGCCATGGGCTGCTCTCTCCTTCACTCGAAAAGTTGCTATCCACCCTATAGGATGGAGCTTCGCGCGAGGAACTATGCGTGACGCCCTCTTTTTCCTGCAATGCGGAACAAACGCGGTTTAATGGTCGCCGCGATTGCCCTTCGACGGATTGGTGATGACGAAACCTTCCTCAGGGAAATACAAATAATCGATCTTGACCCCGTCCAGCATCGGCTCGTTCCGGTCCAGCAGCACATCGATGTTTTTGTCCGTGCTGACGACTTCGTCGTTTTCGCCCGGCTTGTCCAAATCCAATCCATAGTGGGCGTGATCTCCGTGGGCATGCGTGACGAGCACGCGAAGCTTCAGATCGCGGTTTTCCTCTTTATCCAGTTCTTTTTGCAGCACTTTGGCCGCATTGCGCGTAATTTTGCATTTCATCGCTTCACGACATCTCCCGTTCCTGAGGATAAAATCATATTGCCCAATCAACAGCAACATGCCGGCCGGCGCCAGGCTTGCGCGCCGCTGCATGTACCTTTTATCTTAAAAGAATCCGTGCAAGCCCGCAAGGACCGCTTCAGCGGTTCCCTCCCGGCGGAGGCAGCTTGATGGACGGATACTTCCGTTCCATTCGGGCAACGAACCAACCCATGACAATAAGCGTGACGCCGATATCGTCGATCGGAACAAAAGGCATCACGTCCGGCAAAACCCAATACAGCCCGACAGGAACCAAAAAAAGAAGCTTGTCCACAAAGGAAACTTGCGGGGATGTGAGATACATCCATAATTGGCCAGGCATATGCGACAGGCGCCTGATCGACAGCAGCTTTCTCCATTTCATGCTCACCGCTCCCTTCATCTGGCCTTTCGGGGTACCTTCATGATCATCGCAAGAGGAGACAACCACTCCGATACGGCTGCGGCCGCCTCCTCACCTGTAGTATACGTATCTTTACAGAAAATGTTTCATTAACCTTTTCATATCGACATCAGTTCGCCGACGACCAATCCCGTTTCCAGAGCGATGTTGTCGAAATCCTCCAAAGGAAGCGGATTTTTGCCGAGCCCGATCTCGACGGTAAATCCCGGGCGCCTGAATTCCTGGATAAACCAGTCCTTATACCCCGCATCGCTGCCTTCCAGCTTCACGGGACGGTAACCGCTGGCCTGGCCGAGCCTTCGCGACCATTCCCGGCTTTCCTTCGGTTCGTAATTGCGGTAGTTCCAATAAATCTCCTGCCCCTGACTGTGCAGCGAAACGGCCGCATCCGGCGACGTTTTGACCGTAAACGCCGCAAGCGCCTCCGCTTCCGGCTCGGACAATGGCGAAGTGCCCGCATAGTCCCTTGGCCCGGGGGATTTTTTCCCGCGCCGCTGGACCTCTTCGTCCCAATGGGCAGGAAACTGGTCGCCCAGATCGACGCCGTTGATGTTGGCCTTCCAGTGGCGGTAATCGCTTCGGCCTCCATTCCATGCCGTCAGCATGCCGTAATACGGATTGCTCGGCTGGACGCCCTCCTGGACCAGTTCCACCCCGTCCGGATTGACCATCGGCACGACCCAAAGGGTGCACTGCTCGAACCACTGGCGGGGATCGTAGCCGTTCCAGCGCATGCCCGACTTCAAGGCCGCCGCATACTCCTCTATAAAATGCATGATGCATGGGGTCGTGATCCATTCGTTGGCATGGATGGAAGCGTTCACATGAATCACCTTTTTCCCGTTGCCGATTTTGACGTAAGGGATCGGCTTGCCCAGCACGCTTTCGCCGATCGTTCCCGAGGAAAGCCGCGGATACGCCTCCGACAGCCTGACGATGTCGCGGCACAGATGCCTATAGCCGTATTCTCCTTCAAGGCGGACGATCCGGTCGCTTTCGGCATGGGGCAGCACCAGCACCCGCCCCTCCGGAAAATAGCTGCGGGAAAGCCCGGGATTCATTTCGAGCAAGGAAGCCTCCTGAATGCGAAAAGCAGCCGCTACCTTATCCGGGCTGTCTCCCGGCTGTATGACATATCTCCTCCGCGGGGAGGACGGCAAAAATATGATTTGTCCCGGCACCAGGTAAGGCTGTTCTCCAACCCATGGATTTGCATTGATAATATGAGTGCGGGATAACCCTCTGCTGGCGGCGATCCGATCCAGCGTATCCCCTTTGTTAACGGTATATTGCTGCATGGCGTCTTCCTTTCCTGCGGACTGCGCGGCAGCCGCATGTGATCGTGCTTTATTGATTTTATGACGCCCATGCCTTGGACCATGCTTCTATGCCCCACCAAGCGAAGCTTTGGTTTCGATTTGAGGGTCACCATACCTGAAGGGGGTTGATCGAACGAAGCCCATCCAACCAAAAAAAAGGAAAAGGCTCGCGGCGATTCCGGAGCCCTTTCCTTGGCTTAGTCTTCCATGAATTTTGAAACCTGCCAGACGACGGGAGTTCGCCGGATTTGCTCGCCCAACCATGTTTTGGCGATTTTCTGGAACATTTCCGGGTCTCCGCTGCAAAAAAATTGATGCACGGGGCTTTCGTCGCTGCTTGCAAGCTGCCCCTTGTCGTACAGGATCGTGCTGACCTCCCTCGCCGTCTCGTCCGCCGAGCTGATCAGCTTCACCTGCTCTCCCATGACCTCTTGTATCGTATCTCTCAAAAACGGATAATGCGTGCAGCCCAAAATCAGGCAGTCGATCGAAGAGCTTCGCATGTTTTGGAGGGATGCCTCAACGACGGACGTCGTTTCGTTCGACCGGAATTGTCCCTGTTCCACAAGCGGAACAAGCCCGGGGCAAGCTTCGCTCACCACGTGCACATAAGGGGAAAGCTGCTTCAAGGCCGCCGTGTACGCGCCGCTCCGGATCGTTCCGATCGTACCGATGACGCCGATATGACCGGTTTTCGTGGCGCTGATGGCCGCCCTTGCACCGGGGTGAATTACGCCGATGACCGGAATGGGCACCTTTTCCGAAATATATTCCAGTGCCGCGGCCGTTGCCGTGTTGCAGGCGATGACGATCGCCTTGGGATTGAACTGGCTGAGAAAATCAACGATTTGTTCCGTAAATTTTCTTACTTCTTCGGACGAACGGGGTCCGTATGGCGTGCGGGCGGTATCTCCGAAATAAATGATTTTTTCCCGTGGGAGCTGTCTCATGATTTCTTTGACGACCGTCAATCCCCCCACGCCCGAGTCTAATATCGCGATTGCTTGCTGCACGAACACACCGCTTCCTTCTTGTCGATTTATGCTCTTTCATTTGCTAACATATGAATGGATGATGCCAAAGGTACCTCCGGCATTTACGCTAATAATGCAAAATAAGGCGGAAGCCGCTGCCCGCGCAAAAACGCAGCAAAAGCAGGCCCGGTTATCCCCTGCCCATGGGGAACGGACCCGCCCGCAACGCCTGCCGATTACAGCTCTCCGGCGTCTTCTTTCGAATCTTTGCTTGAGACGATGGTCTTTTCGCCGCTTTCCTGGATCGATGAGATTTGAGCCAGCCCGACCTCTTCTTCGTCTTCGTCCGTCTTGCGCCATCCGCGGATATCCGAAATGACGTTGCCGGCCGTGTCCTTCACCCTTTCGATCAAGGTAACGCCCTGCTCGCTGACCTTCCCTGCAAACTCCTGCGTTTTCGTGCCGATCGTTCTTGCGCCTTCAGCGATATCTTGACGAAGTTCCTTGCCGGATTTCGGCGCCAAGAGAAGTGCCGTGACCGAACCTACCACGCTGCCGATTAACGCGCCCCACAACAAGCTTTTGTTTTTTTCCTTCATCGCTCTGATCTCTCCTTTGCGCTCAGGCATCATCGTCCGCAGGGGATGGCGACTGCCGTTTGATGGATTGCCATACGGATAACCCCGCATCCAGCCACCGGAAAGCTTCCGCCAGACGAAGCTCGTTTTCCCGGCGCGCTTTTTCTAAGCGTTCCATGGCCGTATCGGTCACGAGCTGCGCAATGGCGTCCGCCCGCTGGACCGTGTTCGACAGGCTTTCACCCGCAAGCTTCAGCGACTCGCAGAACGGCTTGACTTCCTCGGTCCTGGCTTTCAGCTGGGAAAGCGTCGCCGAGGTCTGCGCAAGCAGCTCCTTGGACTCGGCGGCAAGCTGCGAAATCTCATGCCCCGCTTTTCCAAGCACATCCTCGGTTCGAAGCAGCACTCTCCGGATCGTATGCAGCAGAATCAGCCCAAAAACGGCGAATATCGCGAATCCGCAGGCAAACCCTATGGCGCCCCATTCCGACATGACGGTGTCACTCCCTTCACCCTTACGGGCTAATGCCCATTTGTTAGGATATTATAAGCACGGGGAGATTGTCCTGACACAAAGGACTAGGCGTATTTCGAAAAAAATCGGCCCGCGAAAAAACAACAAGCCCGATCCGGTCTTCAGGATGGGCTTAAGCAGTCCATGCAGGCTTTAAGAAACGACGATTAATGTCCAAGCTCTTGCCGGATATATTCCCGCACCTGAACGGCAAATCGGTCCAGAATGTCCGGCAGCACCGGCGTGAGCGGGTGAATCTCGGCGCGATTCCAGGAATAGTATTCCTGAACCAACGGCTTGCGGAGGCCGACCAGTTCGCGAAGCACGCGGTAAATGTCGTCATCGAATACCTTCTCTTCATGGTTGATTTCCATAATATCTTCGTAGCTGCTGGCATCCCGCATAATAAAGCCGTCGATCAAATAACTGCCGACATCGGTAACGACCTCGATCGCCAAATGCAGCGCCCGTTCCTGAACCATGCCGAGCATGACGCTGCCATCCCAGGCTTCAGCCGTCCGCTTGAGAGCTTCGGCAATTTCCGGAATCGCGTCCAGACGAAGCTGAATCTGCTCCTGATTTACATAATACACGGTTTGTACCTCCAAGCTGCGAATGTTATTTGCCTTTTTTGCCGCGGCGCTTCAGCCAGAAAAACATGACGAAAATCGCTGCGACAAATACGACAAGCAGGAACAATGTTTCCATTGGATATTCCAGATCGCTCATAATTCGTACTTCCTATCTGCTAGATTTCGTAATCAACGCTAAGGGATAATTCTTTCGTTTCGTTCAAATGGCGAATGACTTCCTGATGGACGGGATGCACTTGGTATGCCTGCAAATCGTCCAGGGAAGCAAATTCAGTCACCAGGGCGATATCGAACGAACGTTCCGAATGAACGATGTCAACGCCTACCTCGATTGCGCGCAGCTGCGGGATCTTCCCTTCCATGGCACGCAAAACGGCCGCCGTTTTGTCAACGCTTTCCGGAGATCGGTCTTGCAATTTAATGAAAACGATATGCTTGATCATGGCCTGTTCTCCTTGTACGAGTCGTAAGGTTACAAAAAAAATATACCATATCCTCCCGCTTTGGGAAAGAGAAGCATCCCGGAGAGGTTATCGTTTCGGCGGGTCCTGCTCTTTATCGCTGTCTTTGTTTTTAAGCACCGCTATCATTCTCCGCAATTTGTCGGGCATGGGCAGTCCAAGCCGTCCGTAGTTTTCCGTGATCGATATCAGCTCGTTCGCCAAATAGAAATAAATAGCTCCCGTCTCGAGGACATCGGTCCCCCCCATTAGAAGCACGTCCATCTGATGGGCCAAAACAATGACCACCAGCATAAGTGCCTTCCGGGTCAAGCCCCAGAAGCCGACGTCGCTTTTCAATCCGGAGCCTTCCTTGATCGAAGCCAGCAAACCGGTCACGTAATCGACCACGATGGTGAACAAAAAAAACCACAGCAACGGATCCCATCCCCCGAATGCAATCGCGATAATACTGCCGGCGAGCGCGCTGATGCTATTGACGGCAAGTAAATTCATAAAACTGCGCCTCCCTTCCTATCATCTTCTATATCTTATGAAGGGAGGACGCGTTCTGCGAAGCCGGATCGCCTTAATTGCCGGCCTATTTCATAGATTCGCGCGAGGTAGCGGATGCTGCTGTGGTATATTTTATGTCGTAAAAATGCAAGATTACCGTTCGTCGTTCCAGAAGTTCATCGGCTTCATATCGTTTGTCAGCGGCTTAAACGTGTAACCTTCCGCCTGAATGGCCTTGATCAGCTGCGGCAAAACCGTTACCGTCGCATGCTGGTCGTGGAACAAGACGATCGGGGTGACTCCTTTTTTCTTCATATTTTTGACGTCTCTCATGACGTTGTCGTAAATTTTTTGCGGGTTGCTTTGGTATCTCCAGTCATTGGAGTCGATGTTCCAATCCCACAGGCGATAACCGTAAGCAGCCGTCTGGTCGCGGTAAGCTTTCGTAAAATACGGTTTGCTGCCGTAAGGCACCCGGATCAGCTTCGTGTACACGTTCGCGGCCTGGTGCAGTTTGGCATTGTCCATGTTCATTTCGTTCAGCGCCGAAGACGGCGATGCATAGAACTTGTCCTTCTGATGCGTCATGCCGTGCAAGCCTACGCCGTGCCCTTCCTTGACGATGCGCGCCACGGATGCGGGATGATGGGAGATTTGGTTGCCGAGCATGAAAAACGTCGCTTTTACATTATACTGTTTCAAAACATTGAGCAGCTGCGGCGTATACGGGGACGGACCGTCGTCAAAGGTAATATAAATCGTTCTCGCTCCTGCCGCCGGCTTGGTCGTTGGAGCCGGAGTCTTCGGCTTATGCTGCTGGATATAACCGGCGTATTTGTTTGCCAGCTGCGCATCCGTCAGCGCCGCCCCGCCGTTTATTGCGCGGTACAGGTTTTGTTTCGGCAAATACGACAGCGCAAACCCGAACTTTTGGCTTAAAATCCGGAACGAAATGAACGTTCTGCCGTTTTTGACGAGCGTGTTTTTGCCGTCTGCCGGAAGCGTCGCCGAAGCGCCGCCCCGATGGGTCAGCTTCACGTTCCCCTTTGCGTATTGCACCGTAAGATTCATGGCCGAAGCGGTTTGAACCAAAGGAACGTATAAAGTGCCATTATGTATGATGGGCGACATTGGATAAGTAACCAGCGTGTCGTTCACGGCAACGAATACGGACGACGTCGCGGCGCCCGCCGAACTCCCCGCCGCAGTCGCGCTGCCTTGTCCGGCGGAAAAAATGCAGCCGAAGACCAGGATCAGGGATAACATCCATTTGGAGCATTGCAAAACCTTTTTCACTTCTCTCTACCAACCTTTTACGCGTATTTTGCATAGATTTGCAGTCTCAAGGAATCTATTAAACCATTTTCCTCAAATCCAAACTTCGAATCTAGCAATCTAGTTCCTCTGCATTGTACCCGACTCCGCCGGTCGTTTCAATTTCAATTCAGTAACCATTGCTGTCATCTTTTCGTAAATATTAGGAAATGAAGGAGATTCATGGAACCCTATTTGTGACCAACAGCCTGCAAATGTCGAAAAAAACATACCGCACTAGGAAGAAAGGCATAAAAATGGGCGATAGTTACTATTGAAAAGAAGCCTTATAAAATGTAGAATTTGAAGAAAAATCTTCGGAGGAAATATGCCTACACAACAAGAACAGCATTCAATTCAGGCGTGGTCTCTGATCAACCGCAAATATTTGGGAAAAGGCATTCGCGTCAAACGCTTCCGCAAGCCTTCCCGCTGCCAGATCCGCAACCGGGTGTTGCTGGCGGTGCTGATGGTCAACGACATCAAGCTATCGCAGCTTGCCGAGGAGCTCGGCGTCTCCTCCCGAAGCGTCAGCGCCTGGGTGTATGAAGGCCGGATCCCCGGCAAAAAAAATCTGGACAAAGTATGCCAGTTTCTCGGGTATCCCCACCATATCCTGTTTAACCGCTCCGTTACTTCGAGCAGCCCGATCATATGTCAGCCTTCACCGTCCAGATTTATGCGGAGAACGTTAACCCGTTCGCCTGTCGACAACAAAATTTTAACGGGGCTTTGCATGGTCCATGACCTTTCGGTCAGCGACGTCAGCGAATGGATGGACATCCACCCCGGCACGTTTCGCAAATGGCTGCACCAAGGAACGTTGCCATCCCCAAGCTTTCAGGACCGGGCCGAGCTTTTTTTCCGCATCCCGAAATTCATCCTGTTTGCGGACTGCGTTTTAAACGAATCCTAACCAAATACGGCGTTTACCAAGCCAACCCCTTGGCAAACAGCTCTATGATCCGGCAATCCTTCCGGCTTATAGAGCTGTTTTCGTTTGGGCATATTAACTACGGCTTCAGACAGAGCCATGTCTCGGACGATAAGCTCGAAAAAATAATCGCTCACCCGAAAGTTGACGTTGACGTTAACGTTAAACAGGATTAAAATGATGAATGTCATAAAACAAACGCGAAGGGAGGAAAGACATGCATGAGTACAAAATCGATGATGTCGCCCGGGAATGCGGGTTGACCAAGAGAACGATTCGTTACTATGAAGAGCTTGGCGTCTTTCCTCCCCCTGACCGGAGCGAAGGCGGCATCCGGATTTATACCCGGGAGCATATCGATTATTTGAAGAAAATCGTCGTTGCCAAGGAAATCCTCGGCTTCAGTCTGCAAGAGCTTGTACACTATCTGTCCGTCTCGGATGCATACAAAAAGCATCACAAGTCCTACCTCGACACGAACGACCGGAAAGAACAGAAATCCAAGCTAGCGCATATGCAGCAGTCGCTCGACAGGCAAATCGAATTGATTCGCAACAAAATCGAAAAAATGAAGGCGATGCAGACCGAGCTGGAACGTACGAAGGACCGTCTCGGCGCTTTCATGCAAACATTCGATGGGGAGAACGGCCCGAAGCAGCTGGACTAGGAGCAATGGGGTCTTTTTTTCTGCCGTAAAGCCTGTAGCTTTCGTTTTTTTGCGGTACGTGCTTCTGAAAATTGAAAAACCATTTACGCAAAGTGAGGTAATGTATTCCATGTCTAAAGCAACTGAACCTTTGGAACTTGAACAGAGGAAAGCCGGGCTGCTTTCCCAGCCCAAAGCGGTATGGGCGATCGCCTTTGCCTGCGTCATCTCTTTTATGGGTCTCGGACTCGTCGACCCGATTTTGCCTGCGATCGCCGCGCAGCTGCATGCCAGCAAAAGCCAGGTGTCCCTCCTGTTTACCAGCTACAACCTGGTGACCGGGGTAGCCATGCTCATTACCGGCGTCATTTCCAGCCGGATCGGCATCAAAAAAACATTGCTTACCGGCATTTTGCTCATCATCATCTTCTCCGCGCTTGGGGGATTTTCGGACACGATCGGCCAAATCGTCGGCTTCCGCGGAGGCTGGGGACTGGGCAACGCCCTGTTTATCGCTACCGCCTTGTCCGCCATCGTCGGCCTGTCCACGTCCGGCACGGCTAAAGCGATCATCCTGTACGAAGCCGCGCTTGGCCTCGGCATTTCGGTCGGACCGCTGCTTGGCGGGGAGCTCGGCTCCATCAGCTGGCGCGGACCGTTTTTCGGCGTTGCGGTCCTTATGCTTCTTGCTTTCATCTTCGTCATCTTTATGCTTCCGTCCATTCCGAAGCCGAAAAAAGCCAGCACCCTGGCCGACCCGTTCAAGGCGCTGTCCTATCCGGCCCTGCTGACGCTCGGAATCACCACATTCCTGTACAACTTCGGCTTTTTCACGCTGATGGCCTACTCTCCGTACGTCATGGAACTGGATGAGCACGGTCTCGGTTACGTCTTCTTCGGATGGGGCATCCTGCTTGCCTTCACGTCCGTATTTGTCGCTCCGAAGCTGCAAAAACGGTTTAGCGTCGTGAAATCGATTTGCACGGTGCTTACGCTGTTTACGATCGTCCTCGTCATCATGGGGATCGGCACGTACAACCACTCGCCGAAAACCGTCATCGTCTGCGTCATCGTGGCCGGCATTTTCCTCGGCATCAACAACACGCTGATCACGACGGCCGTCATGCAGGCTGCACCGGTGGAACGTTCCGTCGCTTCCGCGGCATACAGCTTCGTCCGTTTCCTTGGGGGCGCCGTTTCTCCTTGGCTCGCCGGCAAGCTTTCGGAATGGTACCATGCCGAAACGCCGTTTTATTTTGGCGGATTGATGGTATTTATTGGTGTCATCGTTTTACTTGCCAGCCGCCGTCATCTGAAGCATGTTGACCGGGCGGAAGGCCATTAAAAGGAGGTCCTCTTCATGTATAATCGAATTCTCGTGCCGCTTGACGGTTCCGAGCATGCCCGCCGCGCGCTGGATACGGCCGTACGGCTCATGCAAAGCTTGAAAAACGTGCCGGAACTGGCGCTTCTTCATGTGAATCCCTCCATCTCCATCAACGAGCCGCCTGTAGGCATCGATTTGGAGGAGCACATCCGGGAAGAAGGAGAAAAAGTATTGGCTCCGGCCACGGCATCCCTCTCCAAGCAGGGGATCGGTTTCGAAACGTACACCAAAACCGGAGACCCCGCTTCCGTCATTTGCAAAACGGCCGAGGAGCAGCACGCCGACCTGATCGTCATGGGCAGCCGGGGCATCGGCCTGATGTCGGAACTGCTGATCGGCAGCGTCAGCCACAGCGTCGTGCAGCATGCCCACTGTCCGGTCATGATCGTCAGATAGCGGGTTCGAAAAGAGCATGCCAAAAAGGGTATCCCCGAAGGTTCAGCGAACCAGGGGGTACCCTTTTTTTGGCACGGACAGCGGTTCCGGCGGAGAACAATTAACCGAACCTTCCCGAAATGTAATCCTGCGTCATCTGCTGCTCGGGATTCGTAAAGATTTTTTCCGTCGTATCATGCTCCATCAGGCTTCCCAAATAAAAATACGCGGTGTAATCGGAAATGCGCGCCGCCTGCTGCATGTTATGGGTAACGATGACGATGCTGAGTTCCTTTTTCAGGTCTGTAATCAGCTCCTCGACTTTCGCCGTCGATACCGGGTCGAGCGCCGAAGCCGGCTCGTCGAGCAGCAAAATGCCCGGTTTGACGGATAAGGCCCTTGCGATGCAGAGACGCTGCTGCTGGCCGCCGGACAAGGACAAGGCCGACTGCTTCAGGCGGTCTTTGACCTCGTCCCACAGCGCCGCTTTGCGCAGGCTTGTCTCCACGATTTCATCCAGCTCTGCTTTATTTTTGATGCCATGATATTTCGGCCCGAAGGCGATATTTTCGTAAATGGATTTATAAAACGGGTTCGGCTTCTGCCAGACCATGCCGATTTTTTGGCGAAGCTGAATGACGTCGGTGCCCGGGTCGTTGATGTCCACCCCGTCGATCCAGATGCGCCCTTTGATTTTGGCCTGGGAAATTTCGTCGTTCATCCGGTTCAAGGAGCGCAAAAACGTCGATTTGCCGCAGCCCGAAGGACCGATCAGGGCGGTGACGCTTTTTTCCGGGAAACTCAGGCTGATATTTTTAACCGCTTCGTATTGCCCGTAAAATACGCTGAGATGTTCTGTTCGAAACGTTGCGTTGTTCATGTATGATGTCCCTCCTATCCCATGCGCTTGGATGCCGTCATCGCTTTGTACAACACGCCGCCAAGCCACCTAGCGAACAGATTAAACAGCAGCACGAGAATGACGAGCACGGCCGATGCGCCTGCGGCGATTTGGGCCGCGTCCGGCGCCAGGCCTTCGCTGTTGATTTTCCAAATATGCACGGCAAGCGTTTCGGCCGGACGGAACGGATTGATCGGCGACGTCGGGCTAAGCGGGTTCCAATTGGTGAAATCCAGGCGCGGCGTGGACATCCCTGCCGTAAAGAGCAGCGCTGCCGCTTCCCCGAACACCCTGCCGGCGGCAAGAACCGTACCGGTCACGATGCTTGGAAGAGCCACCGGGAACAGGACCGAGGAAATGATTTTCCATTTGGACAGCCCGAGCGCAAGCCCCGCCTCCTTCTGCTCCTTCGGCACGCTGCGGAACGCCTGCTCCGTAATCCGCACCATCAGCGGCAGGTTGAAAATCGTCAGCACCAACGCGCCGGAGAACAGCGAAAATCCGAATCCGAACGTATTGACGATCAGCAGCAGGCCGAACAAACCGACCACGATCGACGGAAACGAGGACAACACTTCGACGACCAGGCGGATCGTGCCGGTGATTTTGCCCGGCTTCGCGTATTCGGCCATGTAAATCCCTGCGCCGAGTCCGAGCGGAATCGTAATGATCAGGGTCAGAACCAGCAAAAACAAGGAGTTGAACAGCTGCGGCCCAATGCCGCCTCCGGCGCGGATCGTTTGCGGAACGGAGGTCAGGAAATGCCAGTCGATATGGCTGAGCCCCCGCACCAAAATAAAGCCGATCAGCCCTACGAGCACCGCGACGATCAACAAGGAAAACACCACGATGAAGAAAGTGGCAATTTTGTCAGTCAGTTTCGCTCTCAAATCCGATGTCTCCTTTCCAAAAGCCGGACGATCATAACAAATACGAAGGTCATGAACATCAGCGCAAGCGCCATGCTCCACAGCGCGTTGCTGTGTGCGGATCCCATGACGGTGTTGCCCATATCCAGCGTAATGACGCTCGTAAGCGTCGATGCCGATTCAAACAGCGACCGCGGAATATGCGGCGCGTTGCCGATAACCATCTGCACGGCCAGCGCTTCGCCGAAGGCGCGAGCCATCCCCAGCACGACGCCCGTCAGAATAGAAGGCAAAACGGTTGGCAAAATAACTCTGGAGATCGTCTGCCAGCGGGTCGCCCCCAGCGCAAACGAAGACTCCTTCAGGCCGCGCGGCAGCGACGCCAACGCGTCCGACGCCACGCTCGTAATCGTCGGCAAAATCATGACGGAAAGAACGATGGCCCCCGCCGCGATCCCGATCCCTTGTCCGGGGAACACGTTCCGCAAAAAAGGCACGACGACGGTCAGGCCGATAAATCCGTAAACGACCGAAGGGATGCCGGCGAGCAGCTCGATGACGGGCTGCAGCAGCTTTTTGCCCCAGCCGGGCACGATTTCGGTCATGAACAGCGAAGCGCAGATGCTGAGCGGGCTTGCGATCAGCGCAGCCAGCACCGACGTGGCGAACGACCCGAAGATAAACGGCAGCACGCCGTACATCGGCTCGCCGTTATTGCCTTCCGGGTCCCAGGTGGTGCCGAACAAAAAATCGCTCAGGCTGACGCCATCGCGAAAGAAAGTCGCAAGTCCTTTGGACGCGACGAAATAGACGATGGATAATATGATGACAATGAGCAGAGCCGCGCAAATGAACGTATAGCTCCGGCCCGCGACATCTTCAGCATGATGTTTTTTCCAGCGGGTGCCGCGCGCAGGCTGAACTTGAACAGGCCTTTCATCAATGGTTTTCATCGTTGTCCTTCTTTCTAATGTGAAAATAGAGGCGAAATTCCCTTTCGCCTCTTTCTTGCCATGAGGTTTTGCGCTCGGTCAGGGCTTACTTCGTAATGTTGCCTTCGACGTCGCGTTTGACTTCCATTTTGCTGACCGGAATGTAGCCAAGCTCTACGACGTCGCCGTTTTGAACGGCATCCGAAGCGATGTAATCAAGGAACGCTTTGACTTCAGGCTTAGGTTCGCCTTTCGTGTACATATGCTCGTAAGCCCATACCGGATATTTGCCGGACGTTACGTTTTCAACCGTTGCTTCCACGCCTTCGTATTTGAGCACTTTCACTTTGTCGTCCAGGTAAGACAGTGCCAGGTATCCGATCGCCCCTGGGCTTTCAGCCACGATTTTTTTGACCGTGCCGGAGGATTCTTCCTGGATGGAACCTTTCAGATCTTCGGTCGAAGTGCCAAGTGCGTATTTTTCGAAAGTTTTGCGGGTGCCGGAGCTTGCCGGACGGTTGACGATGACGATTTTTTCGTCTTTGCCGCCGACTTCTTTCCAGTTCGTGACTTTACCCGTGAAAATATCGACCAGCTGCTGCTTCGTCAGGCTGTCTACGCCGACGTCCGGATTGGTTACCGCCGCCATGGCCACAACCGCCACCTGATGGTCAACCAGGTCCTTGGCTTCGTCTTTCAGCTTTTCTTCCGCAAATACGTCGGAGTTGCCGATGTCGGCTTGCCCGCCTGCAACTTGCGTCAAACCGGTGCCGCTGCCGCCGCCTTGCACTTGAACCTGGATTTTGGAATATTGGGATTCCGCCATGAATTTTTGCGCAGCTTGTTCGACGAGCGGTTGAAGCGCCGTCGAGCCGACCGCCAGGATCGAGCCGCTCAGTTCCGTGGCCGAGGATTTATCGTCTGTCGCAGCTCCGGAAGCGCTGCTCGTGTCTTCGGTATTTTTGCTGCCGCATGCGGCCAGCATAACAACCAGCGCCAACGTGCACAGCATGAGAAGCGATTTTTTCATCTTGATCATCTTTTGGTTCCCCCTGTTTTTGAGTGATCTCCCGGCAGCTCTCTTTGCTGCCTACAAACTCATTGTAGTTCCCTATCGTTTTATAAAATGTTGCGTTTTGTAAAATGAAGAATAAAAAAATATATAATCTATTTATAATTAAATAGAATAAATCTATAATAGTAGTTAAGAATTTGATGATCACCAGGGGGATCCCCATGAATTTGTTAAAATTGCACATCCTCGTTCTGATCGAGAAACTGAAAAAAGTGACGGACGTGGCACGGGAGCTGGATATGAAGCAGCCGACCGTGACGTTTCATATGAAAAGCCTGGAGGAAGAGTTGGGGGTAGCCTTGTTTGAGACGAAAAGGGGCCGCATCTGGCTGACCGAGGCCGGGAAGGCGCTGTATCCGTATGCGGTGAAAATGACGGCGATGGCGCAGGAAGCCCGCAAAGCGGTTCAGGATTACGCGGATCTCAACAAAGGGCGCTTGCACATCGGGGCCGACGGCATGATGGGGTCTTACGTGCTTCCGGAGCTGATCAGCGGCTTTTGCAGCCTGCATCCGGGCGTCCAAATCGAATTGAACGTCACACCCACCCGCCTCGTCAAAGAGCGGCTGCTGAACCAGGAAACCGATTTGGCGTTTTATTATGCCGAAGCCGAGGGTTCGCCGGACGGGCAGAAGCCGGTAAAAGAAGAAAAGATCTCAATAGATCGCATCGAGCTTATTTTTTCCGGAACACATGCGTTTGCCGGACTCAAGTCGGTGACGCAGAAGCTCATCGCCCAGCAGTTTTTCGCGCAGCACGGCGAGGGGGCGTTTATGACGGACTACTCGCGCTCGTATGCGGCCGCTTCCGGGATCCATCTTTGGGAGCGGACGGCGGCCGATTCGCCGGAAATCGTAAAAAACATGGTGCGGTCCGGTGAATTCATCAGCCTGTTCCCGCTTTCCGGCATCCGGGAGGAGCTTGCGTCCGGTGCGCTCCGTTCGCTGCCGCTGCCCGGACAGGCCGATCCAACCGTGACCGGCGTGCTTGCGTGCCATGCCGATCAGCCGGCTTCGCCCGTTTGCGAAAGGTTTATCCAATACGTGCGGGAACAGGCCGAAAACGGATAAAGAGGCATCTCCCCGGATCATTTGGATCTTGAGAGACGCCCCTTTTTATCTTTTTATATTGAAGAAAAGCAGCCTGCTTCGATTCAAAATGTGATGCCAACATTTCTACACCGGCGCCGCAAATTTGCTCCGGCTCCACAGCCACATCGGCGTATGGATGTCGATCGGGCACAGCCCGCTGCCCTGCAGCAGGTCTTCCCATCTGGAAGCCGCAAGCTCCCGGGCCTTCGGGGCGGCCGCTTCCTCCTCGGTCAGGATCCCGAGTTTGACGCTGGATTGAAGGACATGGGTGTCGGGCGCCACCGTAATGCATTCCCGGTCCGGAAAGGCAACGTCCGTGTACTGTTCCATCACGTACAGCCAGTAGTTCATGATTTTATCGCCGCCCAGATAAGGGAAGCTTTTTTTATGCTGCATGATATGCTGCTTGATCCGGAGGACGGAATTCCCGTTTTGACGGAAAAGGTTCCGCAAGTCCCCGTCCAGCAAATCCATGATCGTGACGCACAGCGTCCGCCAGACGGCGGGCTGCTTGTTCGGTTGAAGCGCGACCTTATATTTCAGCAGCTTTTCCCGCAGCTCCTCCGCATCCATGGCAGCGGCCGCCGCCGGATCAAACACGTCCATCGTGTCCGGATCGTTAAACGTCCGGTGAGCGCTCTCCCAAAGCGCATACGAATTCCGCTGGTAATTCAGCGCCATCGGCAGCGTAAAATAATGATAGCTGGCCGCCGATGATGGATCCAGGGGCGGGTGTTCGTCCTCGGGCATCTTCTCGCCGCCAAGCTTCCCCTGTTGATGAAGTAAAATTAATTCCGTTATATCCCGTAAAATATCGTCCCTGCTCCGCAGCATGCGTCCTTGGCTCCTCTCAAAACGGCGTCCCCTTTTTGACCGTCAGCAGCGGCAGCAGCAAATACAACCCGTAAGCAAACGCCATCCAAATGACGAAGGCCAGCAGCTGTTCATCGGACAACTCTGCAAAAAAGACGCCCTTATTCCATATCACAAACGTGTCCAGGATTAAACCGACGGCGCTGCCCACCACGCCAAGCCTTACGGCCGCGTAGGGACTCGGATCGAACCGGCGAAACAACGCAAACACGACGTACAGCACGACGCCCGTCGCGGCCTCCAGCAAAAGAAACGGCAGCCAAAAGCTCTGCCGGTACGGGCTGACCAGCACCATGCCGCCAAAAAAAACAAAAAACAGCGTCGCCCCAAGCCATACCCCCACCGAAAACAACAGCGTCAATCCCATTTTTTCCGAAAACATGCCCAATCCAATGCTCCCTTCCATGCAAAAATAGATGTTAGTCCGTTCCAGCCTTCCGAAGTAAATGCTCAAAGAAAACGCCCAGCTCCGCAAACACCTTTTCCCGGTCCAGCTCGGGGGAAACCAGGCTCTGCACGGCCAAGCCGTCAAAAATCGCGTTAATGACGATGGCCCAAACCTCGAACGACATGCCCATAAGGCGGCCTTCCGCCTCGTTTGCGGCGATCGCGGCCCCCGGCCGCTCTTGGCGCCGTTCCCCGCCCTTCGGCAGATCCGTTTGCTGCCGCTCCCCGCTCCCGGAAGGCTCCGCCAAAGGCGGCGTTTGTGCCGGGAAGGCAAGCTGCCGCAGCTTCTCCGCCAGCACCCCGTTTTCGAACGAAATCAGGGCGCCGAGCTCCTTCCTCGTTTCTTCATGTTTCAGGCCGAACACGACAAGCGATAGAAACAAGCGGTGAAAAAAGGAATCGGGCCCTCCCCGTTCTTTGGCCGCTCCCAGCGCCTCCGACACGACAAACTCCTTGGTCTGCAAAGCAGAGAACGCATTCCATGAGCGCTCGCATACGTCTTTCACGACGTCCAGCATGAGCCGGTCTTTCGTCTGGAAATGATAATACACCGTTCCTTGCGTCACCCCTATGCGCTCCGCCACCATTTTTAAAGTCAATTTCTCCAAACCCTGCTCCACGATGCATTGTTTGGCTGCTTCGATCAGCTCCTGCTTGGAAACGACATTCGGTTTAGCCATGAGTATGATCTCCTTTTTTTCATCAAGTTAGTTATCTGACTAACTCACTAACAATATATACCATATGCTGAGAAAAAGTAAAGACGGATTTTTAACCTAAGTTGACCGGAAGTCCAAACGGAATATGCCAAAAGGCTCGCAAGCTGCTTTTTAAAGCAATCTGCGAGCCTGTTTCCGAGAAGCGGCCGGGATCGCCCGAGAACCGCTAGAAACATGCCAAAATTTCTTACAACAACTCAAACGTAAGGTCCGGCATATTCCCTGCCGCCACAGGTTCAAACGTTGGTTCAAGATAACCCATTTCCAAGACGGCAACGATCCGTTCATCTTTTTGGACACCCAAACGCCCGGCACAAGTTCTGTCATAGATCCAATCATTCATCGTCATGCGGACATGGAGATTGTTTTCCCGCGCCAGCAGGCGAAAATTCTGCATAAGGCAGCAGGTCGCCGCAACATCTTCCTCCCTTTTATGAAGGTCATGCTCTTCTTTTACGACCAATACCAGGCAGGCTGGAGCCTGATCTTGCAAGCCGCGCATGATGTCCATGCTGCCGGGTCCCATGAAGATAAAGCGCCAAGGCTCCCGCAGTCCGTCGTTCGGAGCCCATACGGCTATATTCAATAAATCGAGTACGTGATTTTCCGACACGGATTTATCGCTATATTTTAATGAATGGACTTCGCCGGAACGGGTTTTAGCATCATTCAACAAGTCCCCCTCCTCCTCCCGGCAAAACGGTCCATTTCTTTTCCGCTCGCGTCCTTGCCCTGGCCTTCGGTATTTTATCGAAAAATCCGAGGTGAAAAATCCCGACAAGCCTCTCTTCGGGCTTCATGTGGAACAGATCGAATAACTCTTTGCTTTGGATCATCGGTTCCGTGTCCCACAGCACTCCAAGCCGCCGCTGCCAGGCCACAAGCTGAAAATTTTGCATGATCCCGCAAACCGCAGCATAATTCAGGTCGCTTTCCCTCCTGTCCGGACCGGTGACGGCAATGACGGCAAGATGGCCCGGTATATCTGTGAACCTTTTCCGGACGAAATCCCGTACTTTCTCCGGCAGCCATTTGACCAGCCTGTTCTTCACCATGGGCTCCAGCATGCAGGCGGCCAGACGCTCCCTGGAATCCGGCGTTCCCGCATACACGCACCGGAAAGCGGCGGCCTCCCCGTATGAATACAGCTGCTGCGCTTCGCGAAGCAATGTGAACACCAGCTCCGGGTCCACGGGGGATGAACGAAACCTGCGGATGCTTCTGCGCTCCTGGATCGTCTTCATGAAATCCATTTTATTTCCCCCCCCCGGCTTTTGTTCGCCCGAACCGCCCGTCAAGCTGCTCAATTCCCCTGCCCAACGAACGACGCCGTCCCTGATCGCGCCTGCCGGATCCGGGTCCGACACGGGCACCGCCCAGGCGATATGGCCGTCCGGACGGATCAAAGCGGTGTGAACATCGTCCCAATGGGGCGCTTTCGCAGCCAATGAAGCTTCGATCACTTGAAGATGCCCATAACGATCCCACTCCCCGCTGTTTTTCGCGTCCGAAGACAGATGCAGCAAAAGAAACTTGCCTGACCGGAGCAGTTGGTAAGTACTGGCCAAATCGCCGTTTTTCAGCCGCAGAATCAATTCTGTCGAACGCTTTCCGTTTAATGCATGGTACGGCGCTTGATCATCGGGCGCGTAGTGGACATTGAAGGCGGAAATTTGCTCCGCCATCTGACGGTTCACCTCCGGATGAAGAAGAAGTTTCGACATGATGCTCCGGAGTTCCATGACGCCGGGACTCGTATCCATCAGCGTAAACTGCGCTTCCGTATTGCCCAGCATCGCCGTGCTCCAAGGAAAACGCTCTGCGTGATAGCTGTCGAGCAGCCACTCCGGCGCCCAGCCTTGAACCGCTCCGGCGAGTTTCCATCCCAGGTTCACCGCTTCCTGAAGGCCGACGTTCATCCCCTGCCCTCCCGCCGGAAAATGAATATGTGCGGCATCTCCCGCGAGAAACAGCCGATTGTCCCGATAGCGGCCCGCTTGCCGCGTGGCATTCCCGAAACGCGACGCCCACTTCGCTTCAGTTAGCCCAAAATCGCTTCCCGCCGTCCGCATCAGCGCCGATCGCAATTCTTCCAACGTAACCGGCTCTTGTTTGGATGCAGACGATCTTTCCGGATCCAGCATCAATATTCGATAAGTCGTCGAATCGATAGGGAAAATCGATACGATTCCCTTCTCCGCCATGCGGGAGATAACGCTCATCGGCGGAAGGCCGGGAAGGGCGGCATCCGCCAAAATAGCCATAAACGTCGCGTCGTGGCCCTCGAACGGTATGCCCGCTTGTTTTCGGACCAAACTTTTGGCCCCGTCCGTGCCGACGACGTACGCGGATCTGAGCGTACTCTCCCCCTGAGGGCCCGACATGCGCACCGCAACGCCTTCCTCATCCTGATGCACGGATAAAGCTTCCGTTTCCCTCCGTATTTCTACGCCCAAGTCCAGCGCCCACTGCTCCAGCACTTCTTCCGTTTCGCTTTGCGGCAAAAATAAGGTGTGATTGGAGGAAGAATCCAAAACCGAAAAGTCCAAGGGCGTATCCAATGAGGCAAAATGCCCCATCGGCAAACGGCGCCCTCTATCCAGCAGCTTCGATTTCAAGCCGCGCATATCCATGATTTCAAGCGTTCGCGGATGAACGGTAAGCGCGCGCGAAAACGGCGTGGTGCTTTTTAATCGTTCCAGTATGCAGACGTTGACGCCGGCCAAAGCCAACTCTCCTGCCAGCATCATGCCAACGGGTCCTCCGCCGATCAGTATCACATCATAATCCATAGCCATGACCTCTTTCCCCAAACCCGAACTTGGAAGATAAAAGCGACAAAAGAGGGCCTCCCCAGGCCATGGACGGATCCACCGCCGTCTTTACCGCTGTCCTTAACGGTAGAAGTCCGACAGATCTCCCAACAGCCGCTTTATAAAATCAAGTTCGGATTCGCTGTATTTATCCAAAAACTCGTACATCCTCTGCTGTTCCTTGTGATGAAGTTCATCATGAAGGGCAAAAAGCTTTTTCCCGGCCGTCGTGAGCCGGAAATACACTTCTTTTTTGTTATCGTTGAGCTGCGTCTTGCGTACCCAGCCTGCGTTCAATAACTTGTTGGTAATTTTTGAGGTGTTTCCTTTGCTTAGATTCATCTTTTCGGCGATCGAAGTGACATTGATCGGCTCCTGCTCCCCGATGCATGCGATGGTGTGCAGCTCCGTCATGTTCAGGGTGGATTCCACTTCGATCGTTTTCCGGAGTTCTTCCAGAAAAACGGCGGTTTCCCGGTTCTCATATTGTTCCTTTTGCTCAAGGAATCGAATGAAATTGTCATGGATCGCAATTTTGACCATCCGGTTCGTATTGTTCATGATTGGCAAACTCCTCGACTCGTTTTTTCTTAATTATATCTAAAATTAGTTTCACAAGAAACAATATGAGCAAACCGGAGGAATTTTAGCCGTGAATGAAACGGCTAATTCAGTTTTTCAGACTATGGATAACCCCCTTAATATTTTGTTATGGTTTCTATAGAATAAATATAAATTGCTTAATTAAAAGAAAATTCGGTCATGAAATTAAAATATTTATTCATATGAAACAATTTTATTTTATGTTTTGTTTTTTTCTTTGTCAACTCGTTCCTGGGATGTGAGATCACTCGACCAAATGCCGGCGGCTCATAAACCGATTATTGTTCAAGTTGCCGATCCATGGCGCGGGAGATCCGCCAGCCGCTTTCCGAGCGACGGCCGTCGAATCGTCCACGGTTATGGGCCAGCGAAAAAAGGCTCGCAAACCGCCTATCAGCAATCTGCAAGCCTTTTTAATTGTGATGAGCGAACGCCGCCCTGTCGCCTTTGTCGGATTTTTCTCTCAAACCAACGATCTTAATTGTTAAGATAATGGGTGAAAAAATAGCCTTTTATAAGTCCTGGAGGACCGCTTTCAAACCGGCTGCGGTTTGCGGCAGCTCCTTTTTCATCGATTGGCGCATAAAAAATTCGGCCACCTTCGGCACGTTGCCGACTTGAATGGCGAAATGAACCCGGCAGGACGCGTCGGAGATCGGCTCAATACGGTAGCTTTCGCGAAAGGATTGTTTTTCATTGGGCGCCGTCTCCAAGATCAGCAACTGATCCTGAACAAGTTCGGTCACGACCATCGTTTTTTCGCTTTTGAAGCCCGAGTATTTTCCGCTTTCGAAATATTCGGTCCCGACCCGGACCGGTCCTTCAGGCGTCACGCGGGTTTCGATAATGCCTTTAATCCAGGCAGCCCGTTCCTCCAGATCAATGAGACGCGAAAAAACGCCCGAAGCAGGATAATCATAGGTTTCCGTATGCTCAAACGCAAGCATGGTCATCTTCCTTTCCTTCATGGGTATAGGGGTTAACGAAAGAGAATGGTCGATAAGGCACCCGTTAACGCCCGTTCCATTTCTTCCAGATCCGTTTCGGCAGCCTTGCTCCGCCATCCGATGTAACCGTCCGGCCGCACGATGACCGCTCCCGCCAAGGCGATTCCGTAAGCATCGAGAAAATCGTTCCCGGGATTGCCCAAATCACCTTCATGATCGCTAATCCGATAGATATCCATCGGAAGATGGAGCGCATCTTTGGCACGTCGAGCCGCATCCATCCAGTTTTGTCCTTCAGGGCCGACAAGCAGCACGAACCGGGAACCAAACAGGTCCAATGTTGAAAAGGTCTGACCGTCCCGCTCCAGAACGACGTGCGCCGCTCGGGTTCCCGGCTGTCCCGTCCATAACTCGGGCGACTGCGCATTCGGGAGGTGCTCCCCGCCGGATTCCGGCACGATCGCGCCTTCCGGGTAACGGTAACCCATGTTGACATGGAGGGTGTTGACGCTAATTCCCTCCGACCCTTCATGTTCGCGCTGCTGGGACAGCATGACGACCTGCTCCGCCGTGTAATCCGCAACGGGACGCCGCTCCGCATCGTAAGTGGCCAGCAAATCCGGACCGGCTTCCCCGCGCAAGACCGCGGCCAGCTTCCAGGCGAGATTTTGCGCCTCGGCGATGCCGGTATTGCCTCCCAAACCGCCGCTTGGAGGTTGAACCCTTGCCGAATCGCCGACCAAAAAAATGCGGCCTTGTTGAAAGCGGTCAGCGACGCGCGCGGCCATTTCCCAAGTCAGCACCTTTTTGGCCGTTACGGGAATGCCCGGAATTCCGATCGCTGCCCGAATGAGCTCCACGCACCGTTCCTTCGGATAATCGGCGATGCTTTCCTCCTCCGGATCATATACAACGTCCAATCGGTACATATGCGGTCTTCTGTGCGTTCCAGGGTACAACACAAGGCTGCCGCTTGTCGTATCGTTGGCAAAAAAACACATATGCGCGTTTTGGCTTGCAAACAGTTCATGAATATCCGCATCGAAAACCATGCTGACCAGATGGCAAAGCGTCCCTTCCCCGTGCTGGCCAATGCCTAATTTGGCGCGGATCCCGCTTTTGCTTCCATCGGCCCCAACCAAATACTTCGCCCGAACCGTGCGCGTCTCCCCGCTGATCCGATCGCGAATGACGGCCAAAACGCCGTCCCCGTCGGCTTCAAACTCGATCATTTCCGTGTTGTATCGCAACCGGGCGCCGGCTTGCTCGGCCTGTTCCCGGAGGACGGGCTCCAGCAGGTCCTGGGCAATGCCGTTTCCTTCCACGGGACTAAGATCCGTAAAATAAGCGCTCATATCCTCCATCAGGTTATCAAACGTTTGTCCGGCCAAGCTTTCGACGAACATGACGCCGAATTCCCGCGGGAATGGAGGCTCTTCGCGGCGGATCTCATCTTCGATTCCGGCCGAGCGGAATATTTCCAGCGTTCGGGCCGTCAGGCTCGACACGCGCGGGTGAATCGACGTACCCGGATGGCGTTCGACGACCAAAGGCCGTATTCCCTGGCGCGCCAGAAAAAGGGAGAAGGAAAGCCCCACCAGGCTTCCTCCGACAACGAGGACAGGAACCGTTTCATCAAACGGGGAGTGATCAAGGAGTGTATTCATTCCAACATCCGTCCTTTCGGAACTAAAATGGTTTTCATTCGAAGCCGTGCTCCAAACGCCGGGCTGTCTCGCGCAGTTCTTCCATGCTCCATTTCAGCCTTTCGGCTTGGATATCCGCGATAACGGATTGAAGCCATGCGATTTCAGCCGAATACAGCGCTTGCTGATATTCCGATTCAAGCAAAAACAAGCGCGGCAGACCCATCGCTGTTTCCGATTGCATCTGATCTTCGAGCCGGGCGAGCATGCCTTCAAGCGTGCCCAATCTTTTGGCGAATAACGATGCAACCTCTTCGGGCGTTAACAGCGCAAGAAAAGATACGGCGGCGGGAAACTCCAAAAACTCCTGGGCAGGCGTCGAGATCATTTCCCGAATCCATGAATAAGCGGCATTTCGGCCTAAATCCGTAATTTCGTAAACGACTAAATCCGGCTTCCCTTCATTCTTCTTTTTCCCTTGGATCGCAATGGCGTTGTCCCGATGCAGCCGGTCGATCGTTTGGTAAATGCTCGTTCGGTGGCGAACGTTGATGACTTCTTCTTTCCCCCTCTCCTTAATGAGCTGCTGCATACGGTAAGGATGCATGGGCTCCTCGATCAGAAAACAAAGAATGGCTAATGCGACAGGCGACTTTTTGATCGTGTTGTTATTCATAGTCATAATATTAATAATATGACGCGTCAAGCGAATAAGTCCACCCTATGGAAATTTTCGTAAAATGGGCGCACTCGGGCAAAAAGAGCTGGAGAGATCGGCCATCCGACGATCCAATCTCGCACGCGCTCCGAATACGCAAAAAAGCTCTTGAATTGTCTAAAGACAAATTCAAGAGCTTTTTATTGGATGCGGTCGAGAGGACTCGAACCTCCACGGGGGGTTAGCCCACACGGACCTGAACCGTGCGCGTCTGCCAATTCCGCCACGACCGCATATTTCCACCGTTGCATTGTTTAGCAGCAACAGAATATATAATATACCAATTTTCTAATAGTGTCAATAATCATTTTTTTGCACATCAGTTCAAGCGTGGACAAGCCTTGGCGCTGGGAAGTTGCAGCAGCTCGCCGCCGTTTCAACCGCCAATTTGATCGCTCAGCGCATGGACGAGATGCCAAGTTGAAAAGCGAAACGGGTTGTGCTGCAATGCTGGTAATTTCATTCGGGGAGAACCGGATCTAATCCATTCATGGGGTTAGATTTTGTATTTGAGGAGGCTGAAATACATGTTTGAGGTTGTAAACAATGGTGTGAATCGTTCATTGTCCGTTGGTACGGTTCACGATCACATGAAACGGATGCCGGAGCGTTATCCATCTATCGATCGATGCATGTAGCGACTGAAGCTGCAAGCATCACGGAAAAAACATGAAATCAACTTCAAAATACGAAATGATTCAACGGATATTGACCGAATTGAAGCAACCCGCCTATCATACAAGCTCAATATAAAGGTGAAGCGGCTCGCTCTAAAATCGGCATTGTCCAGCAAGGTCCAAAACAAAGAATTCATTGTCGTCGACGAGATCAAGTGGGAACATCACAGGACGAAGACCATCGTAGCTATGCTTCATGTTCTTGGGGCGGATAAAAAGGCGCTGATCGTTACGCCTACTATCGGTAACATTGTGATGAAAAGCGCTAATAACATCCCTGGGGCGGAAACGGCCGCAGCCGATTCCCTCAACGTATACCAAATTCTGAAATGCGATCGATTCATCATCGCCAAAGAAGCCGTCACGATGATCACAGAAATGTACTCGTAAATGAGGCAAATACCATACATGACTTGAATCCGTACTCATGACTTCTAAGCTCTGTGACCGTTTCAAAGTCCCTTCTGCCCTGGTAGAGAACAACAACTTCATGATAAAAATACAAAAAAGCTCGCAAACGGCTATAAAAGCAATCTGCGAGCTTTTTCTGATGTAATGCGGTCGAGAGGACTCGAACCTCCACGGGGGGTTAGCCCACACGGACCTGAACCGTGCGCGTCTGCCAATTCCGCCACGACCGCATATCGGTCATCGTCTTCGTCGAAAGTATTCTTTCGCGGCGACAAGATAGATCATATCATGACAAGCCTCTCATCGTCAAGCATTTTTGTTAGAAAAAGTTCTCCAGAATAAAAGACGCCAATTTCGTCCTCCGCATATGCCCGGGCCCTCCCCGAAAAAACACGGGCACATCCGCGCAAAGCCCCCTTTCCGGCGCTCTTTCCGGACATGCCCCATGTTCGTGACCAAATAACGCAAAACATGAATGCGGTATTTTTCGATGTTATCATTAAGCGGGAACTTCTTCCCTCGTTTACCCTTTCACCGAACCGCCCATCAACCCTCTGACGAAATATTTTTGCAGCAGGAAGAAAATCGCCAGCGGCATCAGCATGGAGATGAAGGCAGCGGACGTCAGCAGGTGCCAGTCGTTTCCGCGGGAGCCGACGAGGTCGGCGATCTTCATCGACATGACCTGCACTTCCGGCTGGTTGCCGATAAAGATGAGCGAAACCAGATAATCGTTCCATACCCACAGGAACTGGAAAATGCCGATCGAAGCCAGCGCAGGCACCGACAAAGGCAAAATCAGCCTGCTGAAAATGGTAAAATGGCTCGCGCCGTCGATAAAGGCGGATTCGAACAAATCCTTCGGCAGCTGGCTGATGAAGTTATACATGAAATAAGTGACCAGCGGCAGGCCAAAAGCCGAATGCGCCAGCCAGATGCCGAGATAGCTGCCGTTCAGGCCCAGCGCGGTATAATCCTTCAGCACCGGTATCAGCGCCACCTGCAGCGGAACGACCAGCATCGCGATGATGACCGCAAACAGCGTTTTCCGGCCGGGGAACCGCAGCCAAGCGAAGGCATAAGCGGCAAACGAAGCGATCAGGATCGGGATGACGGTCGCCGGGATGGCGATCGTCAGCGTATTCCAGAACGCTTGCGAGAGGCCCGTTCCCTTTTCCTTCGTTTCGCTGCCGTCCGGTCCTTTCAGCGTGTACTCTTTGCCGGAAATGACGTTTTTGTAGTTGTCGAGCGTCAGCTGGGTGCTCGCCACCCAACCCGGTTTTTGCACGCTGATCTCGCGGTTGCGGCGGTTCTCCCAAATAAGGCGCTCGTCTCCCGACTTCACGCCCGCTTTCAGCTGATCGTCGGAGTAGGTTTTGCCGTTCACTTCGATCGGCTGGCGCAGGTCCACGTCCCTGGACAGCTTGATCGTATCCGTCGTTTTCCATTCCTGATGCGGGAACACCTTCCACCAGCCGGTCTGGAGAATATCCGCGGCAGGTCTGAAGGAAGAAATCAGCAGGCCCACGGTCGGAATCAGCCAAATGAAGCAAATGATGCCAAGGATAAGGTTAACGAGCCACTTTTTGCCCTTTTTCTTCTTTTTTCCGGCCATTTAGAATCCCCCCTGCTTGCGGATTTGGCGAAGGTTGAAGTAGATCACAGGCAGCACCGCGATCAGGAGCACAATCGCCAGCGTCGAACCGTACCCGAAGTTGCGGTACATGAAGAACTGCCGGTAAAACTGCGTCGCCACCACTTCGGTGTCGTATTGGCCGCCCGTCATGACCATGACGACGTCGAATATTTTCAGCGTGAACACGATGATCGTCGTCGTGACCGTCAGCAGCGTCGTCGAGATATACGGGATGATGATGCGGAAAAAGATGCGGATCTCCCCCGCCCCGTCCACGCGCGCCGCTTCCAGGATGTCGTCGGGAACGCCTTTGATCGCCGCCGAAAAAATCACCATCGCAAAGCCTGTCTGCATCCAAATCAGGATGATGATCAGGAAAAAGTTGTTCCATGGCTGCAGCATGGTCACCCAGGCCTGCGGCTCGCCCCCAAGCGCGATCACGATCGCATTCAGGAGGCCGATCTGCTCGGTGCCGGGCTGGTAATAATAAACGAATTTCCAAATGACGCCCGCAGCCACGAAGGAAATGGCCATCGGCATGAAAATAATCGATTTTGCGATCCGCTCATAACTGCTCCGGTCCGCAAGGATGGCAATAAGCAGCCCGAGGGCCACGCAGGCCAGCGTACCGACGAATACCCACAGCAGGTTGTTGCGCAAAGCGGTCGCGAGGAGCCGGTCGCTGAAAATCGCCAGATAGTTGCCCAGACCGACGAACTTATCAGAAGATGCATTAAAAAAGCTTAAATAAAGCGTCCGCAGCGCCGGCAGCACCAGCAGCCAACCCAGCAAAAGAACGGCCGGCCCGATGAAAACGTACGGCAGCATCCTGCGGCTGATCTGCTCCGGAAACTGCTCTACCGCCCAACTGAACGAAAGGTACAGCAAGTAAACGCCCGCGACTCCCCATATGACCGCAAACAGCGCCGTCAACAGCGGATTCAGCGTCGAATCCCGGAACAGCATGAAGATGGCTCCGTGGACAAATATATTAAGCAGCAGCACTACGACAAAGAGCAGCGCGGCTTTCAGGCTGAAATTCTTTTTCGCTTGCGTATTCATAAGTCGTTCCTGCCCTTCGATATCTCAAAACCCCCGGTAAGCGGCTTCGTCGGCATTGCGCGCCGCCGCTAAAGCAGGGATCATCGGATATAGATTCTTTGGAAAAAAGGGGCGGCCGCACAGCCGCATACCGCCCCGATTCGTTCGATGGATCCATGATTTGCGTTATTTGTTGTCCCAGCCTTTTTGAATTTGCTGCAGCGCTTCATCCAGCGAAGCGGTTCCGCTGACGTAGTCGGTCATGCCTTTCCAGAAGGAGCCTGCGCCGACTTTGCCCGGCATCAGGTCCGAGCCGTCGAAACGAAGCGTCGTTGCGTCCTGCACGAGTTTCGCCATCCGTCTGTCGGATTCGGAATTGTACCATTCCAGCGGGGCGTCGTTCATTGGCGCGATCACGCCGCCGGACTGCACCCAGGACTTGATGGACTCGCCGGTCGTGAAAAATTCCATGACGGCGCGCACTTCCGGACGGTCGTTGAACATCGCATAAATGTCCCCTGCGACGAGCACCGGCTTGCCGTATTTTTCGTCGATCGGCGGCAGGTAGAACCAGTCGTAGTCCTGATCCACTTTCGCGGTTTCAGGGAAGAAGCTGGTAATGAAGTTGCCGGTCAGGTTAAACCAGGCTTTCGGCGGATTTTCGAACATCGGCTTCGGCGCGTCGCCAAAGGCCGTCGTGACGATCGATTTGGTGCCGCCGTACACGTAATCTTTGTTCATCCAGATTTTTGACATGATTTCAAACGCGTTTTTCACTTCCGGCGAAGTGAACGGCAGCTCGCCCTTGACCCATTTGTCGTAGTTTTCAGGCGTTGTCGTGCGCAGCATGATGTTTTCGATCCAGTCGGTGCCCGGCCAGCCGGTGGCGGCGCCGCTTTCGATGCCGATCGCCCATGCCGGATCTCCGTCCTTGGCGATTTGCTCGGTCAAGGCCATCATCTCGTCCCAAGTTTCGGGCACTTTGTAGCCGGCTTCTTCAAATTGCTTTTTCGGATACCACACCAGGCTTTTCACGTTGCTCCGGTTCCAGATCCCGGCCATGATTTTGCCGTCTTTGCCGTCCATGGTGGCCATGTCCAGCCAGCTTTGGTTGTAGTTTTTCTTCAGCTTTTCCTGATCGAGAATGTTCGTCAGATCGACGACTTTGCCGGTTTTCGCGATCGAAGCGAGCAAGCCCGGCTGCGGGAAGTCGGCGATATCCGGCGCGTTGCCGCCGTCGACGCGGACGTTGATCGTCGCCTCGAATTCTTTGGAGCCTTCGTACTGGATGTCGATGCCGGTTTTGTCTTCGAAGTCCTTGATGCTTTCTTCAAATTTCTTCTGGTCGACGTCGACGAACGGTCCGAACATCGTCACTTTCGTTCCTTTATATTTGCCCTGCAGCGCCAGCTCGAGCGGCGAGCCGGTGCCGGTTTCCGGCGCGGCGGTTTCCTGGGCCGTATCTTTTTTGTCTCCTCCGGAGGCGGCAGGTTCCGTTGTCGGCCCGGCATCCCCCGATCCTCCGCAGGCGCTCAGCAGCATCGTAAAAGACAAGCAAAGCGAGAGCAGCAAAGATGTTCTGGCTTTTTTTCCTTTGGTCATACACTAACATCCCCTTTTTAGAAATAGGCTGAAAAACGTCGATTGACTTTTTCTGGCGCCAACGATAGGCAAGCGTCTTCGTCAAACGGCCGCAGGACTGTCTTTTCCGGTCTCGGCGCGTGGTGAACAGATGCAGCGGATGCTCGGATCACCTCCTTGCAAAATCAAGGTTATTTTCAAAATACAGCGTTTTCAATTCATTCAAGTCAAACCATGTTTTTTCATAAGTATAGGAACCCTCTCTATTACCCGGCTGCGCAGCATGCAAAACCAACCGGGATGCGACATTCTGAAAAGCTTTTCAAATCCAGCGCCGCAAACGCCTCACCTTTCCCGCGAAGACTCCCTGACAATCAATTTATGCTCCATCTTTTCCCTTAGAACCTCGACCTTGCCCGTCGTCACCAATTCGTGGAGCTTCTCGGCCGCGCGGTAGCCCATGTCGTACATCGGCTGCGCGATCGTCGTCAGCTTCGGAATAAACATGTTCGCGAACCGGAGGTTGTCGAAGCCGACGACCGATACCTGGCCCGGAACCAATATGTTGCGGTCTTTCAAATACGAGATGACGCCCATCGCGAATTCGTCGGCCACGCAAAAGACGGCGGTCAGCTCGGGAAAATCGGTGAACAATTCATGCGCGGCTTGATAAGCCTGCTCAAACCTGTGCGCCGCTCCCCTTACCCTCTGGACGTTTCGTTCAAGCCCCGCTTCGAGCATGGCTTTGGCGAACCCTTTGAACCTTGGCGGCCCGGAGATCGAATTTTCGTGGTCGAAACCGATCATCCCGATTTCCCGGTGGCCGAGCTCGATGAGGAACTTCGCCGCGTCGTAAGCCGCTTGCTCGTCATCGATTTCGACGCAGGGAACCTCGAACTCCTCGGAATGCGTCGACAGCAGCACAAACGGAATTTTGCAGCGGACCAGCTTCTCGTGGTATTCCGGAAACATCATGTCGCTTGCGAATACGATCCCGTCCACCTGCTTTTCGTGAAACGCGTCGATATACGAAAGCATCCTGCTTCGGTCCCTGTCGGTATTGCAGATCATCAGGCTGTACCCCAGCTTGATGCATGCGTCCTGCATGCCCCGGATAATCCCGGTGTAATAAACGTTTTCGATATCCGGAATCAGCAGGCCGAACGTAAAGGATTTGTTGTAAATCAGTCCGCGCGCAAACGAATTCGGCTGGTAACCAAGCTTCTCAATGGCCTCCAAAACGCGGATCCTTTTGTTCTCGTTGACCGACTCGGGCGCGTTCATCACCCGGGATACGGTGCTGATGGATACCTCCGCCATTTTGGCAACATCTCTAATCGTTGGCTTCATCGTCAAAACTTCCTTTACAAGAAAACCTTTTCAAGGCGATTATAGCAGGGGATTTTATCGTTGGCAATACATTTTTTGAAGCGCTTTCAGACGGGGTTTGCAGCTTGTTCCGCACAAGCAAAAAGGCCCCTCTCGCAAGGGACCTTGGCGCAAACGCGGCTCAATAAACGGATCGCGGTCGTCAGCTGTACAACCGGCCCGGCTGATGTTCCGGCACCGATTTGTACATTTGCTGCATCGGCTGCAGCACGTCCTGTGAAGCCGGCACGGCCGCGTAATAACCTCTGGAAGCCATGTACTGCCAAACTTCGAAAGCCTGGTGCGAGCACATCTGGAATGCGTTCTCCAGGAACGAACGAAGCTGCGGCGTGGAGCATTCGAATGCGGACCAGGCATACTCCCGGCCGGCCCGTTTTAATGTCAGCAGGTAAGAAGTCGCGATCGCGCGGTCGTCCAGCTGATGGAGCTTCACCTGCGGCTGAAGCGGCTGATACTGCTGCGGACCCGGATTCATCGCAGGCATCGGCGGATTCATCGGCATGGCCGGAACGTTGAGCTGATCGGGCGAACTGAAGCGGTTCGCGTATTCGACCTTCATATTGTAATCCTGAACGTGCACGGCATAATGGCGGGTGATCATGTTTCTTAAGACCGGATCGGTCGCCTGATCGATGAAAAGCGCCATGCTTTGGATGGAATTCGTGCAGCTGAGCAGCAATTCGTTGAGTTCGTGGGCTTCGTGTGCACCTAACGGCATCGTCAAAATCTCCTTTAGCGATCATGGTTTTTAGAATTGTTTTCCATCCCATAAACTTCGCTCTTTATCCGGAATTTATGCATGATGCGGCAACGGGTTCAGCCGATTCCTCCCGCTTCTGCCACGTCCCTGCGTTCCTCAGATGGTCGCCCGGCGGATCATGGCGTAAGACAACAGCGCGTACACAACCGCGATCGGAGCCATCCAGACGAAAATGTCCATGTAATGATTCGCGAACCAGCCGAACAGATCGAGCCACAAATTAAAATACGTCAGCGCAAAGGTGGCCACGCTCATCAGGACAAAAAGCGCCGCAAAAAACACGAACATGCCGGTTCTTTTAAACCGCCGGTAGATGCTGGCGATCACGAAGCCCAGGAAAAACATATGCACCATCACGACAAAGTAGATGCCGAGCCGTCCGAGCGGAGAAATGCCGTCCATAAACGGAAGGTTAAAGAAATGCACGCTGACGCCCCAGCCGTCCGACAATTCCTCCGCGAGCGAAAAAAGAAGCAGAACAACCGCCGAAGCCGCCGAGACCAACACGCCCATCGCGCTCGTGCCCGCAAAGAAATCCAGCCGCCGCACGTTCAGCCCCAACGCAAAAGGAAAGGTCTGCCCCTGCACGATCAAGCTGCACACAAAAATATAAATAAATATCGATGAGAGACCGCCCGAGTTGATGTTTTCCTCTCCCCCGGTCAATCCGCCGATGGTCAGGTTGGTCGCAAAACTGAACAGCACGACGACCCACGGGATAAAAATCCAGCTCCATTTGTCTCTCCAATGCATTTTCATGACTCCTGCCATCCGGTTCATCCGAGTTCAGCCACCTTTCCATTCGTTTTGCCGCTCGTTAAATGAACGATCAGCTGCTGCAGCGATACGGGGACCAGTTCGATGCCCTGCGCTTCCGCCTCCCGCCGCTCTGCCGCGCTTAAATTTCCCAGCACGGATGCCGACATCAGGCCGCCGATCGCTTCCTCATGTATAAGCTGTTTCCCTGCCGCCCAAGCGCGGACGGTTGCAGCAGGACCGACGGCGGTAAACGCTTTGCCGCGCAGGCTGTCCGCCTCTTCGTCCAGCAGGATTTTTCCGTTATCGATGACGATGACGTGCTCCAGCATATTGCTGACCTCGTCGATCAAATGCGTCGATAAAATGACCGTTCGCGGATGTTCCGCATAGTCTTCGAGCAGCCGTTCGTAAAACAGGTTCCTTGCGACCGCATCCAGCCCCAGATAAGGCTCGTCGAAAATGGTCAGCGGCGCTCGGCTGGCGAGGCCCACGATGATTCCGACCGAGGAAAGCATGCCCCGCGACAGTTTCTTCATTCGGCGTTTGACGGGGAGCCGGAAATCTTCGATCAGCTGCTCGGCGAAACCTTGATCCCAATTGGGGTAGAGGTCCGCCGCAATGTCCAGCACGTCCGCGATCCGGAACACGTCCGGATATTTCTGGCTTTCCTTGATGAAGCTCATCCGGGTCAGCACCCGGTTGTTTTCGTAAGGATGTTCCCCGAATACCTTCAGCTCCCCGCCCGACGGAAACAGCTGGGCCGTGATCATGTGCATGATCGTCGTTTTGCCCGCTCCGTTCCTGCCGAGAAGGCCGTAAATTTTGTTCTCCTCGATCGTAAAGCTCACGTCTTGGATGACGGTTTCGCTGCCGTACGTTTTATTTAACCGGTTTACTTCTACGATGCGGTTCATTGCTTCCCATCCCCTCTCCGGACCATGTCGGTCAATTGGTCGATCGTAATGCCAAGCTTCCTCGCTTCCTGAACCATCGTGATGACATACTGCTCGAAAAACTGCTCCTTCCGTTTCTCGATCAGCGTCTCCCTTGCTCCCGACGCCACGAACATGCCGATCCCCCTCTTCTTATACAGAATGCCTTGATCCACCAGAAGATTCACTCCCTTGGCCGCGGTGGCCGGATTAATCTGGTAAAAGGACGCAAACTGGTTTGTCGAAGGGACCTGCGACTCCTCCGGCAGCCCCCCTGCAATGATGTCGTCTTCAATCTTCTCGGCGATTTGTATGAATATTGGACGGCCGTCATCCATAATAGGCCCCATTTCTCCACCACCCAACTGGTTAATTACTCAAGTAACTAACCTCAATATATGCCAAAACTTTCCTCCTGTCAACCGGAAAACATAAAAAAGGGCCGGGCCGCGTCACAACGGACTCGGTCCAACCCTCACATTGGTCTCGAACCTAAATAACCACCAAATTCATCTTGCAAGCCATGATATGATAGAGGCCGAAGATTACCGGCGCCATCCGGGATCATACCACCATCGAAAGGGAGTAACAGATGAGCATAGAGACGATAAAAGAAACGAACCTGCTCGACGTCTTCCCATCCCTGAGCGGTCTTTCTCAGGAAGAATGGGAGCAAGCCCGGCCGCATGTCAAACGGTTCCCGGCCAAATCGAACATCTTCCAGCGGGAGGATGCATCGTTGTACGGCATGTTTTTGCTCCGCGGAACGGCCCGGATTACGGCGGTTCACGAAAACGGAAACGAGACGGTGCTCAACAGGCTTTCCGCGGGGGAAATCTGTTCGCTGCTTGTGCTCAGCGGGCTGAGCGGAAGGGACTATCCCGCCTATTTGGTAGCCGAAACGGACGTGGACGTGCTGTTTGTGCTCCGGAGCAGTTTCTTGCGCTGGGTGCAGTTCCATGAGTCGTTCCGCAGCACCGTTTTCGGAGGTTTGCTCGAAAGCACGTTCCGGATGATCGACATGATGGGAGAAAAGGAGCGGATGCCCGTAGAAAAGCGGCTCGCCAAAGCATTGTTGCGCGTGACCACCGAACAGGAGCCGCTCGTAGCCGCGACGCATCAAGAGCTGGCCGAGGAAATGAATTCAGCGCGCGAGGTCGTTTCGCGGACCCTTCTTAAGTTTGCGCGCAGCGGATGGGTGGAAACCGGGCGGGGACGGATCAAAATCTTGCAGAGAAACAGGCTTGAAGACATGTTGGGTGACTAAGTCACAGAAGAGGCGGCACCTTCCTGATAAGGTAGCGGTACGGGCGAGAAACGCCTTTTACCGATCATTAGGAGGGATTCACGATGAACAATCAGCTCCGCCCCGGAGATGCCGCCCCATGGTTTGAAGCGGCGGATCAGAACGGGGAACCCGTCACGCCGGACGCCTATGCGGGCCGCAACCTTCTGCTCGCCTTTTTCCGCAACTCCGCTTGCGCTTTATGCAATTTACGGGTGCAGCAATTTATAAAGCGATATGAAACGTGGAAGCGGCAAGGGATGGAGGTCGTCGCCTTTTTCGAATCTCCGGAGGCAAACCTCCGCCAATACGTCGGGCGGCAAAACGCCCCCTTCCCGCTTATTGCCGATCCTGAGGCAGAAATTTACGCGCGGTACGGCGTCGAATCTTCGGAAGCGAAAATGAAGGCAACGTTAGCGCAGCCGGACATTCACGAGATTACGGCCCGGGTGGAAGCAGCCGGATTCAAACTGATTCCGGAGGAAGGCTCCAATTTCAACCGGATTCCGGCCGAATTTCTGATCGATGAACAAGGAATCGTTCAGGTCGCCCACTACGGCAGTCTCATTACCGATCATTTGCCTTTTGAGGCGATTGAACGGTTTGCTGCACGATCCCGATCATAAAACCGTCATACCCTTTGCTGCCCACCGTCTGAATCGCGGTCGCCGATATGCGCGGGTCCCCGGCGATCATATCGAAAAAGGTTCTGACGCCTCGTACCCGGGGATCGGTGCTGTGACGGCTGGCAACTTCCCCGTCCCGGATGACGTTGTCCCCGACGATGACGGTGCCCGGACGGGAGAAGCGAAGCGCCCACTCCAAATAATGGGGATTGTTCGGTTTGTCCGCGTCGATGAAAATGAAATCGAAAGGCTCCGTCCCTTCCCGCTCCAATTCCTCCAGCAGTTCCAGCGCATTCCCCTGCCGAACTTCGATCGCATGCTCCAGCCCGGCGCGTTTGATGTTGGCATTCGCCACCTCGGCATGATGCGGCTCCAGCTCAAGCGAGATGATTTTTCCGCCCTCCGCCAGCCCTCTTGCCATCCAAATGGTGCTGTAAGCGCCAAGCGTTCCGATTTCCAGCACCCGCTTCGCCCCTTGCATTTGCACCAGCAGCTGCAGCAGCTTTCCCTGGTTTCCCGTCACGTCGATTTCCGGCAGATCCGCCTGCCGGTTCGCGACAAGCACGTCATCCAGAATCGAATCGTTCGGGCAAAGCAAATCCGTAATATACTCATCCACTTGTTCCCACGTTTGTTTCATGTTCCATCTCCTCCTCGCATTTCGCATCCACTTTTTGAAAAGCCGACCTGAAATTGGAGAGAATCAGCTTTTGATTTTATTGTAGCCGGAATATAATGATAAGAATAATATATCTTTTTAACGTTTTCATACATTACATATATGAATCAATCCGAGGTGAGAAACGATGAACCTGCACGCTTTGCGCCTGTTCCACGAAATTGCCAACACCGGCAGCGTCACCCGCGCCTCCGAGCTGCTGAACATCAGCCAGCCGGCCATTACGGCCCAAATCAAAAAATTCGAAAAAGAGCTGGCCTTAACGCTTATGGTCCCGCAGGGCCGGGGCATCGCGCTTACCGATGCCGGGGAGAAGGTCGCCGTTTTGGCCAAACGCCTGTTTGCCGTCGAGCAGCAAATCGAGCAGTTCGCCAAAGATTACCGTCAGGGGATGGACGGGCAAATCCGGCTCGCAGCGACGTATCTTCCCGCGCAGTTCCTCCTTCCTTCATGGCTCGCCAAGTTCAAACAGCGGTACGAGCAGGTCGAAATGTCCATTACGACGACCAATTCCAGCGGAGCGCTGAAGCAGCTGCTGAACGTCGAAGTGGATTTGGCGATTTACGGCGGGCTGCCGGAAGCATATCCGGATTCGGTGAACACCGAAAAATTGTTCGAAGACGAGCTGTGGTTCGTGGTGGCGCCGAGCCATAAATACGCCGGCCGCCGGGTTTCGCTTCACGAGATGGTGAAGGAGCCTTTCGTGATGCGCGAAGAAGGAAGCTCCACCCGGGAAAGGCTGCTGGCTTTATGCCGGACGTACAGCGCTCCCGCACCGAAAATCGCCCTGCAGTTCAACGGGCTGCATGAAGCGATTACGGCCGTCATCGCCGGGTACGGAGCCAACTTCGTATCGTCGCTGGTCGTCCGCGAGCATGTCGCCCGGGGCGAGTTATGCCGCGTATACGTCGATGGCATCGACCTAAAGAACGTCATCGCGATCTGCACGCGCAAAAACGAGCCGCTAAACGCCGCGGCCCGCAATCTCGTGGAGCTGATTCGCCAACATCCGCAATAACCGTCCCCTACGTTCCCATGATTAACGAGGACTATACTGCTTTATCCGTTTCAAGTTGAGCCCTTGCCCTCCATGATGCCGTAACCTTATCACTTGCATGAAGGTCATATAATAAAGGTGAATGACGATTCCATACTCCACTTGGAAAGAAGGAGACATATGAAAATCAACCATTTGAATTTGACGGTGACCGATGTGGCGGCGTCCCGGTCGTTTCTGGAGACCTATTTCGGCCTGGTTTGCCGGGCTACCCGCGGCGACAACTTCGCCGTGCTCTTGGACGATGACGGCTTTGTCCTGACGCTGATGAAGGGCCGCGAGGTGCAGTACCCCAAAACGTTCCACGTCGGCTTCCCGCAGCCGACCGAAGAGCAGGTCGACCGCATCAACCAAAGGCTTCTGGAGGACGGCTACGACGTCAAGCCTCCGCAGCATGCGCACGGGTACACGTTCTATGTCGAGGCGCCGGGCGGTTTTACGGTCGAAGTGCTCTGCTAAACGGCTAAGGGGCGGTTCCGAACGGTCGGCAGGCAGGCGTGAACATGTTCCATCCAAGGCCCTTCCTTACTCTGCCAAAGGAAGGGCTTTTTCCTTTTCTCTGGGCTTGTTTAAAACATCCGGCGCTTCGGGCTTGGCCGCCTTCGCCGCCAGCTGATGAACCGCCGCCATCGCCAGCGTGACGGTCAGCAGCACCGGGATCAGCAGCGCATAGCTGCCCGCAGCATCGTGGATTACGCCGAGCAGCATCGGTCCCAGCGCACCGATCACGTATCCGGCCGACTGGGTCATGGCCGACCAGGCCGTCGCCTGCTCCGTATCGCTTACCGCCTCGATCGGCATCATCAGATTAACCGGAAACAGCACGCCGGGGCCGATGCCGATCAGAATCGCCGCAAGCCACGGCGCCGCCGAAATCCAGAGCATCAGGAAGCCGGCGGCCATCGCCAGCGCGCCCAGCGCCAGCCAGAAACGGCGGGAAGGAAAACGCCGCAGCAGATGAGGGAACAGAAGGCCGACGGGAATCTGCGTCACAGAAAACAGGACGAGCATGTTCGCCGCATATGCTTTGCCGTAACCCATATGCTCCACGACCGGCGGCAGCCAAGCCGTGACCGAGAAGAACAAGACGGCCAGCAGGCCGAAGGACATCGTAAGAACCCATGCTTTTCCGCTGCGCCAGGGCAATCCGGCCGTACGATTCGTCTGCGCCTCTCCAGCGGACGGCCGGGCATGGCGAAGAACCGACCACCGCCATACCGGCAGGGCGATGGCAGCCAGGACGGCCCAAATTGCCAACGATTCGCGCCACGAACCGATCCGGTCCGCCAGCGGCAGGGACATCCCCGATGAAAGCGTGGCTCCGACCGCCATGGATACGGTGTAAAGCGATATCATGAAAGGCACCTTGGTCGGAAAGTACTGCTTAATGAAGCCCGACAGAAGCGGTCCCGCCGCGGCGATCCCGAGCCCGGCCAAAATCGAGGTCATGAGCAGATACGATGGCGACCCGGTAAACCACCGCAGCACCGTACCGATGCCGATGACCGCAATCGACCAGGCGATGACGCGCTCCAGCCCGGCACGCCGGCCCAGCTTGACCGCAAAGGCCGGAAAAATCCCCATGCACAGCACAGGAATGGACGTGAGCAGGCTTGCCGTCAAGGCGCTCATGCCCAAATCCCGCTGGATGGCTTGCAGCATGGGCGCGACGGAGTTCATCGCAGGCCGCAGATTCAAAGAAGCTAAAATAAAGGCCGCAGCCATCATGAACCGTGAAGTTTTTTTCATCATTCCCTCTCCTTGCAGATCGATTTGAACACATCTTACTTGGAGAGGAATCATTTATCAATTATATTGAAGTTATAATAATAATTTGTTATACAAATGATACGAAGAAACCGCCGCCTTCAGGCGGAAAACATTTTGGTTGAGGATCGGAGTGCAGTGGATATATGGAACTGAGACAGTTGGAGTATTTTATGGCCGTTTGCGAGGAGCTGCATTTTACGAAGGCCGCGGATAAGGTGGGCATCTCCCAGCCGAATCTAAGCCTGCAGATCAAAGCGCTGGAGGAAGAGATCGGCATGCCCCTGTTCGACAGGATCGGCAAACGGATCGCGTTGACCGATGCGGGCGCGGTCCTGCTCAAGCACGCACGGGGAATGTTTCAAAATTTGCAGAACGCCAAGCTGGAGATCGGCGAGCTTCGCCATCACCAAGGCGGTACGCTCGGCGTCGGGGTGCTGCCTTCCGAGCTCGATTTCCGCCTGACCCCGATGTTCATCGATTTCCGCAACCGGTATCCGAACGTCCGGCTCAAAATCGTCTCGGCCGTCGATGTGGCGGATCTCGTACTCCGTGCGGAAATCGACATCGGCATCTCGCTCAAGCCGCTTTACGACAACCGGCTCGTGTTACGCTGCCTGCCCCGGGAGGAGTACGGCGTAGTGGTATCTGCAGAGCATCCGTTCGCCGGCAGGGATTCGGTCTCCTTGAACGAGCTGAACGGCCTGCCGGTCATTATGTATCCGAAAGGGTTCTGGGGAAGGGAGCTCGTCGAGCAATTCTGCCGGAAACACGGTTTTAACCTGAACATCGTCGTGGAGACGACGTCCAACCCTTCGCTGTTCCGGTTTGTCCGGGAGAACATGGGGGTCACCGTGCAGACGCCTGCTTTGGTTGAAGCCATCGGCGACCCCAAGCTGCGGTTCCTGCCCATCCATGATGATCCGCCGTACAGGGAAATGAGCATCATTTACCGGGCGGATAAATATTTGGGCCATGCCGCGCAGGCTTTCATCCATCTTGCCGAGGAACGCCTCAAATCATAGCGGAGGAACGGCCGGAAGCCCCGATCTTCGTTGAAGATCAAGGCTCGCTCAAACTACAGCTTCATCCGGTTGACTTGTTTCGTTTCCGCCAAATAGGTCGCGGCCACATACCCGAACGTCATGGCAGGCCCGAGCGTTGCGCCGGGACCGGGATACGTTTCGCCCATAACGGCGGCGGAGCAGTTGCCTGTCGCAAACAATCCGCCGATCGGCGTCCCGTCCTCCTGGAGCACGCGGGCGCATGCATCGGTCACCAGCCCGCCTTTGGTTCCGATATCGCCCGGCACCACGGGAACGGCATAAAACGGTGCTTTCGCGATCGGCGCCAGGCTCGGATTCGGGAGCGTCGGGTCGCCGTAATAACGGTCGTAGGCGCTTTCGCCGCGGTGAAAGTCTTCGTCCTCGCCTTTTTGCGCCATGCGGTTGAAGCGCTCGAACGTTGACGTGAGCCTGGCGGGATCGATGCCGATTTGCCCTGCAAGCTCGGCCGGGGTGCTGCCTTTTTTCACGAACCCGTTTTCCAGCCAGCGTTTCGGGAACGGCTGACCCGGGAACAAGCCGAGAAAAATGTAGCGGTTTTTCGCCTGCTGGTCCAAAATCATCCACGACGGGGTGGTAGGCGCTTCAGGCTTGTTTTGGGCGTACATCGTATCGACGAATTCATGATAGGGCACCGCCTCATTGACGTACCGCTCGCCGGCTCCGTTCACGATCATCATATTGGGAATGCCGCGGTCGGCCACGAGGAAAAACGGCTTTTCCCCGGGCGGAACCGCCGACGGCGCTCCCCAGACGCGATCCATCAAGTCGATTCGGGCTCCCAGGCGAAGCGATGCGGCGAGAATGTCGCCGGTTTGGCCTTCGGCGGCCGAAGTCCATTGCGCGGACGTCGGGTGCGGCAAATACTTTTCCCGTAGCTCTTGGCTGTGCGAAAAGCCGCCCGCAGCCAGGATGACGCCATGTTTGGCCTCGATCCGGACCGGCTTGCCGTCGCGGACCGCATGAATGCCGGTGACGCGGCCTCCTTCCGTCACGTAATCCGAAAAAGCGGTCGACAGCCATAGATCGCCTTTCGCTTCCATCAGCGACAGCCGCAAACGGCCGATCAAGGCTTCCCCCAAGGCTGCCGGGCGGTAGCCGGTACATATCGAACGCATCAGCCGCATGCCGATTTTCAGCGACGTTTTTTTGCCGATCCACGTTCGGGTGATCATGTTGACTTTATGGAATTCGTACGCGTTCATGACCATGCCGTAGGTCGGCAGGTTCGCGCGCCGGATGCGTTTCCGCTCTTCCCCCAGTTTTTTCAGGTCGAACACGACGGGCTCCACCGATCTCCCTTGCGGAAAACCGCCGGGCGCTTCGGGGTAATAATCCGAATAGCCGGGTATGTATTCGAACCGGACATGGTTCGTATGCTCATGCAAAAATTTCACCATTTCGGGCCCGCGGGTCAAATACGCGCGTTTTCTCTCCGCCGGCACCCTGTCGCCGACCGTCGCTTCGATGTAGGCCTCCGCTTTTTCCATCGTATCCTTCAACCCTGCCCGTTCGAGATAAACGTTGTTCGGAACCCAAATCGCGCCGCCCGACAAAGAGCTCGACCCGCCGTACTGATCCGTTTTTTCGATCACCAGCGCTGTAAGCCCTTTCAATTGTGCCGTCAAGGCAGCGGTCAACCCGCCCGCTCCGGAACCTACAACCACCACATCGTAACTCGCATCCCATTTCTCCATACGTATCCCCCTTTTTTGGTTGCTTCAAAATTTATGCAGGTCGCTTGTTGTAGTGGATCATGCGATTTTATTTTACTTTGTGTACATTTAGTGAATTAATGGTCATAATGTAAATATATCAGAAGCAGACCGGCAATGGAAGCGAAAAAATGTGCCCTCAGCCGGACGGCTGAAGGCAAGACATACGGATGCCCTTCTATATTATTTCCAAATCTTGTCGGCGATTTCTTGGATGAACGCGAGTTTCTTCCCATTGCTGCTCTTCGGTCGGGAGGTTGCCATCCTCCGTCGAAACGAATCCGCACGGCAGGCCGAGGCAAATATGCTCCAGATCGATAAATGCGCCGGCCGCCGGAAAGGCTATACCGCCTCTTCGGTGCCGCCCGCATCGCCGTGGATCCGGAGAAGCGGAAGCACGGCCAAACAACCGGCCGCCAGACACAAGCCGGCGAATCCGTATATCCATTCAAGCGGAAACATGTTTTTCAAAACGCCCGCCAGCCCCATCATGAGCAGCATCGCCCCCGTCATCAGCGGCGTGCGGATTCCGGTGACCCTGCCGATATATTCGGCTTCGGTATGCTGCATCACCAGCGTCTGGTTGCCGATAAAAATCGCCGGCTGCAGCAGCGCGATGACAAATTGGGCGAGCATGGCAAGCCATAACATGCCCGACAGGCCCGTCAGGATCATGCCGGCGGCATTGACCAGCAGTCCCAGCACCAGCAGCCTGCTCGGCGCAATTCGGCTCGCAGCGGCGAACGTGACGATGCCGCCGACGATCTCCCCCAGGCCGTAAGGAATGGAGAGCCATTTCAAATCCGACGCCGGAAGGGCCAGCTTCTCCGTGACGACAAAGACGCTAAGCGGAGAGATCAACCCGACGCCGAGTCCAACGAGCAGAAAACAAAGGCTGAGCAGCAGCAGCGTTTTTCGGCCGGCAACATATCGAATCCCTGCCTTCATGTCCCGAATCACGGAAAGCGAAGCTGCCGCTTCCTGCCCGCTGCCGGGGCGGTCCGGCGGGAGGAACAGCAGCACAGCGGCCGACATCAGGAAGGAGATCCCCGTCATGCCGATGGCCGCTTGAATCCCGAACGTTTGATAAACGCCCGTTCCAAGGACCGGGCCTAACACCATAAAGACGGCAAACAAGGTCTGCAACAGGGACATCGCCGGCTGGGCCAGTTCGTCCGGGACGTGGATTTTAAACCATTTCATCCCCGCCGGCTGCGAAAATTGGGAAAGCACGGACGAAATCAACGTCGTCAGCAGCACCGCTTCCCAGAGCCCGCTCAACAGAGCCAGCCAAACGATCCCTACCGATGCCGCACTGAGAAAATCACACCAAACCAGCGTTTTCCGGGGTTTCCACCGGTCGGCGAACACGCCGCCTATAAAAGAGAAAATAAACATCGGCGCATATTCGGCAACCGAGACGAGCGAAACGTAAAGCGCATTTCCTTCCGTCTTGTCCATGACGTACAGCAATATCGCGAAATTCCGCACCCAGATTCCGATCTGCGAAAACAAATTCGAGATCAGGATAATCCGGATAAAGCGGTGGCGAAACCGTTTGAATGAAGATAACATCGGGTTGGACTCCTTTCCTTTTCCGTCTTTAGGATTCCATCATGAGGCCTCCTCCAAGGTAAGGGTCAATCCTTAAATACGGCTTTCCTGCATAAACGGCAAAAAGCCCCGTTCTTCCAAGATCAGGGCTAAAGGCGTCGCTTTGCCATGGAAGCAAAAAAAGAGCCCTCAGCCGGATGGCTGAAGGCAAAACATAAGGATTTGCGCTCTATTATTTCCAAATCTCGTCGGCGATTTCTTTGATGAACGCGAGTTTTTTCCACTGCTGCTCTTCGGTCAGGATGTTGCCTTCCTCCGTCGAAGCGAATCCGCACTGCGGGCTGAGGCAAATATGCTCCAGATCGACGTATTGCGTCGCTTCCTTGATCCGGCTGACGATCTGTTCTTTGTCTTCAAGCTCGCCGGTTTTGGAAGAATGGAGTCCCAGCACGACCTGCTGGCCTTTTAGGAAACGCAGCGGCGAAAAATCCCCTGCGCGTTCCGTATCGAATTCAAGGTAAAACGCGTCGATGTTCCCGATGCCGAACAGCTTCTCCGCTACCGGTTCGTATCCCCCCGAGGAAGCCCACGTGGAGTGGTAATTTCCGCGGCAGACATGCGTCGTGACGACCAGGTCCTCCGGCAGATCGCGGATGGCCGCTTCGTTCAGGCGGGCGTACGTTTCGGCGATTTGCGACACGTCTTCCCCCGCCGCATGCCGCGTTTTCCAGTAATTTTGGTCGCACAGCATTCCCCACGTGCAATCGTCCAATTGCAGGCTGCGGCAGCCCGCTTCGTAAAATGCCAAAACGGCCGCCCGATAGGCCTGCGCGATATCCGCAATGAGCTCGTCCCGGCTGGCGTAGACCGCTTCGGTGCCCCAGATGTTTTCGGGACGCTGCAGTTCGGCAAGGAACTGGGCCGGTGCCGGAATCGCCTGGCGCGCAACGACGTCGTCGCCGGCAACGCTTTTCAGGAACTTGAAATGTTCCACGAACGGATGGTCTGAAAAACCGATTTTCCCGGTCAGACGCGCGGTTTCCGCTCTTGTTTCCTCACCTTGGAACCGGTAGCCTTTTTCGACTTCCGCTTTCTCGACGCCGTCCAGCCCCCACATGAAGTCCAGATGCCACCAGGAACGTCTGAATTCCCCGTCGGTCACGGCTTTCAGGCCGACCTCCTTCTGTTTGGCGACCAGCTTGACGATTTCCTCGTCTTCGACCTTTTTCAGCTGCTCGGCCGTAATCTCGCCGTTTTGGAATTTTCTTCTCGCGGCTTTCAGCGCTTCCGGGCGAAGAAAGCTGCCTACGATGTCGTGTCTGAACGGAGTTTTGTTTCGTTGCTTGGCTTGATGTTCGATGATACTCATTTGTCCTATCCCCTTTATCCGATTCGAATGAATGGCTTTTAAAAAAAGATAGCACAATGCTCACGTTATAAAGTAACTCCAATAAACTATATCTGGTTATAGTTTTAGGCTATAGCAAGAAAAATACCCGCCGAGCAATTCCGCTAAGACCCGACCGGATCGGGCCGAACCAACCGCCCGCACGAGCGGAAGATTGCAGCCCCACCTTACTTGATAGCTTCATGGAGAGCGTCGATATACGCCAATGCCAGCTTGGACAAGGCAGCGTTCTGGTGGCAAATCCAGCCCACGTTGATCGATTCCTGGCAGTCCAGCGGAACCGGGATGATTTCGTTCCCGTTCAAATCCGCGCTCAGCACGCCGGTCGAAATCGTGTAGCCGTTCAGCCCGATCAGCAAATTGAAAAGGGTCGCCCGATCGTTGACGCGGATGCTTTTCGGATGCGACAGGGTGCTCAGTATTTCCTCCGAAAAATGGAACGAGTTGTACTCCCCCTGCTCAAACGACAAATAAGGATAGGCCTCCAATTGGTCGATCGTGACGATCGACTGCTTGGCGAGCGGGTTGTGGATGCTGATGAAAATATGCGGTTTGGCCGTGAACAAGCTCGTAAATTTCAAGTTCGCGTCTTTCAAAAGGCGGTTGATGACCTTGCTGTTGAACTCGTTCAGGTACAAAATGCCGATTTCGCTGCGCTGGGTTTTGACGTCCTGGATGATTTCATGGGTTTTGGTTTCCCGGAGCGCGAGCTCGTATTCCTCCTGCCCGTATTCGCGGACCAGATGGACGAACGCGTTCACCGCAAAGGCATAATGCTGCGTGGAGACGGAAAAATGCTGCGGCGCGGGTTTGGCGTTCAAATACCGGCTTTCCAAAAGCTCGGCCTGCTCGATGACCTGGCGGGCGTAGCCGAGAAACTCGGCCCCCTCCTTGGATAACGTAATTCCTTTGTTGGTCCGTTCGAAAATGGTGATCCGAAGCTCCGTTTCCAGCTCCTTGATCGCATTGGACAGGCTGGGCTGGGAGATGAATAACCGTTTGGCGGCTTCGTTCATGGACCCCCGGTTCGCGACCTCGATGACGTATTTCAACTGCTGCAGTGTCATGGATTATAATCCCTTCCTTGATATACAATAAGAAAAAGTCGGGCCGTTGCTCCCCGCGATAGACGGCGGCCGTTTTGTGAGAATTATAGCATAAATATCCGTATCCGATATCGAAGTTTGCGAGGTGAAACCGTCATGCCTAGTGCATCCAAAATCCTGATCATCCTTGGCATCGTCCTGATCGCCGCCGGTTTGATCTGGTGGCTGGTGGGGCGCTGGATTCCGCTCGGCCGCCTGCCGGGCGACATCGTCTATGAAAAGGGAAACGTCAAATTCTATTTTCCGATCGTGACCTGCATCCTCATCAGCGTCATCGGGTCGCTTATCATGATGCTGTTCCGGCGTTAAGCCTGTTCGTCGCGGCATGCCGACATTTTGACCCTGTTGCGGTATTCGGTCGGCGATACGCCCGCGTATTTTTTGAACTGCCTGTAAAAATATCCGGGCTCCAAATAACCGACGCGCCTCGAAATTTCGCTCGTCTTCATCGGGGTATCCGTCAGCAGCGCCTTGGCCTGCTTGATCCGGTGCGAGTTCAGGTAATCGCTGAAGCTGACGCCCGTCTCCTTCTGGAACAGCTGGCCCAAATAAAACGGATGGACGTTAAATTCATGCCCAAGCGTCTTGAGCGACATTTCCTCGGCGTATTTCGTCCGGATCTGGTGCAGCACCTGCTTGACGACCGGGCTGAATTCATCCTCATCGACCGACAAATAATCGATGGCGGCATGGGCGATGAATTTGACGTGCTGGGCCAGCCGGGCGATCGTCTGGGCTTTGAACAAAGCCGTGAACAGCTGCTTGTAACCGCTCGTGGCAAGTTCGAAATTCAGCTTGTTTTCCTTCACGACCTGCTTCGTGCACAGGACCAGCTCGACGGCCATGTTGTGGATGCGGGCCACCGGCACGGCTGTTTTTACGTTAAACGCCTGATCGATGTATTCGTCGACGGCCGTTTTGTTTCTGGCAAGCAGCCGTTTTTCGTATTCCAGCGTATCCAGCGCAGCCCAAGCGGGCGGTTCGTCCGGCGGGGACATCCGGCTTGCCGTTATGATTTCGCCTTCCTCGTGGGTCAGGAAATATTCCTGCAGCCGTTTGGCCTGGCTGTAGCTTTGCGGCATGCCCAAATACCCCGATTCCATGCTCCCGAGCGTCATCATGACGTCGATTTTCCGTCCTTTCAGCGCGTGCCGGATCTGTTCCAGCCGCTCCAGGCTGCCGGCCTGAAAAGATTCCGGGTCGGACCCCGCATAGACGATGACGATGTCGCCCTCCGTATCGCAAAAACAAATGCCGGACCCGCCGCCTTCCGTCATCTCCCTGCAAAGGGAGTACACCTTGCGGTTGTCGGCCTCCGCCTTGTACCAAGGGGTCACGCCGGCAGGCTCCTCCATTTCGGCAATCTCCCGGACGACGGCGGCCGCATAGCAGGACCGATCGGACGGAATATCCAGAAATTCCAGCCGGTTTTTCAACTCGGCCGGGTCGATCCGTCCCGTTGCCCAGCGGTTCATGACGTTGTCCCGCAAAATATCGAGCTCTTCCGCATTCCAATATGCCGGGCGCTCGGCGTTGTCCATTTTTTGGACCGTGCTCTGGATCGTTTCCGCCAGCTCCTTCATGTTGACCGGCTTCAGCAGGTAATTTTCGATGCCAAGCTTCATGCCTTCCTTCACGTAATTAAATTCGTTGTAGCCGCTCAGCACGATGAATTTCATGTGCGGATGCAGCGGCTTAAGCCGCCGGATCAGCTCCAAACCGTCCATCTCGCGCATCATGATGTCGGTGATCAGAATGTCGCACCCGGTTTCCCGCAGCTGCTCGAAAGCCTCTTTGCCGTCATATGCCTTGCCGCATAACGTCGTCCCCAGCTCCTCCCATTCGACGACGTTATTCAAGCCTTCCAGTATAAACGGCTCATCATCCACAATAAACACGCTACGCATACAATCGTCCTCCTTGCTCCCCAGATGGTAATTTCATGATGATGACCGTTCCCTGCCGGCTCTCGTCCGAGAGCTCCAGCCCGTAGCGGTCACCGAAGCAGATTTTGATCCGTTCATGCGTGTTGACCAGCCCGATGGAGGCCGAACGCTCCGCGGATTCCCCTTGCAGGCGCCGCCTGATTTCTTCCCGCTTCTGCGGTTCGATGCCCTTTCCGTTGTCCTTCAGGACGATGACCAGATCCCTCCCCCGAAGCTCCGCCTGGATCGAAATCCGGTTGTCCGAACGGGACATGACCAAACCATGGACGATATAATTTTCAATGAGCGGCTGGATCGACAGCTTCAGCACGGGAATGTTCATCAGCTCGGGCTCCACGTCGATTTCGTACGTAAAATTGTTCGCGTACCGGATGCGGAACAGGTCCAGATACAAGCTGCAGTATTCGATTTCGTCGGCCAGCGCAACGATCGTATCCCGTTTGACCGAATACCGGAAGAGCGTGGACAAAATATAGATCATCTCGCCGACGTCATCCGCTTTTTTCGAAAGGGCGCGCATGCGGATGGCTTCCAGCGTGTTGTACAGAAAATGCGGTTTGATCTGCGCCTGAAAGGCCACCAGCTCGGCCTGCTTCTGCTTGATCTCCGACACGTACACCCGGTCGATGTACTCCGCCAGATCCGCGCACATATGATTAAACCGGTCGGATATTTCATACAGCTCGTCTTCCTTTTCCACCGGAATGCGCACCGACAAATCCCCGTTCCTCGCTTTTTCAAGCGCCTTCATGATCGCCCGGGTCCGCCGCGAAAAGTTGACGATCGTAAACCGGGTCAGAATCATCGCCGCCGCGATGCATATGCCCGTCACCAGAAACAGCGTGTTCCGAAGCCCGACCAGGCTTTTGGCGATTTCGGCCTTCGGGATGACCCCGACCACGTAATAGCCGAACCGGTTCGAAACCTGGACGTTCGTATAAGAGGGCTCTTCGAAATGCTGAACGTCGGATGAAGACGACAGCTTGGCCAGATAAGGATACGTTTTGCCGTAATAACGGCTGGACGAATCGAAAAGAACGTCTCCTGCGGGCGTGACGACCGCGACGTATCCCTTCAGGCCGCCCCAGTCCACCATGTAATCCCCGTACATGCCGCTCAGATCGTAATCGATGATCAGGTTCCCGATGCTCTCCTGCCGGGTCATGCTGTTGATGTTGCTGACGGTCGTGAAGCTTTTGTCGGAAACGACGTACCGCTTAAGGGCCGACTGCAGGTCCCCGTTCGCCTCATAGTAATTTTGGCTGTCCCGGGTAAGCAGCAGAATGAATTTTTTGTTCTCGCTGTACAGCGCGATCATGCGGATGTCGGGATAATTGTTCAGCTGCAGGCGCAAGTAGGACATGATGTCCCGCCTCCGGACGCCGGTATCGCCGTATTTTTCGAGACGGTCGTCCAAATATTCGGCAAAATCGCTGCGCAGGAAAGAATACACGTCCTCGAGCAGCGTCCCGGATTCGTCGCGGTAGATCTGCTGCACGATTTGCTGGGAGGTCGCGTACCGCATGTCCAAGTATTTGCCGATGTTCGACAGGATGCGGTTGTTCAATTCCAGCTCCTTGCTCGCCTGCACGTTCAGCTGATACGTGTAAACGAAGGCCGACAGGCTGGCCAGCGACAACACGGTGATGATCGAATAAATGAACACGATTTTGTTGAACAGCTTTTTCCTGAAATGTATTTTATAAAAATCAACCAGCTTTTTCATGCCGTAAAATCATCCTTTGCGACAGGCTTCGTTCTATCTTGTATGCGCTTTCAACAAGGCGTTGTTTCCTTTTTCCGCTTCATCTATTACCTTACCATAATTTCCCCGGAGCCGGCCCATGCCCGCCGAACTATTCTTTGGTTTGTGCATCTTTTGTTTGTTTTTTTCACTTTAGACAGCGCTTACAGCTGCGGTAGATTAGGATTATCAACATACACACCACAGACGGGAGGGGCTCTCATGGAACACGGGCCGATGCGCTGGCTCAGGACGCTCAATCGCAACAAAGCTTTGCTGCTTATGGTGCTTCCGGGAACGGTATGGTTCATTCTCTTTTGCTACCTGCCCATGCCCGGCGCGGTCATCGCCTTCAAGGATTACAGGTACGACACCGACGGATTTTTGGCGAGCATATTGCGCAGCGACTGGGTCGGGTTTAAAAATTTTGAATATCTGTTCAAAACGGAAGACGCTTTCATTATCGTGCGGAACACCCTGCTGTACAACGCCGTTTTTATCGTGCTGGGCACGGTGCTTTCGGTGCTTGTCGCCATCCTGGTCAACGAAATCGCCAGCAAAAAAATGGCGAAGATCTACCAGACGGGCATGTTCCTTCCCCATTTTCTTTCGTGGGTCATCGTCAGTTATTTCGTGTTCAGTTTCTTGAGCGTCGACAAAGGCGTGCTGAACCAGGTGCTGAAGTTTTTCGGAGCGGATCCGGTATTCTGGTACTCCGAAACGAAATACTGGCCGTACATCCTCGTCATCGTCAACCTGTGGAAAGGCGTCGGCTATGGAAGCGTCGTGTACTTGGCCGCCATCGTCGGCATCGACAAATCCTATTTCGAAGCGGCGATGATCGACGGGGCAAGCAAATGGCAGCAAATCCGGAAAATCATGATCCCGATGATCACCCCGATTATCGTCATCATGTTCATCCTCGCCATCGGCGGCATTTTCCGGGCGGACTTCGGGCTGTTTTACCAGGTTCCGCGCGACACCGGCGCCTTGTACCCGGTCACGAACGTCATCGATACCTTCGTATACCGCGGGCTGAAGGTAACCGGGGATATCGGCATGAGCACCGCCGCAGGCTTGTACCAATCCGTCGTCGGATTCGTGCTTGTCATCGCAACCAATTTTATCGTTCGAAAAATCAACAAGGAACAGGCTTTGTTCTAAAAGGAGGCATGCCGCATGGAAAACAGCGTGATCTCCCGGCAGCCTGCAAGCCGGCCGGACAAACGCGCAAAAAAAACGCGGGATTTTCACCGGTTGTCGCCGTTTTGGAACGCAGCGGCGCATCTGGTCATCGGGCTTTTTTCCCTCGCCTGCGTATATCCGTTCCTGTTCGTCGTGGTCATCTCGCTGACGGACGAAAAAACGCTGGCGCTGAACGGGTACAGCATTTTTCCCGAAAAATGGTCCTTCCAGGCGTACCAGTATATTTTCCAGACGGGCGACCAGCTGCTCCGCTCCTACGGCGTCACGATTTTGATCACGGTCGTCGGCACGCTGCTGACCGTCGCGATCGTCTCGCTTTACGCTTATGCCATCTCACGGCCTTATTTCAAGTTCCGCGGCCTCTTTTCGTTCATCGCGTTTTTTACGATGCTGTTCGGAGGCGGCCTCGTCCCTTCCTACATCGTCGTTTCCCAGGTGCTTCACCTGAAGGACACGATTTGGGCCCTCATTTTGCCGATGAGCGTAAGCGCGTTTTCGATTTTGATCATGAGGACCTTTTTCAAAACGATGGTGCCCGACGCCATCATCGAATCCGGAAAGATCGACGGGGCGGGCGAATTTCGCGTATTCTTGTATCTGATCCTTCCGATCTCCCTGCCGGGACTCGCCACGATCGGCTTGTTCGCGGCCCTCGGATATTGGAACGACTGGTTCAACGCCCTGCTTTACATCGACAACGCCAAGCTGCTGCCGCTGCAGTCGCTGCTCATGAAAATCGAAACCAACATCCAGTTCATTTTGCAAAACTCCGCGATCGGCAGCGGCACGGACCGTTCGGCCATCGCCCAGAGCATGCCGGCGGAAACCACCCGCATGGCGATGGTCGTGCTTGCGACGCTGCCGATCATATTCGCGTATCCGTTCTTCCAGCGCTATTTCGTGCAAGGGCTGACGATTGGCTCTGTGAAGGAATAGTCATCACATAGGTTTTTACAGCTGCACCACTACCAAATTACAAGGGGATGAAAAAGAAATGAAAAAAAGAAGAGGACTTACGCTCCTGCTCAGCTTGTTCCTGCTGACCTCCATGGCCCTCGCCGGCTGCGGCGGCAAGGATAACGGCGGCTCCGACACGGCCGGCACCAAAACCGACAGCACCGGCAGCGAGGCCAAAAGCACCGAAAAAGAAAAGCCGGTCAAGCTGATCTGGTACACCATCAGCGGTCCGCAAAAGGATCAGGACAAAGTCATGGCGGAGGTCAACAAATACGTCGGCGAAAAAATCAATGCCGAAATCGATTTGCGCCTGATCGACTGGGGCGATTACTCCCAGAAAATGCAGGTCATCGCCGCTTCCGGCGAACCGTTCGACATCGCCTTTACCTCGTCCTGGGCGTTCAATTACGTGGAAAGCGCAAGAAAAGGCTACTTCTACGAGCTTGACGGCCTGCTGGAAAAATACGGCCAGGGCATCACGAAAGCGCTGAACCCGGCCTTCCTGGAAGGCTCCAAAGTCAATGGGCACAACTACGCCATCCCGACGAACAAAGAGCTTCCGGCGCAAGCCGTATGGCGCTTCAACAAGGTTCTCGTCGACAAATATAAGCTCGATGTGACGAAAGCGACGACGCTCGAAAGCCTGGAGCCGATGCTGAAAACGGTAAAAGACAACGAACCGGACGTCTACCCGATCCCGTCCAACATCGGCCCGTACCTGCCGTACGACTTCGCGCTCGAAGGCCTGCCGGTCGGCGTGTCGATCGACACGAAGGATTTTAAGGTCGTCAACGTATGGGATACGCCGGAGGCAAAGCAGGTATTCGATACGATGCACAAATATTATAAAGCAGGCTACCTGCCGCCGGACGCCGCCACCAAACAGGGCAACGAGCATGAAAAAACCGGCAAATGGCTGGTCGATAAACAGCATACCGTGCCTTTCGCCGACATTTTGTGGTCCGATTCCCTTGGTTATCCGATCGTTTCGTCGCCGATTCACGAGCCGATGGTCTTCAACTGGTCCGTCACCGGTTCGATGCAGGCCATTTCCGCCAAATCCAAACATCCGGAAAAAGCGATGGAATTCCTGAACCTGCTGAACACCGACGCGTACCTGCGCAACCTGGTAAACTACGGCCTGGAGGGCGTGCATTACAAAAAGCTGTCCGAAGACACGTACGAGCCGATTCCGGATTCCGGATATTCGATGCCTTCGTTTACGCTCGGCAACATGTTCCTGCTCTACAAGCTGAAGGAAGATCCGAAGGATAAGTGGGAGCAATACGAAAAATTCAATTCGTCCGCGACCAACGCGCCGCTGCTCGGCTTCCAGTTCGACCCGACGAACGTGCTGACCGAAATCGCCAACGTCAAAAACGCCGTGGACGAATACGGCCCGTCCTTGAACACCGGCTCCGTCGATCCAAACAAAGTGCTTCCGAAGGCGATCGAAAAGCTGAAAGCGCAAGGCATCGACAAAATCATCGCCGAATGCCAGAAGCAGCTGGACGAATGGAGAGCGCAAAACAACAAGTAAGGCGAAGACATCCAAAAACACCTTCCGTCATTTTTAATGATGGAAGGTGTTTTGTTAGGGACGGAATTTCCCTGAAAGGAAACCCGCCTATCGTCCCTCTCCTTCGGATACGACGGAGTACGCGTAGGTATCGTGCGAAACCCCGGATTGTACGATGTAATTCCGCAGCACCCCTTCCCGGCGAAAGCCGAGTTTCTCCAGCATCCCGCTGGAAGCGGCATTTTCCGTAAACACGACGGCGCCGATGCGGGCGAGGCGTAAAGCCTCGAACCCATAGCCCACCACGCAGGCCGCCGCTTCCGAGGCGTATCCTTTGCGCCAGTGGTCCGGATGGATTTCATACCCGATTTCCGCGCGCCGATGTTTGGGCGACCATGCATTCAACCCGATCGTGCCGATCAGGCCCGGCGAACGTTTGCGTTCGATCCCCCATCTGATCCCGCGTTGGTCGCGAAAGTTGCCCTCGAAAAAGCCGATAAGCTGCTCCGCTTGCTCGCGGCGCTCAAACGGATCCTGGCCATAATAACGCATCGCCTCCGGGTTCGAAAAGCAAGCGAAAACGTCGTCCGCATCCTCTTTCGTGATTTCCCTTAAAACCAATCTCTCCGTCTCGAGTTCCGGAAACATCTCCCGCACATCCTTTATGTAAAATATTGGCGAACATATTACGAATATGATGCCATTGATAGGATCATTTTGCAAAGGTTTTAAAAGAAAGCATGAGGAGCCCAACATAATGGCCGGGCCATCGTTCATACACATCTCACATCTTGGGATACGGATCAGGGCATGTTGGATCTGGGAAAAATCTGATGAACGGGAGGCGTAAAACGATGAGAGACCATCCGGAACACCCGTCCGGCGGCAATTTTCGCATTCCCCAGCCAATCCGAGCAGACGGAGCGGGCGGTCCGGACCGGGGACCGCGCGACGTATTAAGGGACCTGGAAAACCCGGATATGTTCGTGCCTCCGGCCACCGACGCGGGACTTCTGCCGAATCTTAAATTTTCCTTCTCCGATACGAATATGAAGCTGGACCACGGCGGTTGGTCCCGCGAGATTACGGTGCGGGAGCTGCCGGTGGCCAAAACGCTTGCGGGAGTCAACATGTACCTGACGCCGGGCGGGGTCCGCGAGTTGCACTGGCATCAACAGGCCGAATGGGCTTACATGATCCTGGGCAGCGCCCGGGTGACCGCCGTCGACCAGAACGGCCGGAATTTTATCGCGGACATCGGCCCGGGCGATTTATGGTATTTCCCGGCCGGCCTGCCGCATTCCATCCAAGGCCTTGAAAACGGCTGCGAATTCCTGCTCGTGTTCGACGACGGAAATTTCTCCGATCTGAACACCCTCTCGATTTCGGATTGGTTTGCGCATACGCCGAAAGACGTGCTCTCCGCCAATTTCGGCGTTCCCGAACATGCTTTCGAATCCGTGCCGGACGAACAGGTCTATATGTTCCAGGCCCCCGTCCCGGGTTCGCTGGAAAGCCAGCGCGTCGACTCCCCTTACGGAACGGTGCCCCTCAGCTTCAAGCACCGGCTGCTCGCCCAAACGCCGATCGCGACCCCGGGAGGAAGCGTGCGGATCGTCGACTCCTCGAACTTCCCGATATCCAAAACGATCGCGGCAGCGCTGGTCGAAATCAAACCCGGCTGCATGCGCGAGCTTCACTGGCACCCGAACCAGGATGAGTGGCAATATTATTTGACGGGCCAGGGGAGGATGACGGTATTTGCCGGCAGCGGGGCGGCCAGAACTTTCAACTACAGGGCGGGCGACGTAGGATACGTCCCGTTCGCTTACGGCCACTACATCCAAAATACCGGCACCGAAAGCCTCTGGTTCCTTGAAATGTTCCGAAGCGACCGGTTCGAGGACGTCTCCCTGAACCAATGGATGGCGTTGACGCCGAAGGAGCTTGTCGGCGAAAACCTGCATGTCTGCTCCGAACTGCTTGATGCGCTGCGCAAGGAAAAATGGCCCGTCGTTAAATAACCGTCTGACCGGCATGTTCCGCCGCGGCCACCCTCTGCTTCTGCTGATGCAACATTTAAGACGATCGGCATCCCATGGCATTGGCGCAAAAAAACATCGCCACTATCGAAGCGGCGATGTTTTTGCGTTTGTCGCGCGGATTCCGCAGCAGGTTTCCGGCCGCTACAGCGAAACCTCTCCGCTCACCACGGCATGCCGGATGCGCCGCCATTTCTGCGAACGCCAGCGCAGCACCATCGCCGCGCCGCGCAGCCATTCGTCGGCGATAAACGCCAGCCAGATGCCCGGAATGCCAAGACGGCAGACGATCCCAAACAGGTAAGCAAGCGGGATACTGATGCCCCACATGGAGACAAGCCCGGCGTACACCGGGAATTTGACGTCGCCTGCGGCGTTGAGCGCACTGATCACGATGACGTTGCAGGCGCGTGCCGTCTCGAGAACCAGCGACAGCAGCAGCAAGGTTCGGCCGAGGCGGATCACCTCCGGATCGGCCGTAAACAAGCCCAGGAGCGGCTTGGAAAAGATGACGAGCAGGCAGCCGGCTCCGAACGCAATCAGCAGTCCGGTCCGCAGATGGCGGTAACAGACGCGATATGCCTCATCCTGCCTGTTCCCGCCGATCAGCCGTCCGATTAAGATCGATGTCGCCTGTCCGATGGAAACCGAAAACAGAAACACGAATGTCGTCATATTCTGCGTATATATTTTCGTCGTAAGCGCGGATGCGCCGAGCATCGATACGAAATACGTGATGAAAATTTGCGAAACCTGATACGAAATGTTTTCCCCGGCCGACGGGATCCCGATGCGAAGCAAATCTTTGATCACGCTCCGGGGCATCCGGAGGGCTGCACGGAACGAAAGCGGATGCCGCATCAATCGGACCAGCATAATGGCCGCGATGGCGACCCCGATCAGCCGGCTGGCGTCCGTGGCGATGGCCACGCCGCGAACCCCAAGCACCGGTATGCCGAGCGGACCGTACAAAAACAAATAATTCCCGGCGATATTCAAGAAAATGACCGTGAAGGTCAAAAGCAGCATTTGTTTGACGTAACCATGCATCCGCAATATCGTATCCGCCGTGAGGATCAACGCGGAGGCGAAGGAGCACATCCCCGTCAGCGTCAGGAACGAGACGCCGTCGGCCATCAGCTCGGATGGCAGCTTCAGCAGCTGCAGGAGCGGTTTCGCAAAAACGGGCAGGGCGATGCTGACGGCGATTCCGAGTCCCAGGTTCAGGCCGATCGATAACGATGCAAGTTTGGACGCCTCCCGCTCCTTGCCCGCCCCCAGCAGCTGGGAAATCAGGATGCCAAGGCCAAGCGTCACGAACCCGAACAGCAAATTCGCCGCGATGATGATCTGATTGGCGACGCCGACCGCCGCCACCGCTTCGTCCGAATAGTTGCTCAGCATCAGCGTATCGATATTCAAAATGATTGTTTGCAAAAACTGTTCCAAAAAGATAGGCCAGGTGAGTCCCCATAACGTAAAAGTTTGTTCTTGTTGTTTTTTCATACCGTCCGCCTTTTGTTTCTTGTCCTGCTCGAATGTTTGGCGCTTCTCACGCTTCGATGCGGCGGCAGCTGCCCCGCTCCACCAGTTCATGGCCGAGGACGACCGTCTTCATCCGATCCTTTCTCCATCGCTCCCCTTCATCCTCGATCATTTCCAGCAGCAGTTCGACGGTACGCTCGCTGATTTGCTCCACCGGCTGGCGGATCGTCGTCAACCTCGGCCTCACGATATCGGCGATTTGGCTGCCGTCAAAGCCGATGACGGAAATGTCGCCGGGGACATGAAGCCCATGGTCCTGGATGCAGTTCACGGCCCCTGCCGCCATGTCGTCGCTTGCCGCCAAGACGGCGGTAAATGCGCCGCGGGCTTCCCCAAGCAGCTCGGCCATCAACCGGTAGCCGGTGTCCAGCTTGTAATCGCCATGGCGGATCAAGGTTTCCTTCAACTCGATTCCGTGATCCCTGCACGCGGCCGTATATCCCTCCATCCGCCTCAAGCCTGCGCACACATCCCTTGGATCGCCGGCGATTATCGCGATTTCCCGGTGTCCCTGGGCAATCAAATAGGAGGCCGCATCGTACCCCGCCTGAAAATCATCGATGATGACGGTCGGCAGATTCATGCCCAAATCGGCGTGAACCACAAGCGGGATATGCGTTTTGTTTAAAAAGTTTTCGATGTCCTCGTTCAGTTTTTCATGCATGAGGACCATGCCGTCCACGCGCATCTCCTGATAAATGTTCAAATATTTCACTACCTTGCCGGTGTCCTCAACGATGTTGGACACGAGCAGGTTGTAACCCCGTTGGCCGGCTATCTCTTCGATCCGGCTCAAAATCATCGCCTGAAAATTGGACGTCATATCCGGTATGATGACGCCGATCAGATTGGTTTTGTTACGCTTCAGGCTTTTGGCGATCAGGCTCGGCGAATAATTCAGCTCTTCGATTGCCCGGCGCACTTTTTTTTCCAGCTTTTCACTGACGTGTTCGCCGTTGTTCAGCACGCGGGAGACGCTGGTGACGGAAACGCCCGCCGCGCGCGCCACGTCCTTGATTTTTACAGCCATATCAACTTCTCCAATGCTTTATCATCGTAATTCCCGATCGGGAGTCCACTGCCTTCTTAGCGCAGAGGCACCCGATACGTCAAGCACGGACACTGCATCCACGCCCATCTCGGCAAAAGCCTTCATCTCCCTTACGTCCTGCAGCGTATAGATCCACACCTGAAGGCCGTACGCATGGGCGATCCGCACAAGAGAATCGCGGCAGGAAGGGAAATCCGCGTTGATCCCGGCGCATCTGGCCTGTTTCGCCCGGGTGCATATCTCTTCGGCGGCCGCCTCATAGACTACAGAGCCCAGTTCCCTTAAGCTTTCGGGGGTATTCCGCATCACCCTGGCACGAAAAGGCGTCTTCAAAATCCGGTCCGTCGCGCCGGTAAAATAAATCTGCTCCCACATGTCCAAGGTCTCAAGCAGCTTTACCGCCGGCAGGGCGGCCGCGTCATTTTTGAGATCTAGGTTAAACGATACGGGCGTTCCTTTAAACCGGACGAGCACATCCTCCAGTTTTACAAGACTTTCTCCCGCCTCAAGCCGCAGCGGATTTTCCTCCACCAACGCCTTATAGGTGCAGGACGCAAATGCGGGATGATCGTCATGATGCAGGACGCATACGCCGTCTTTCGTCGCTTGAACGTCGACTTCCAGCACGTCGGCACCGGCATCCCATCCGGCAAGGCAGGATTCCAGCGTATTGTCCGGCGTGCCTTCGCAGCCGGTATGCGCGATAATCAGCGGCACATTCATAAAACAGCCTCCTCTAAATATCCCCGCAAAGCGGGGCCTTTGCACTGACGATGATTCAGGTGCTTATTTAAAATAAACGGGATTGGTAAAGGCAATGGTCGTCAAGGCTCCGTTCAGCATGCCGGAAAGGCGGACCCGCATCCACCTCAAGTCTTTGGCGCCGAAGGAACATCGAATTTCGTCCGCTCCTTCCTTGACCGGCAGCCGCAGCATTTCCCCGGCATTCGTTTCGACGATGATGACTCGTCCCGACTCATGCGTGCCCAACCGGCGGCCCGGATGCGCCGATGGAGTCACCTGCACCGTCAGCTCGCAGCTCGCATCCGCTCCGGCGTTTTCCGCATCGATGACGTCCCCGATTCCATACCTGCCTTCGCCGCATGTCATCTGCAGCTCAAGCAAAGGACCCATACTCACGCAAATCCGGCCGGAGCGAATCGCGTCCACCACGTCCTCCGTGCCGGGCAGCCCGGCTTCATGCGCAAGTCCGAGGTAGGTAAATGCCGGCGGATCATCCTCATCGGACGAACGGTGCCAGTCCCGGCCCGCCGTCCCCGAAATCCGGTACCCTTCGTTGAGCAGCCGGGTCCACATGTCGAACGCAGGCGCGTTATGGTTCCGCATCGGAGGCAGCGTTTCGTGCCATACCTCAATATAATCGATCCGGCTCCAATCCTGCACGGTATACTCCCAATGGCAGCCGGTACAGATCGGGCTCCCCAGGCTGAACGGATGCGCAATGCCCACAATGCCTCCCTGCCGATGCACTCTGTCGATTCCTTTATGGATATCGGTCGGTCCCAAATCGCGCCATTCGGAATAAGGAACGCCAAGCGTCAGCATATGACCGTAAAAGGTCGTCCACTCGAGCCCGGGAATTATGGCGACGCCCGTTTCTTCCGTAACCGAAGCCGCCTCGGCCATGCCCGACGTGGTGTTATGATCCGTCAGCGCAATGCCGCTAAGGCCGAGCTCCCGGGCTTTTGCGCACATTTCGAGCAGCGTATGCGTGCCGTCGCTGTGCGGCGTATGGGTATGCAGCTCAAACGGAAGCCATCTCATGTCTCGTTCCCCCTTCCCCGATCCGGAGCCGATAGCGGCATTCCGGCGTCACGACGCAATGAACGCTGATCGTCACTTTCCATACGCCCTCCGCTACCTTTCCGGCAAAAAAACCGGGCGAAGCGGCTTGCGGCGACAACACGTGGCGCTGGTGGTTCGGATGACGGTGCGCCGATCCCCGGAATCCGTCCGGATCGTCGACGGAAAGCGTCAACAGGTTTTGCAGCGGATGGAATTTTCCCCACTGCGGCAAATAGATTTCTTGAAGCGCAGGATCGACGTATTTCCGGATCGCTTCCTCGATCAGCGGTTTGGAGGTTTCCTTGTCATCCAATGTTTTCGGGTCATACGCAAAATCAATTTCCAGAACGTCGATCCCTTTGGGAATATACAGCTGGTACGTGATATGCGTTTTGGAGCTAAGCGGGGTCAAAGCCCCTTCGACCGCCAGCAGCTCTTTCATGCGCGATTCCCGCCTTTCTACCGTTCTTCCTTCATCATATTGCGGATATAGAAATATCCGACCAGAGAGCAAATTGCGAACATAAACACGGCGCAGGCGCTGGCAATGCCCGTTTCATAATAGACCGAAAACTGCTGCTGCATCGCCACGCCGAGCACCTGCGGCGCATTCGGCCCGATGAGGAACGGCGCGGTGAAGCTGCCGATGATGCCCATCACGACAAAGGTCGCGGCCACAAGCATCGATTTGAACGTCATCGGGAAAATAATCCGGAAAAAAATTTGCATTTTTCCCGCCCCGATATCCTTGGCGCTTTCAATGACGGAATTCGGCACGCCGGACAAGGCCGAGCTCAGCATCATCGTCGCAAACGGGATGTTAAACCATAAATTTGCGAGCAGCAGCCCTTTATAGTCGTACAGTATTTTCATGAAAGGGGCGTCCGTGAACAGCAGCAGGATGCGCGCCAGCCAGCCGTGATTCCCGTACATGTTGATCATCCCGTACGTGGCGATGACGGAAGGGATAAACATCGGGATGTAATACAGCTTTTCGATCCATCCCGCGAGCCTGCCCGTCGAAAATCTTAAAAACACGGCCAGCATGTATGCAATGACGAGCACGATCGCCGACGAAACCACGGTCAAATTCAACGTATACAAAATATTGGCTTTCATGCCCGGATCGGTAAACAAATATTCGTAATTGCCCCACGTAAACGCGCCGTCGCTTCCGGTCAGGCTCTCCCGGATCGAGGTCACGATCGGCACCACGATCATAAAGAGCAGCAGGAGAAAGGAAGGAATCACCATGGCGAGGCCCAGCGCGGAGCGCTTGACTCCGCGGCGGTTCCACGCCGTTTTCAGCGGTTTTCCCGTTTCGAGAGGCATGTTCAGTCCCTGCCCGCTCATTGTCCGGCGACTTCCCTTTGCCAGCGTTTCATCGCTTCGGACTCCAGCTCGCCGAGGTTAAAGGAACGGTAACTGACGGAAACGCCCTTGAATTTTTCCTGAAGCTCGCTTGGCATATGGGACCATTCGATGCCCGGGAAGCCGTAAATTTCGTTTACCACTTCCGCCTGGGCTTCCGGACTCAACACGAAATTGATGAAATCGTAAGCCGCTTCTTTATGCTTGGACATGCTTGGCACGGTCAAAAGCCCCGGTCCGCCGGTAAATGCAGGTTCGATCTGGGCCAGCTTGGTCGTTTCCGGCAGCAGCTTTTTGTTAATTTGCTCGAGCGCCATATCGGACCAGGCCGGGATCATGTCGACTTCCCCGTTCGCGAGCAGGTCGAGCGTTCCCTGGTTTTTCTTCGGATAAACGCCCTTCTGATACATGTCTTTTCCGAGCGACTTCAGCTGTTCGAATCCTTTGTCCCACTCCTTCATGATGTTTGGATCCTGGTTGTGGATCGCGTCTTCCGGCAGGGATTTGTACAACGTCGTCAGCACGAACGATTCGCCGGAGCCTCCCGTTGCCGGATCATTGTAGGCAAACCGCCCCGGATGCTCATGGATCCACGCATACAAATCGTCGAGCGTTGTCGGCGGGGAAGGCACTTTCTCGCTGTTATAGGCCAGCAGGACGGAGGAAGAGCGGTAAGGAACGGCTTTATAGTTCAAATCCTTCATGTTCGCCGGGTTCATCAGGCTCAGATTCGGAATCTGCTGCTCGCTCAAGCTTTCGAACACCCCGTCTTTTTTGTCGGCGGCCATGTCGGATCCTCCGTTGGCTTCATACAGATCGACGTCGACGCTGTCTTTCCCGGCGCGTTTGGCTGCAACGATGCGGTTCATCGTCGCCTGTTCGCCTTGACCGGAAGGAATGTACACCAGCTTGACCTTCACCTTATCCTGCTTCTGCTCGTACATGTCCTTCAAATGTTCCCACAGCTCCTGCACGTTTTGCGAGCCGCTGAAATAAAACGAAATTTCCGTCGGGCTGCCGGAGCCGCCATCCGAAGCGCCTCCCGCTGCGGAGGCGTCCGCGCCGTTTTTGCCCGTTCCGGAAGAACAGCCGGCAAGAAGCGTCACGGCCGCCAAAGTTGCAAGAAGCATCGCTTTCCCTTTACGTTTGAATCCACGGTTTATACTCATCGCTAAAGTTCCTCCTAATCAGCCCGTTTAACGGGATGTTTTCGCAAAAGCCTTGTATTTGCCGAAAGTCAAGGATACCGCTTGTCCGCCGGTCAGCCGGCCCGCTTCTTCGCGGGGCAGGAACATCCTCAGGATGCCGGACTCCGTCAGGAGCGTAATTTCCGCATAATGCCCCAGAATCATCACCTGCTTGACCGCAGCGGCCAGACCGGGGCGGGAAGGATCGTCCCACTTGACGTCTTCCGGACGGACAGCAACGACGACCTCTCCCCGCAATCCCTCCGGATTGGCCAGGCTATACCGGTTCAGCCGGATGCCTTCCTCGTCCGCCATGCCGTCCAGCATGTTCATGCGGCCGATGAAATTGGCGACGAACAACGTCGCCGGCACATCGTAAATATGCTGCGGGGACGCGGATTGTTCGATGTTTCCGCGGTTCATGACGATGATCCGGTCGGACAGCGACAACGCCTCCTCCTGGTCATGCGTAACGAACATCATCGTCAGCTTGGCAATGGACTGGATTTCGCGCAGTTCCTCGCGCAGCTCGCTCCTCAGCTTCGCATCCAGCGCCGAAAAAGGTTCGTCGAGCAGGAGCACCGCAGGCTCGAGAAGCAGGGCGCGGGCGACGGCCACCCGCTGCTGTTGGCCGCCCGAAAGCTCGCCGGGCCGTTTCTTCTCCGTTCCCGGAAGCCGGACGAGGCGCAGCGCGCGGTCTACCGCTTCCCGGATTTGCTCTTTGCTTTGTTTCCTGATCTTCAAACCGAAAGCCAAATTTTCATAGACGGTCATATGCGGCCACAGATTGTAGCTCTGGAACACCATCGCCGTCGGGCGTTTTTCCGGCGGGAGGTGCAGCACGCTTTTGCCGGCGATTTGAATGTCCCCGGAGTCCGGCTCGAGAAATCCCCCCACGGAACGGAGCACCGTCGTTTTGCCGCAGCCGGAAGGCCCGAGCAGCGTCACAAGCTCCCCCCGGGCGATTTCGAGCGAAATCCCGCTCACGCCGTCGCCGGTTTTATAACGTTTCGTTAAGTTTTGGATCGATAATTGGATCGGTGCAGCCATTTTCATACCTCCCTGCTATTTCATGGTGAAGCCGCTGGACATGACGTCCGCGCTGACGAAGCGCCGCGAGACAAACAGCAGAATGATCGTCGGCAGCGTAAGCAGGATCGAAAAAACGGCTCCTGCGGTGGCCGGATAATCCTGAACGGCTCCGTACATAATCAGCGGCATCGTTTTGTAATCGGGCATGCCAACCATAAACGTTCCCTGTGCTTCATCGAGCGAAGACAGAAACGTGAAGATCGACGCGACGATGATTCCCGGCATGGCCATCGGCAGCGTTACGCTCCGGAACACGCGCAGCGGACCCGCTCCCGCATCACGAGCCGCCTCTTCCTGCGCTTGATGCACGCTTTTAAAGGAGGCGGACGGAATCCAGGTCATGTACATCAGCGTATTGACGATATGGATCAGCACGACGCCCGCGAACGTGTTCATCAGGCCGACCTTGAAAAAAAGCACTGCGATGGCGACGTAAAGGCCCATCTTCGGAAACGCGTTGGTCAGCAGAAACGAAAACAAAAACCAGCGGCTAAGCGGAAACCGGATGCGCGCGAAAGCGTAAGCGGCCGGCACGCAGATAACGATGGACAACGCGGTAACGACGCTCGCAATGAGAAACGACAGACCGATCGATTTCAAAATTTCCGGCTGTGATAGCACGTATTTCCACCAGGTCAAAGACCAGCTTTGGGGAAGCGCCGCCGGAAACTGCCATTGCCCCGAGAAAGCGAGCAGCGCCAGATTGATCAGCGGCCCCAGAAAAAAGAATATGAACAGGGCGAATATGACGAATTCTAAAATTTTCCTGCGGCCCAGTTGTTTAAAGTACCAGCTCAATGAACGATCACCTCCAACATTTTCAAAATTGGTATCGATACCAATTGGAACAAACCTAACCCGCATCATTTTCGCTTTGCTACCTATCTCGCCGTCTACCGGCCGATTTCGGCACCGATGATGAACGAACGGCCTGGCGGGTGCTGCCCGCAAAATGGCGATTCGAACATTGGTATCGATACCAATTTAATCATGGAACGTCTTCTCCTGTTGTCCCAGCCTCCTTGTCGCTTATTCCTCCTTAAGCTTAAGGACCGAATGTTAAATCCGTTCCATGTTCTTGTTAAGGGGAAGGGCGATTTTTGTTCGGGCAACGTAAGAAACCGCCGGAATAAAAAAAGATCCCAGGGCGTTGAATCGCCCTAGGATCTTATCTCCAAGTCATTTATTAAGTTGATGTCATTTCAGTTTTACGTTTTCCAGGCTTCCGCCCTTCGCAAACAAACGCCCGATGTTTTTTTTCACGGCCGGATCGGGTATGAGCGGCGGCGCCTGATGCGGCTTGACGCGGGCGTCGATGATCATGTTGTCGCAGCCCCAATGCTTGTGCCGCACGCCGTCGTTCACGCCGTACATGTCATGCGACGGATTGCTGCGCGTAAACGTGACCCACAAAAAATTGGACATCGTGTCGGAAACGAACGTGCTGTCGTCGCATAACACGATCATCGGGCAGCCATCCAGCGGTCCTTGGGCCGCCAACGCTTCGCTCAAAGCGTTCATTTCCCGCTCCGCCTTGTCATAACTCTCGAAAGCAGGGCCTTGAATCGCAACGACGCCCGGCATGACCAGACGCGCATTTTCATATCCGCGCAGTTCCTGAAGCACCTGCGGCACTTCGCGGCATAATTCCCGCTTGGCATCCCCGTATGCCGCCAAAACGACTTTGCTGCCGCTGTTTAAACCGGTTCCCGAATAATCGAGCGTATCGATCGTCGTGTTCGTATAAAAATGAATGTCCCGGCGCAGATCGATCCGCTCCAATATATAGGCCATAAATCCGGCGATATCGTGGGTATCGAGCGGGCGGTCGTCTTCGGCGGTAATGAACAGGTATTTGGCAAGGCTCAGCTGCCCCGTCCCCAAAATCCGGTTGGCCAGCGTCAACAGTTCCGTCGGCTGCTTCACCCGTTGATACGGCGTATACCGCTCGCTGCCGATCGCAAGGAGAAGCGGGTGAACCCCGGCCGCATCGACGGCATGCACTTCCTTGACACCCGGGATTTCCTGCTTGATCGCGTCGCCCGTCAGTTCGTGAATCAGCTCGCCGAACGCCGTGTCCTCCTGCGGCGGACGCCCGACGACGGTAAACGGCCAAATCGCGTTTGGTTTTGCGTACACCTTATGGACCTTCATCACCGGAAACGGATGCGTCAGGCTGTAATATCCCAAATGGTCGCCAAACGGCCCTTCCGGTTTCGTGTCGTCCGGGTAAATGTCGCCGGTAATGACAAAATCGGCATCATGGCTGATGCAATAACCGTCGACGTAGCTGTACCGGAAACGGCGCCCGGACAAAAGACCCGCAAACAGCATTTCGCTCAGGCCTTCCGGCAAAGGCATGACCGCCGACAGCGTATGGGCCGGAGGACCGCCGACAAAAATGCTGACCTTTAGAGGCTCTCCCTTTTTGCTAGCCTTGGCCTGATGGACACCGATGCCGCGGTGGATCTGGTAATGCAGGCCGATTTCCTGATCCTGCACATAATCGTTGCCGCTGAGCTGAATCCGGTACATGCCCAAGTTGGAATTCATGAGCCCCGGCTTGTCCGGGTCTTCGGAATACACCTGCGGCAAGGTCACAAAAGCGCCCCCGTCCATCGGCCAATGCTGGATTTGGGGCAGGTCCGAAATCCGGATTTCCTGAAAACCGGCGGGCACCCCGCTTCCTTTTTTGAGCGGCAGAGCTTTCAGCGCCCCGAATCCGTTCCCGATGTTTTGAAACGGGTGTTTCAGCGCCTTCATCGGATCGTCCCGCAGGGCGATGATCTTTTGGGTGCGGTCCCAGGTGCTCCGGAACATGAACTTGCTGCGCGCGATATCGCCGAACAGGTTGGATACCGCCTTATATTTCGAGCCTTTGACGTTTTCGAACAGCAACGCGGGGCCGCCCGCTTCATACACCTTCAAATGGATGGCGGCCATCTCCAGATAAGGATCGACTTCTTCTTTGATCCGGACCAAATGTCCGTGTTTTTCCAGGTCAACGATGCATTCTTCCAAATTCCGATACAATGGTATGACTCCAATCTCCATGAGAGTTTGTTCCAGCTGTTGGTTCCAGCTTTTCGCTTCTAGTACGCGCTACTACGTTAAATATAGTTAAAACAAAACTCCCTGCGGATGTCAAACGATATTCATGCACCCGAATGCCTGGAAAGGCAATGTTCATCATTTTGTTACATCCGGCCAAGCGAAAGGCTACTTGTCGTCTTCAAAACGGTCCTTGTCGTTCCACATCTTGTCAAAAGCAGCCTCAAACCTCCGGCCGACTTGATCGTCGCGAATGATGACCGCCACGTCGTCGTTTTCTTTGACGGAGGAGTCCAAATAGTTAAACGATCCCGCCTCCACATGGACGCCGTCGGCCACCAGCATTTTCAAATGCATTTTTCCTTCATGGCGGTTTATTTTGACGGGGATGCCGGCCTTCTTCAGTCTTTGCAGCGCATCCCGCTGTTTGCTTTTCTCTTCCGCATGCTCGCGGTCGGTCAAGATCCGCACCCGAACCCCCCGGTCGGCGGCATCTTCGATCGCATCCACGATCGGCTTGTAGTTCAGGCTGTAGATCGCTATGTCGAGCGTGCTTTTCGCCTCATGGATAAGCTCGATGATCGCCTCCTCCGGCCGATCCCCCTCCTGGGTAAAATACGCTTGGATGTCGGCGGATGCGTTCTCCCCTGCCGAGGTCGTTTGCGAAGCGTCCGTGCTTGCCGGGTGTGTCGGGCTTGTCCCGTTTTCCGCCGGTTGGACGGTTTCGGCCTGTTTTCCGCCTCCGGAGCAGCCGGTAACGGCAACGCACAGCAAAGCGATCCAGAAAAGCTGTCGGAAAGCTTTCATAAGTATCCCTCCTCGTGATGGATGTCGGCGTTTTTACTGCCTACCATCGTAACAAAATTAGGGCGGATTTCCAATCGGAAGCAGCGTTTGCCGCGCCTTGCGGGGACGACAAAATGAAAAAAAGAACCGCCCTTTTCGGAAAGACGGTTCTTGCGGCATTCTTTTATAATCCGTTAAACGACGCGAATTCGCCGACCGGTTTGCGGTATCCGCGGGGCCTTTGCTTTTCGGTGTCCTCTTTCCCGACGGCAATCAGCATGACGGGCACGAAACGGTCCGGAATGTTCAGCACCTGCCGCAGCTGCTCGGGATCAAAACCGATCATCGGGCACGTATCCCAGCCTTTGTCCTTGGCAATCAGCATGAACAGCATGGCGGACAGGCTTGCGTTGCGGATCGCCTCGTCCCGTTTGAATTGATCGCCGCCCTCCTCGTACATGCGGGTGACATCGCTGACGGTTTCATCGAATTCCCGTTGGTCCATGACTCCCAGATTCAGCAGCCCCTCATTGATGGGCCCGACGTTCCGGTAAGCCTCCAGGTCACCCAGGACCGCAATGACGGCCGAGCTGGTTTTGACTTTGTACTGCTTATGGGCGGCCTCGTATATTTTATCCTTGAGTTCCTTGTCCGTAACGGCCACATAACGGGCATGCTGCAAATTGAACGCGGAAGGGGCGAATTTGACGAGGTTGAACATGTCGTGAAGCTCCTGCTCGCTGATGGCGACGTCCATCTTAAACTTATTGGCCGATCTGCGGGCCTGCACCAATTGTTGAAACTGGCTCATGATGCATCTTCTCCTCTATGTATATTTTTCCAAGCGGTATGATTAAGCTTATTTTATCACATTTACTTTAAAAAAGTAAGTTAAATATTTCAGCTGCGATAGTGCCCGGGAAAAGGCCGCCGTTATTCGGTTCGATCGCGCCGACCGAGAAAAAAAGCCACCCCAAAAACCTAAGACGAATTCAGGATGGCTTCTTTGTATGGTTCTCTTGCCGGCAGCTGCTCTAGGCTGCTCAAAAACCTCTTTGGACCGCGTCAAACCAGCTTAAGCAGCTTCAACGCGATGTAGACGGCCACGCCCCAAATGACCAAGGCGGACAGCTTGTTGATTACGTTTAATATCCGGCCGCCGGTATCCACTTCCCCTACCATTTTCCCCGCAAACGCCAGCGCGAAAAACCAGATCCAGGACACGGCCATTGTGGCGACGGTGAACATCAGCTTGTCCGCGCCCGTATAGCCGAGAGAGCTGGTTCCGATCACGCCGATCGTGTCGAGGATGGCATGCGGGTTCAGGAGCGATACCGACATGGCGAACATGATTTGCTTTTTGGGCGACAATGCCGCTTCGCGCTTGTCCAGCTTGGCCGGTTTGCTTTTCCAGATCGACCAGCCCATATACAGCAGAAAGGCGAGGCCGACAACAAAGATGGCCGTTTGCAGCACGGGAATCGTAAACACGACGACGGAAACGCCGAGAACGGCAAGCAGGATCAGGAGCGAGTCGCAGCAGGCCGCCGTCACGATCACCGGTATGGCCCCCCTGAATTTCGGCTGCGAAGCGCCTTGGTTGAACACGAACACGTTTTGCGCCCCGAGCGGGAGAATCAGCCCGAAAGCGAGCAGGATACCGTGGATGATTGCAGTAAGCATACGTTCAACAATCCTCTTTCGTCAAAATGATATAAGCTATATCCTACCATGTAACCCCGGATCTGTGTATACCGAAATCCGCACGGACGCATAGATGCATCCGCCGGGCCATAGCCGGGCGCCGTTCATCGCAAAAAAGCCTCCGGATTTCTCCGGAGGCTTGCCCCTCGATTCACTCGGCCAGGTTCGTTCCTTTCCTGCATGCTTCAACGGCCCGCCGGGCAAGCATGGCGATGACGGAATCGTCCATCGGCGGGTTATGCAGGCCGGCGCGGACGTCGCGGTACATCCGCTCGAGCGGCAGGCTGCGCGACAGGCTCGATCCGCCCACGATCCGCATGGCCAAATCGACGATCCGAATCGCGGCGTTCGTCGCCACCGTTTTGGCGAGGCCCAGCTCCGGTCTCATGGAAGCCCGCTCTTCAGGCAAACGGTCCCAGCGGTCCGCGACGCTGTACAGCAGCGTGCGTGCGGTGATCCGCTCCTGCTCCATCTCCCCTATTTTTTGCTGGATATGCGGCAGCTCCGCGATCGGTCCCGGCAGGCTGCTCGGCCGGTAATCCGCGGCGAATTGCACCGCGAAATCGCGGGCCGCCCAAGCGATGCCCAAATAACATGCGGGGATATGCAGCAGCGCGCCCCCGTGGTCGGACATCCCTTCCCCGGCGTCTTGACCGCCGCCTTCGTTTCCGTCGATTCTTTCCTCCGCCGGCACGAACACGCCGTCCAGCAGCAAATCATGGCTTCCGGTTCCCCTCATGCCGAGGGTATCCCAGGTTTCGTCGATGCCGACGCCGGGACCTTTGCGCACGAAAAACGTGCCGATGCGTTCCTCGTCTTCGACGAAAGCCGTGACCGTAAACTGATCGAGGACCGGAATCAGCGAGCTGAATGTTTTGCGCCCGGTTAACAGGTAACCGCCCCCGGTTTTGGTTGCGGACGTCTGCGGGCGTCCTCCCCGGCTCGGGCTGCCCGTGGAAGGTTCGCTTGCAAACTGGTTGATCATGGCGCCTTGTTCGACGACGCTCCGGCAAAAATCCGCGTACAGCTTCGGCGGCCACGACTGCTTGATCCTCATCTGCAGCACTTGGCTCACATGCCAGCCGACGGCCAGCGCCGTCGACCCGTCTCCTTTGGCAAGCCGCTCTTGCGCAAGCAGCATTTCATATAAGGATGCTTCTTCCCCGCCGAATGTTTGCGGCACCGTTAATGCCAAATACCCGGCTTCGCGCAAATCTTCAAAGTTTTCAAACGGAAACGACCCTTCGCGGTCGTGCAGCGCGGCACGTTCCGCAAACAAGGCCGCAAGCCGGTCGGACCGGGCTGCGATGCCTTTTTCGCGCTCATTTCTTACAAAAGGATCCGATTGGATGGAATTCATGCGGCATTCTCCCCTCTGCTGCTTCATTCCTTTTATTGTATACCCTTTTAGTCGGAATTTCCAAAACGTTTCTCCGGATTCCTCCCGGGCCCCGATTCCGGACAAAAACATGGGGGCAAAAAAAAGCCGCAACACGCTTTCTGTGTTTGCGGCTTTTGCCGTCATGGACCGGCCGAATCTTATTGCTCTTGATCCAAAGCGCCTGCGACGACAACCCCTTTGTACAAGGTTGCAGCCCGCTTGGATCTTCTGGCGACCGCTTCGGCGGAACAAGAAGCCTCGACCAGCACCAGGTTGGCTTCGTCTCCTGCTTTCGGCCAAGCCTGAACGCCGGCTTCATCCAGCGGGGTCACGCCGCCGGTGATATACCCCAGCGTTTGGCCGAGCGCGCGTTCGTTCGCAAAGCCCGAAATTTCGGCCAATCGGCCTGCGCGTTCCAGGATATCCCCGTTTCCGAACGGCGACCAAATGTCGAACACGTTATCGCAGCCGACGGCGACCGCAACCCCATGGTCATGCAGCAGCCGCACGGGCGGAAATTTCCGGCCCATCGGAACGCTCGTGATGATCGTGATGCCCGCGTCCGCAAGCATATCCGCCATTTCCGCCGCCTGCGCAGCAGGAATGTCCCCGAGGCTGAAGGCATGGCTGACGGCCACTTTGCCTTGCAGCCCGGCTTCGACGGTAAGCTCCGCCAGACGCTTGATCGTAAAAATGCCCAGACGGTCCGGATCATGCAGATGCAGGTCGATTCCCGCATGTTCCTCGGCGGCGATCGTCACCATCGTTTGCAGCGATCTTTCCATGTCTCCGTCCACCGTCGCCGGATCGACGCCGCCGACATAACCCGCGCCTTGCCGGATGGCTTCCCGCACCAGCTTTTCCGAATTTGAACGAAGCAGCCCCTGCTGCGGAAACGCCACGATTTCGTGGGACAGCTTGTCCTTGTATAGATGCAGCGCCTGCTGCACCTCTTCCAAGTGGGAAAGCCCGACCTCCGGAAAAATGTCCACATGCGTCCGGATATGGGTGGCCCCCGATCTTAAAGACGCTTCAAGGTAGTTCGCCGCGCTGTCGCGAATGGCGATGGTGCGCGACGCGTCGAAGGTCTTCTCCTCGTCGAGCCGACCGAAAATCGACTTCACCGGCGTGACCGGTCTCCAGCGGCCGCCCAGCAGCGTTTTGTCCAGGTGGCAGTGTTTTTCAATAAAAGATGGCAGCGCAAGGCGGTAACCCGCGTCGATTTGCGGAAGCCCGTCTTCGATCGGCCGGTCCGCCGGAACAATTTGCGCAATGTTCCCTTCCTCCATCAGCAGATGGCGCACTTCCGTTTTCGTGCCGGTCACGACGCCGTCCTTCGTCTCATAACCGCTCTCCAAACGGACATTAATCAACCAATAGCGATGTTCCATCATCGGTCATCCTTTCTATTCGACATAAGTTCAGCGGGCGGCCGGAAGCGCCCCGGCAACGAGATTGCCTTTGAAAAAGACGGCGACCCGCTCAGACCTTCTGGCTACGGCTTCCGCCGAGCAGCCGGCGTCCACGAACACGACGCTTGCTTCATCCCCGACGCGCGGCCACATCCGCTCGCCGTTCCGGTTCAGCGGCGTCACGCCCCCGGTAATGAACCCGAGCGTTTGCCCCAGCTCGACCTCGTCCACGAGGTGAAAACGTTCCGCCAGCGTTCCCGCTTTTTCCAGCACGTCCCCTTTGCCGAACGGGGACCAGTGATCGGTAATGCTGTCGTCCCCAAGCCATACCTTCACCCCGCGCTCATGCAGCTGCGGAATCGGGATCGTCCGCCCGAGCGGCACGGAGGAAGCGATCGATATCCCCAAGCCGGCCAGACGGTCGGCGAAGGCCGCTGCTTTTTCCTGCGGAATGTCGGCCAGCGCCAGCGCATGGCTTATGGTCACTCTTCCCTGCCAGCCTGCTTCTTCCGTCAAATCGGCCAGCCGCTGGAACGTGAACAACCCGAGATGTCCCCCGTCGTGAATATGCAAATCGATGTCCGCATTCGCCTCCACCGCAAGCTCCATCGTGGTCTGCAGCGATTTTTCGATGTCGCCGTCCACGGTCGCCGGATCGACGCCTCCAACCAGAGACGCCCCGTTTCTCAAAGCCTCCCGCATGAGGGAAACCGATTGGCTGAGCAGCAGACCGTGCTGCGGAAACGCCACGATTTCGATCCCCGCTTTTCCTTTGTAATCCTCGGCGGCTTGGAGCGTTGCCTCCAGGTTTTGCAGCCCGATCGAAGGATCGATGTTGCAGTGGCTGCGGATCCGCGTCGTTCCGGCTTGCAGCAGCAGCTCGATCAGCTTGCCCGCGCGTTCCCTCGCCACCGGAAGCTGCTTCGGCAGCAGCTCCCTTTCCTCTTCGAATCGCGTAAAAATGCCGTTCGTCGCGATGCTTGGAGCCTTCCACGGTCCTCCGTAGTAGGTTTTGTCCAAATGGATATGCATGTCCCGGAACGAAGGAAGCATCAGCTTCCCGTTCATGTCCCGTTTGGGCAGCGAATCCTCGAAAACAAACGTTTCCGGTTCGATTTGCGCGATGTTCCCTTGTTCGACCCTCATATGGAAGATGCCCGTTTCCGTGCCGGTCACGACCCCGTTTTCGAGGCGGTAGCCTGTTTCGAGCCGCACATGGGTGAACCAAAAATGGTCGTTTTGCATCCGTCTTTTGCCTCCTGCCTGTTCGAAATTGGATCTATCGGATTGCGTATCATCTATGCTAACATGGGGATGACTATATGAAAAATATTAATAACCTTTCAATTGCAAACTTTAATCATATAGATAAACCGTCTAACCTCGGCATCGTAGATGTACTTTGGACCTATGGAGGGGAATCATGGATATCAGGCAGCTGAAATATTTTATCGCCATCGTGGAGGAGAGGAAGATATCCGCCGCGGCCCAAAGGCTGCATATGTCCCAACCGCCGCTTAGCCAGCAGCTGAAAGCGATGGAAGACGAACTGGGAACGCGCCTTGTCGAACGCAGCGGCAAAACGCTGGAGCTGACCGCATCCGGTAAAGCGTTGTACCGGTATGCCCTGCAAATGACGCAGCTGATGGACGAAGCCGTTTCCGAAGTGATGGAGGTCGGGAAAGGGGCAAAAGGCAGCCTGAACATCGGGATCAACACGTTGTCTTCCGTGGAACTGCCCGGCTTGCTGCACCGGTTCAAGGACCGTTATCCGCATGTAACGTACAAAATCCAGCAAAACGAATCCTCCCGCCTGTGCGAATTGGTCAAAAACCGGGTGCTGGAGCTTGCGATCATCCGTTTGCCCCTGGAGCTGGACGCGTTTTCGGTCATCCATTTGCATACGGAGCCGTTTTATTGCCTAACGTCGCCAAAGAAGCGCGGAAGCGGTTCGGAAGTGTCCCTTTCCGATCTCCAAGACGTGCCGCTGATCCTGCCGAGCACGGAAGGTTTGGGCGTTCACTACACGATTCACATGGCGTTCACCGCCCGGCAGCTGAAACCGAACATCGTCGCCGAATGCTCCGACATTCCGCTGCTTCTCCAGCTTGTATCTTCCGGATTCGGTTCGGCGATCGTGCCCGAGACGGTTACCCGCCAAATTCCCGACGGGAACCTCCATGCCGCCAAAATAACGGATCCCCAGCTGACCGGCGCCACCGGCTTGATTTGGCTCAAAGGCCATCATTTGTCCGCAACGGCCCAGCATTTTGTCGAGCTGATTCAAGAGGAGCGCCAGTGATCGTCCTTTTGCATGCGAGGAAAGGAACCCGGTGCAAACGAAAAAAAAACACGCCGTGTCCGGCGTGTTCAGTCTGTCGAGAAACCCCCTGTTTTTTTGCAGGGGTTTAAAATTGCCTTCACCGGTCACAGAAGTAGGGTTCTCAGAGCTGTTTAAATCGATTTTTATTTTAAAAGATATGTTTCCCCATATAAAAATTAGAGTGTCGAAAAGTCCGTTGGACTTTCTCGACACTCTGAACACGCCGTGTCCGGCGTGTTTCCTCTTTCTTATGCGCAATTATTCGCGCAGCGTTTTCAGCGCGCCGCTCCAAGCGATGACCTGATCCAGCATCGTATTCAAAACGCCTTCCTGATGCGGCGCCGGTTTGAACACGGTATAGTTTTCGAAATCGCCATGAAAGGTCAATCCGACCTGCGCGCGGACGACGGCCAGCATGAGCTCGCCGGCGATGAGGCGAAGGTTTTCCGCGGCCCGCACGCCGCCGCCTCCGCCGTAACCCACGATGCCGGCGGCTTTGTTGTTCCATTCGTAATATAAATAATCGATGGCGTTTTTGAGCGCTCCCGAAATGGCATGGTTATATTCCGGAGCAAGGAAAACATAGCCGTCAAACGATTTGATTTTTTCCGACCAGGCGATCGTATGGGGTTTCGTGTATTGGCCCGATGCCGCCCCCATCGGCTCATCCAGCAGCGGCAGGTTATAATCGGCAATGTCGACGATTTCGAACCTGGCGTCCTCCCGCCGTTTGGCGATGTCGTACGCCCAATCCGCTACGGCCTTTCCGTGGCGCCCCGGGCGCGTGCTTCCGATAATGATGGCAATGTTCAACATGTGTTTTTCCTCCCTGTTTTTATTGGATAACGGTTCTAAATACATAGGTGAATCGCGTCATTGGAGCCTGTTATGCCTTTCCCTGCGGCTGTGCTGCCGGCGCACCTGCCGGCTTGATGCCGGAGCGGCTCTCCCTTTTCAAATACCAATGTCCTGCGATCAGCAGCACGGCATGCGCGGCCGCAAGCACCAGGAATATATTCGAATAGATGTATCCCCCGCCGCCGGTGCCGAAGCTCAGCGGATTCCAGACACGGCTTGAGCCCAGGTCCATGAATTTGCCGTTAATGGCTACGGCGACGCTCCCCGAGATGAAATTCATCATGGAAAACATGCCCATGCCGACGCCCGTTTGCGACTTGGGAAGCGTTTTGGACGCCGAGCTGGCGAGCGCAATGTTCATGAAGGTTTGGCCGACGTTGCCCAGCACCAAAATCAGGGCGATGGCCGCCGGCGCTGCCCCCGTGAAGACCGACATCAAGGCAAAGCAGGACAGCAGCAGGACGGAGGCGATATGGAACACGAACGACACGCCCCGCGCATCGGCAAGTTTGCCTCCCTTTTTCCCCAGCAGCGCCGAGCATAAGGCTGCAGGCACAAGGGCGAGCCCGATCCATCCGGACGACAGCCGCTGTTCTTCCGCAAGCAGCAGCGGGCTTAAAAAGATCAGCGAATATGAAATGCCCGTCATCAGGAAGGTGCCAGCCAGGTAAACCATGTAGCTTTTGTTCTTCAAAAGCTGCGGCTGAATGAAAGGCTCCTCAGCCGATTTGATCCGGAGCCCGAACAGGATAAACGCCGCGGCGCCTCCCGCCATAAGCAGCCACGAATCTTCCGACAATCCGAACAGCAGCAGGCCCACTCCCGCGCCGAGCAAAATGGCTCCCGGCCAATCGACCCCTGCCGCCGTTCCCGGCTCGTCGTTCAAATATTTGCGGTACCAGGGCAGCAAAAGCAGCGTCAGCAGCGGGATGCAAAACAGCCAGCGCCAGTCCGCCACGCTGGACACGAGCGCCGATACGACCGGGCTCAGCGCATTCCCGATCGCCAGTCCTACTGCCGACATGCCCATCGCCGTACCCCTTTTTTCCACGGGGAAATATCGGACTGGAATCAGCGTCGCCGTTGCCGGGATGACGGCCGCCCCTGCCGCCTGAAGCGCCCTGCCGAATATGACCATGCCGAATGTCGCGGAGCAGAGCCCCAGTACGGAACCGGCGGCGAACACGAGCAGGCCTACCGTAAGCAGCTGCTTCAGCCGGTACCGGTCCGCCAGCTTGCCGTAAATCACCGTCCCGATCGCATAAATGAGCGTATAGACGGACGTCATCCAGCTGACCTGCGAAAGGGTCAAATGGAACTGCTCCCGGATTTGCGGAAGCACGATGTTGAACATCCCCGCGCTCATGACGGATATGATCAAGGTGCAGGCCAATAAACGGATCAGCTTCATGGCCTGGTTTTGCCGGGCTTCTTCCTCCATATCTCTCATCCTCCTCCAATAGTGTCTGTCAGTGCTAACTGACATTTAAAGCAAAAGAAAAACGTCGTGAAGACGTAGTTCTAGGTTTCCGAACGGTTGGAACCCGATCAACCTATTGTCCCGAGAAAACATGCGGTAGGACCTCTTCCCGCAAATCCGTTCCGCGAGCGGGATCATGCCCGGGAAGGCCGCGCGAAAAGTTCACGGGGTCAACGCTTTCGCAAAAATATGGACGCTTTCCTCGATAAACGCATCCAGCGTTACGCCGGGGAAGTTTTCGTCTTTTTCCAGCTCATTCAAAAATGCGCCGAAATGCATCATCAAAAAGGACATCGCCTGAAGCTCCGGATTCGTCCGGACCAGCTTCCCCTTTTCGGACATGGCCACGAAATATTGCGTCAAAAATTCCATCAGCCGCCGCGGGTGCTGCTGCGTTTGTTGCCGGATTCCCGGAAGATGCGCTTCGTCCTTGATGCTGATCCAAATCATTTTCCGGTTGCGGCCCATCATCTCGTGGTATGTTCGCGCAATGAGCAGCAGATCGGCGTGCAAATTCCACGTGATCTTCTCCTGAAACAGCTTCGACATTTCCCCGGTATAATGGAAACGTTCAAAAGCTTCGTCGACCAGGTTCCGCTTGGAGCCGAAATGGCGAAACAGCGTTTTTTCGCTGACGCCGGCGGCCGCGGCGATTTCTTGGGTGGTCACCCCTTTATATCCCTTTTCCGCAATCAGTTCGATGGCGGAAAGCAGCATTTTGTCCCGGTTGCACAGTGCGTTTTCCAATGTCGCTTCATCTCCTTCAGCCATCGTGACAGTGTGTACTGACAGTCATAGTCTATCCCAATATGTTCCAAGTGTCAATAGCCATTAAAAAAAGCCCCGCCTATTTTCCTTGCACCAAGGATCATTTGCGGGGACAAATCGATTGCCGGCTTCGTTATTTAGTTCGGCAAAACGGGCCTCTCCTGCATGAAATCGCCGTATTCCGCCATCCAGCGCTGCAGTTCTTCCGCCAGCCGCCGGATGTGAGGGGCATTCGCGGGGTCGCCCGAAACGTCGTTCGTTTCCCAAGGGTCGGCCTCCAAATCGAACAGCTGGATCCGGTCCGTTCCGGTATCGGTCACCGGCGAACGGTAATAGCGGATGAGCTTCCATCTGCCGTCCTTGACCATCCGCTGCACGTCGCGGTATGCCGTGCAGACGACGGGACGGAGACGCTCCCGGCCTCCGAGCAGGGGAACCAGGCTCACCCCGCCCGCACCGGCAGGCATCCGGAGCCCGCATAGCTCCGCCAGCGTCGGAAACATGTCGATGTTGCTGGCCAGCGCCGGAATCCGCCGTCCTTGCGGAACGCCCGGTCCCCGCAGAATGAACGGAATCCGAATGCTGTGGTCATAAACGTTCTGCTTGCCCATCAACCCGTGTTGGCCGATCGACAAGCCGTGATCCGCCGTATACACGATGATCGTATCCTCGTAGATCCCTTTGTCCTTCAGCGCGGAGACGACGCGCCCGATATGGGCGTCCATATGGGTGATCATCGCATAATAATCGGCGATATGGCGGCGGATTTCCGCTTCGTCCCGCGGGAGCCGCGCCAGCTTTTCGTCCCGCACCTCCATATCCCCCGAGTCAAACGGATGGCGCTCCAAGAAATTGGCGGGCAGCGGGATCGTCTCCGGATCGTACATTCCCGCATACGGCTCGGGCGCGGTACGGGGATCATGCGGCGCGGTATAAGCGAGATACAGATAAAAAGGCTGGTCCCGATCGTATTCCCGGATAAAATCGACGGCCGCGTTCGTAAACAGCTCGGTGGAGAACGTCTCGCAAACCTGTTCGCGTTCCTGCGGGTAGCTGCCTTCGGGATCAAACGGCTGGACCGGAACGCGGTCATGGTCGCTCATGCCGTAGAAAAACAGTTTGTCTCCCCCGGCGAAACTCCGGGCAAAGCTCCCCTTGTCGTTATGCCACTTGCCGACGGCATAGGTATGGTATCCGTCCGCCCGGAACGTTTGCGGCATCAGCGGAACGTCGGGGCTTATGTTCACGGAATGCTCCCAGACGCTGACGTCGCTTCCGACCATCGACCGGAAGATGGGCCGGCCCGTATTGACGCAAGCCCGGCTCGGCGCACAGACCGCCCCCGTCAGTCCCCCGAAAATATGCATTCCTTCAAGCGCCGTGCCTTCGCCCGACAACGCGTCCAAGGTCGGCGTTTGGATGACGCCGTTGCCTGAAGACCGAATGGCTTCGTAACGGTGATCATCGGAAATGATAAAAACAACGTTTGGTTTTTTCATGTTGCAGCATCCCTCCTTTTTGAAATAGCGTCCTTCCGTTTTCAAAGCGTCATTAACGGTTAGGGGCCGAGTTCACGGCAGCGCTTCGGTGTTCGTCCCTACACTCCTCTGACCCGCAATAAAACGGTCTGAACGTCCGCCGAATGAGGGCCGACCATAACGTCGAATTCGCCTTCCTCAACGGTTTCCTCCAAGTTCCTTCCCACGAAAGAAAGCTGCTCCGCTCCGATCTCGAACGTCACTTCCCGGGTTTCGCCCGGCGCAAGGAACACTTTGGCGAAGCCCTTGAGCTCTTTTTCGGGCCGGGTTACCGAGCTGACTTTGTCGCCGATGTAAAGCTGCACGGTTTCGGCGCCGGCCCGGCCGCCTTTATTCGTTATGCAAACCGTTGCCCGGGTACTCCCGTTTGCCGCGATTTCGGAGTCCGAAAGGGACAACGGCCCGTATTCGAATTCGGTATAGCTGAGCCCGTACCCGAACGGATAGCTTGGTTTCGTATCGGTTTCAAGGTAACGTCTTCCGGTCGTTCTTTTTCCGTTGTAACGGACGGGCAGCTGGCCGACATCCTTCGGAATCGATACGGTCAGCCGGCCCGAAGGATTGGCATCGCCGAACAGCAGGTCGGCAAGGGCGTTGCCGCCTTCCTGGCCCGGATACCATGCTTCCAGGATCGCATCGGCATGTTCGTCGATCCACGGCTCCGCAACCGGCCGTCCATTGATATACACGACGACCAGCGGCTTGCCCAGCTTTGCGATTTCTTGCGCAAGCTCTCTCTGCACGCCAGACAGCGCAAGCTTGGCGCGGTCGATCCCTTCCCCGCAGTCCATGTCGCTGTGCGGGCTGTCCGTGACGATCGATGCGCCGGTGCGCAGGTCGATCGTGCCTTCCCCGAAATCGCGCGCGCTCGAACCGCCGAGCACCAGCACGACCACGTCGGCTTTTGCCGCCGTTTCGACCGCCGTGTCGAACCCTTCCCGGCTGTCATCCTTGATTCTGCAGCCCGGCGCGTAAAGCACGCGCTCCGGCGCATGCGCCAACCGGTTCCGGATGCCGTCCAGAACGGTGGAGACGTTTTGACGGGGCTGCGGGGACGTGTAATCCCCAAGCTGGTTGTACATGTTGTCCGCATTCGGGCCGATGACGGCGATTTTGCCGGCGCCATCCTTGCTTAACGGCAGCATGCGATCCTTGTTTTTCAGCAGCACGATGCCTTCCAGAGCCGCCTGGCGGGCCAAAGCGGCATGTTCGCGGCTGCCGATGATCCGGGCCGCGCGCTCCGGGTCCACGTACGGCCGCTCGAACAATCCGAGCTCGAATTTGATGCGCAAAATGCGGGATACCGCCTCATCCAGGACCGCCATGTCCACGCGCCCGTTCAGCACCGCCTGCTCCAGATGGGCCCGGAACATGTCCCCCGACATTTCCATGTCCACGCCGGCATTCAGCGCGGCCGCGGCCGCTTCTTCCGGACTTGCCGCCGTATCATGTCCCCATACGAGCATGTTGATCGCCCCGCAGTCCGTGATGACGAACCCGTCGAAGCCCCACTGCTTCCGCAGCACGTCCGTCAGCAAATACGAATCCGACGTGCAGGGGATGCCGTCGATTTCGTTGTACGCCGTCATGACCGACTTCGCTCCGGCCCGGATGGCCGCCCGAAACGGCTTCAAATCCACCTCGTGCAGCTCCCGCAGCCCCATATGCACCGGCGCGCTGTTGCGCCCGCCCTCGGAGCTGCCGTAGCCCGCAAAATGCTTCAGGGTAGCGACGACGCTGTCATCCGCGTCCAGGCGTTCCCCCTGCAGCCCCCTGACGGCCGCTTCCGCCATGACCGAGACCAGGTAAGGATCTTCCCCGTACGTTTCCTCGGTGCGACCCCAGCGCGGATCGCGGACGACATCCAGCACCGGGGAATACGTCGCCGCCCCGCCCTGGCTGCGCGTCTCAAGCGCGATCGCCCGGCATACCCGCTCGTACAGCTCCAGGTTCCACGCGCTGGCCAGCGACAACGGAACCGGAAAGACGGTGGCCCCGATCGCCATATGGCCGTGGGAGCATTCCTCCCCGAACAGGATCGGGATGCCGAGCCGCGAATGCTCTATCGCGTAACGCTGGATGGCGTTCATCGTTTCCGCCCCCTCCCTCGGGGAGAGTCCCGTCTCCAGGGTGACCTCCGTCCACGGATCGGCGCGCAGCACGCCGTAAAGCGAACCGATTTTGCCTTGGGCCGCTTCCTCTTTAAACGACTCGGTCAACGTAATTTGCCCGCCGTGTCGCTCGTACACTTTCCAGCCGAACAGCTGCACCAGCTGCCCCGCTTTTTCCTGCAGCGTCATCAAACCGAGCAAATGCTCCGTTCTGGCTTCGATGCTTAAAGATGCGTCTTTGTAATTCACCGGTCGTGCTCCTCCTCCGTGACATATCCGGTTTTCCCGGCATGAAATCATTCGATGAAACAATAAAGGCAATAGCCAACCCCCGGCGAAAACGCCGGAGATGTTGGCTATTGCGGCTTGGAACGTCAGGTTATTTTCCAGTGTTCCAGCGGTCGTATGCTCCCTGGTACAGCTCGACGATGCGGTCGGCCCCCATTTTCTTCAGCTGGGCCACGTAGCTGTCCCAATCGGACAGCGGCACTTGCCCGGTGACGAATTTCGCCTCCATCTGCTGCACGTACGTATCGAGGTCGGAGAACAATGCGGAAGCTTCCGACTGTTCCTCGTTCGTCAAGTATACGTTAGGGAACGGCGTTTTGCCGATCGGCACGAGTTTTTCGGCGTTTTCTTTATCGATCCAGGCGTCAAAGTCGGTCCGCAGCCCTTTCGTGACTTCCGGATCGTTGATGCCCGGCGTCAAAATGCCGAAGTTCGGCGTAATCGTTCCGCGGTATTCCTCGCGGTCGCCGCCGCCCGGAACCGGCAGCCATTCCTTGACGTGGTTTTCCTTGTCTTTATATTTCCACAGCGTGCCTTCAGGTCCCTGGTTGAAGAGCGTGGAACCTTCATAGCCGTACAGGTAGTCGATCCAGCGCATGGTCGCTTCCGGATTCGGGTTTTTGTTCGTGATCGCAAAGGTGCCGTTGGCGGACATGCCCGGATGTTTGCCGTAGACCGGGGTGCCCGGAATTTCGCTTTTCACCGGCGTCATGAGCGGGTTGTCCCCGCTTGGCTCGCCGCCGAGCGTGAAGTACGGATAATAGTCGTTAAACAATGCGATTCGGTTGTCCTGCCCTTTCGCCTTTTTCTGGTCAGGCGTTTGCGAGAACGTTTCGTGATCCAGCAGGTCTTCCTTCCACAGCTTGTTCATGAACGTCAAATATCCTTTGTAGCCTTCTTCCTGAGGAGAATAATGCACCTTGCCGTCTTTGTCGGCGTAAATTTTCTCGTCGTACATGCCCCAGAAGCCGAAGAAGTACATGCGCAGGTCGTCCAGCTTGACGGAAGTCAGCGGAATTTCATCCTTTTTGCCGTTGCCGTTCGGGTCCTCTTCCTTGACGCGTTTCAGGAACGCATACAGCTCGTCGGTCGTCTTCGGCAGTTCGGTGACGTTCAAGGCTTTCAGGAATTTGCCGTTGTACCACATCGGGCTGCGGTACCAAACGGCGGCCGTATCGATGAACGGAAGCGCATACATATGTCCGTCCGGCGTCGTGAAGGATTTGCGCACGTCCGGATGCTCATCGAGTATTTTTTTAATGTTGGGCGCATACCCTTCGTCGATGTATTTTTCAAGCGGCAGCAGGATGCCCTGCGTACCGTAGGTTACCTGCTCCGACGGCTTAAGGTCGGCGGCGTACAGCATATCCGGCAGATCGCCGCTCGCGAACATCAGGTTTTTCTTCGTGGCGAAGCTGTCGATCGGCGAAAGCTGGGGCTCCAGGTGAATGCCGGTCAGTTTCTCCATTTCTTTCAAGACGGGCATCTGGTTCCAGTCCGCTTTCCCCGCATCCTGGGACATCACCTTAAGCGTAATCGGTTTGTCAACGATCGGGAAGCCTTCTTTTTTGACGCCTTCGGCCGCTGACGGGGACGCTGAGCCTTTTTCTCCCGCTCCTTCTTTGGAACCGCACGCCGCCAACAGGCTGACGGACACCGCGAGGCAGAGCGCAATGGATGAAGCCTTGCGAATCTTGTTCATGACAACAACTCCCTTTTTCAATGTAAGTTTTTGATATATGGCAAGATCAGCCCTTGACGGAACCGATCATGACACCTTGCACAAAGTAACGCTGAAGGAAAGGATAAATGACGATGACCGGCACGGTTGCCACGATGATGACCGCGTATTTGACCAGCGCTGCGATTTCAGCTTTGCTGTTCATTGCCGCCGCCGTCGAGGCGTCGATCGCCCCGCCGCCCTGGGCCGCCATCTCCTGCAACACGAGGATTTGGCGCAGGACGAGCTGCAGCGGATATTTGGCCGAATCATTCAAATAAATAAGCGCCGAGAAATAGCTGTTCCAGTTGCCCACGCCGTAAAACAGCGCCATGACCGCAATGATCGGCATCGACAGCGGCAGGATGATCTTCACGAACAGCCGCATGTTGGTACAGCCGTCGATTTGCGCGGCCTCCTGCAGCTCCTTCGGAATCGAGCTCTGGAAAAACGTGCGGGACACGATGATGTTCCAGATCGATGCCGCAGACGGAATGACGATCGCCCACATGGTGTTGATCATGCCAAGCTGCTTGACGAGCAGGTAAGTCGGTACCAGACCGCCGCCGAAAAACATCGTCACCATGAACATTCCCATAAAGAAATTGCGGCCGACGAAATCCCTGCGGCTCAGCGCATAAGCTGCGGGCAGCGTAACCACGAGGTTGATGGCGGTCCCTACCACCGTATATAAAATGGTGTTCGCGTATCCGTTCCAAATGTTCGAATTTTCAAACACCCGTTTGTAGCCTTCAAAAGTGATGCCTTTCGGCCACAGCCACATTTCCCCGGAGCCGACGAACTTCGGATCGCTGATCGATGCGCTGATCATGTACACCAGCGGATAAAACACGATTGCAAAGGCCAGAAAAACGTAAATGTAGTTGCAGACGAGAAACGCCTTGTCGCGTTTGGTTTCTTTTACGCCCGAAAGCATCCGCGCATCCTCCTTTCTACCACAAGCTGTTTTCGCTCGTCCGGCGCACGATTTGATTCACGACGATCAGCAGCACGCAGTTGATCACGGAATTAAACAAGCCGATGGCCGTCGAGAAGCTGTATTGGGCATCCACGAGCCCCGAACGGTACACGAACGTCGAGATGACGTCGGAAGAACTCATGTTGAGCGGATTTTGCAAAAGCAGTATCTTTTCGAAGCCGACCCCAAGCAAACTTCCCATATTGAGAATCAGCAGGATCGTCATCGTCGGGATGAGCGTCGGGATGTTGATATGGCGGATGCGCTGAAACCGCGAAGCCCCGTCGATGATGGCCGCTTCGTGAAGCCCCGGGTCCACGCCGGAAAGCGCTGCCAAATAAATGATCGTGCCCCAACCCGCGCTTTGCCACACGCCCGATAACACGTACATCGTTTTGAACCATCTCGGATCCGTCAAAAAGTCCGGCGCTTGGAGGCCGAGCCCTTCAATGACATGAACGACGATGCCCGTCGAAGGGGACAGGAACGAGATGATCATCCCGGCCATGACGACGACCGAAATGAAATGCGGCGCGTACGTGACCGTTTGGGCCAGCTTTTTGAAAAAGCCGTTTCTGACCTCGTTAAACGCAAGCGCCAGAATGATCGGAATCGGAAATCCGACGGCGAGTTCGTACAAGCTGATGCTCAGCGTGTTCCACAACAAATCCCAAAAATAATACGAATGGAAAAAACGAATGAAATGGTCGAAGCCGACCCACGGGCTGCCCGTGATCCCTTTGGTGGGAATGAAGTTTTTGAACGCGATTTGGATGCCGTACATCGGCCCGTAGGAGAAAATGAGAAAGTACAGAAACGCCGGCGCAATAAAGATGTACAATTCCCAGTTCTGGACGATTCTTTTCCAGACGCCTTTGCCGGATGTTTTGCGTTTCGGTACCGCTCCCAGCGGGATGGCCGTTTTCGTATCCTGCATAGAACCACTCCCTCATCCACTGATGAACGTTTTGGCTGCCCGCTCCTTCCCGGACTACACGCCCGGCGGCCTGACAGCGCTTACAACCCCAAAGATATCCGACCCCGCGGGACTCGTAAATATGCCATTTTTGCAATGGGGCAAAAACGCGCTCCGCTCCTAAATTCGTGCCGGACACCAAACGTCGTTGTCAGGCGTAAATATGTCATTTTTGCTTGGATTTACGCCCTTTTGAGCTCCCGACCGCAAAAATGACAATGGGCAGACAACCCTTGGCTGGCCCCCGTTTAAGCTGACATCAAAAACGCCATGTATACGCTTACAGGCGAGTGACGTTTTTTTATTGACGCTTAAAGGAAGATAGATCGTCCCGGATCGAAACGGGTTCCCTTGTCTTGCTCCTGATCCTGACCGGCAGCAAAAAAGACACGCCGTTTCCGGCGTGCCTTCGATCGGGCTTCCGACCCGATACCGGGCCGATCAAACGTGGTCACTGATCCGCTTGGATCGTCCCTTATTTCAATACGCTGCCGCCGTATAAAAAGCGGTACTTCCAGGAGTTCGTAAAGTCCGTCACCACGACGCCTCCCGCTTTTTGCGAATAGGTATGAAGGAGTTTGCCGTCCCCCAGGTACATCGCGACATGCGTGATCCGCTGACTGGATTTATCGATGCCTTGGTACGCGGCGCTGCTGGAGCCTCTGTAGCTCATGAAAAAGAGGATGTCGCCGCGCTTCAGGCCGCCCACGTCATAAACCGGCGTGCTTTTTTCTTTGATCCAGGCTCCTTGCTGGCGGGAATCGGCAGGAAGCACCAGTCCGGCCCCTTCCTTGAAAATTTGGCGGATGAAATCGGAGCAGTCGAAGGTCGTGGTCGTATTCCGGTTGGAGCCGAATTCATACGGCGTGCCCAAATATTTCATGCCCGTTTGGATGACCTTCTCGATGGCTGCCGATGCGTTCTGGGATGGTTTCGGCGCCGCCGTGTTTCCATCCGGTTTCGACGATCCCGCCGAACCTGCGGCCACTTTGATGTATTGGCTGGAGGAGCTTGTGTATCCGACCTTGCCGGACGACGTTTTTACTTTGTAGTAATATGGCGTGCTTTGGTCCAAAATTGTCACTTGCTCCCCGCGCTTCAAGTAACTGAGAACATGGCTGGAGAGGGAAGGCTTGTCCCTTAATCGGACCGAGGCTTGAACCAAGCCGGTCTGAACCTTGGCTGCCGATTGGACTACGGCCGAAGCCTCCGCCGCATGGGACGGAGATGGAAGAATGATGGCTGCCGATATCGCCGCCGATACCGCAAGACAGCCGAGCATGCTTTTCTTGATGTTGATCATGTTGTTTCCTCCTTGAAAAGATTACATTTTTGTAACATTTAGGTTATAGCGTTGCCTCAGGCATGGTTTGTGTTGTACTGTTCACCATTATGTCAGAGCTTGGACGTTGGGACATGGTCAATATTTCACAAAAAATCTCTCCAAATTATGGTTAAATATAGGTCTTTTGTCCCTGTGGAGATAGGAAAATGGTTATATAGGAATATTAAGGATCTGCCGAGACTTAAAAATCCCAGAGTTCGTACTACTAAAACGACGCATCTATGCGGGCATCGTGGCAGGAACCCTTGAGTAGTACAAAAAACGGCGCACGATCCGTGATCGTAAACGCCGTTTCTTTGGCGCATGGCCGCAAGTGGCGGTTAGCGCGGTTTTATTCATCTTTTCCTTCGTAACGGAAATAGGAAAAATCGGCATGTATGCCTTGGAACTGCTGCATGTCGTGGACCGCAATCCCTATAAAGTTCCCCGTAAAACCTCCGCTCAGGAAGCCGATGTCGGTCGCCCCATGCAGCGGCTGCCAATCTTCTTCGCCGGCACCCGCCCGATAATAAAACCGCGCCTTTGTGCCCTCCGCTTCCACCGACAGCTGGACCGACTCGCCTGGAACCGGAACAAGTACCGGCAAAAGGGCGAATTCGTCCGCCGCGCAGCGCATCATCCGCAGCACCTTGCCCTGTCCTTCTTCGTGGGTGGCATAAGCGTACAAATAATTGTCTTCATTGAGGTACAGCATCAGCCCGGCCATTTGCAGATAACTTTCCGGCGCAAATTCGAACGCGGTTTCGGCGCGAAAACGGACGTCGGTTTGCCGGATCGCCACCATATGCTGGCGGAACAGGCTTTGCGGAGACTCCCCGGCGCGGATTCGCAGATATCCGGGGCGCTCGCGTTGGGAACACCAGCTTTCATCCGCCAGGATCCGAAGGGTATTCCACGTTTTGTTCAACTGCTCGCCATCAAAAGCGTCCTCAAAAATATGCCGTTCCGTCCGCTCCGGCACCTCCACGCCTTGGGGAGCCGGCACCTCCGTGCGCGGCGCGCTGCCGCCTCCCGTCAGGCGCAGCCAGCCTGCGTCATCCCAATACACTTGCTGAAGCGCGGTTTCCCGTCCCAAAATGGCGTATTGGCCTTCGACCGGACGCGTGCATAGATGGGCCATGTACCATTCGCCTGCGGGCGTCTGCACGAGGCTGCCGTGCCCTGCGCATTGCAGCGCCAGCTCCGGCCGCTCTCGCGAGGTCAGCATCGGATTGAGCGGGTCCACTTCGTATGGGCCGAGCAAGTCCTTCGACCGTGCCACGGTCACCGCGTGTCCCGCCCCCGTTCCGCCTTCGGCCGTAATCAGGTAATAATACCCGCTTCGTTTGTAAATGTGGGGCGCTTCCGTCTTTTTCAGCCAGGTGCAGTCGAACAGCTTATGCGGTTTGCCCACAAGCCGCCGCTGCCCGGGATCGTATTCCTGAATGACGATGCCGCTCGATTTGTTTCCTTCCGTGATGCGGTAATCCCATAAGGCGTTGAGCAGCCATTTCCGCCCGTCCTCGTCGTGGAACAGCGAAGGATCAAAGCCGCTGCTGTTCAGGTACACCGGTTCGGACCAAGGCCCTTCGAGCGAGCTTGCGGTGATCAAATAGTTATGCGCATCCTTAAACGGGCGTTTCGTGCTTTTCACGTCGGTATACAACAGGTAAAAAAGGCCGTCGCTGTAGCTGAGCTGCGGTGCCCAGATGCTGCAGTTTTTCGGATTGCCCCGCAAGTCGACCTGGTCCGTGAGCAGATCGGTAAAATGCTCCCAGGAGGCCAAATCCCGGGACCGGTACACCCTGATCCCCGGAAGCCATTCAAAAGAAGATACCGCGATATAATACATGTCGTCCACGCGCAAAATGCACGGGTCCGGATTAAATCCTTTCAAAATCGGGTTTTTGATCACGCCTCTTGCCGTCGTTACTGCCATGTTCCGTTCTCTCCTCCCTGAATCCAGAAATCCGTGCCTTGGAACACGTCTTTTTTATCCGGGGCCGCATCAAGCGAACCGGTGCAAAGCGCCCATGGCACCCGCCGCTCCCGCAGCGTTTTGGCGTCAAGGACCCCGAATTCCCGGTAGCGGACCGTCGTTTCGTTGGCGGGATTGTCCCAGTTATGCCAGCCTTCGGGAACGATATGCCCGCCCAGCTTGCAGCTGACGAAATCCGTCTTGGCATGCGCCCTCCAGGGACGGCCCAAATACACGCCCGTCACCCCGGGCTCCGCCGTCAACGCGCAATCCCGGAACACGTAGCCGTGTTCCGCTCCCGGCGGCGTCGAAGCCGCCGTCACGTACCCCCGGCTCCCCCGCTTCGCATGGGCCAAGCTGCGAATTTCGCACCGCTCGAAAAAGGCGGTCGCTCCGCCGAAAATAAAATCGACGGTGCCTTCGATCCGGCAGTACTGGTACAGCTGGCGGCAGCGGTCATGGCGCTCTTTTAACGGGATGCCGCCAAAGGAGCCCCCATGCTTGGGCGCCGGGGGCAGCGGCCCGGTAAACAGCGTATCCTGATGGCCTTTGAAGGTGCAGTGCCGGAACACGGCTTCGTCGCAATAGGCGGATACCGCAACGGCCTGCCCGATGCCGTCTCCCTGCCCCGCCGCATTGGTTACGACCAGATTTTCCAGCAGCAGCCGCCTGCCGCCCAAAAACAAGGTCGGCGTCGCAAAGGTTCCGATCTCTTCTCCCGTTTCGTCCCTTTGTTTGGCGTAACGGTTCATCGTCAGCTCCACGCGCCCGATGCCGACGATGCGCAGGTTCGAGCGGTAAATCCGGACCGCCTCCTCATAGACGCCGGACAGGATGTACAGCGTCTCCGGCCGCTCGCCGGGCATCCGTTCCAGCGCGTCCACCGCTTCCCGGATCGTATGAAAATCGCAAAAGCTCTCTTTTCCAACCAGCATGCCGCATGGCCGTCCTTTCTTTGGGCCTATTCAACGAACGCATCTGCCGTTGTCCCCGCCTGCCGGCAAACCATCCGTCCTACGTTTCGGTTTCGCTAAGTTCCGGCTCCGGCGGTGCCGCCGTGACCTGCTCCACCAGCTTTTCCGGCTTGCGGGTGTTTCGCGAGCGGCAGCCGGACACCTCGACGTTGTCCCCGTTTTCAATATAAAACGCCGGACCTTCGTGATTTTCGACCGTCACGTGGCGGAACTGCACGTCCCGGACGTTGCCCAGGTAAAAGCCCCGGTTGTTCATGTCCTCGATTCCCGCCATCATGGCCGGCTTGCCCGGAATGGCCTGTTCAGCCATCGAAATGTCGATATCCGTGAAGGTCACCTCGGAAACGTAGCGCTCGGCCAAACCGTACAGGAAACCGGCTGCCGCATGGACGTTCCGCGCCGTAATGTTCGCAAAATGGATCCGCCGGAACGTCGGCGTTTCCTCCGTTACCGGGTATGGCCGCTTATCCCACACGTATTTGTCTTTGCCGCGCGGACCGCAGAAATAATACAGGTTCATGATAAACGGGCAAATGACGTCTTCCATCACGATATTGCTCACCCGGACGTCCTCGACGGTCCCTCCGCGGCCCCGTCTCGACTTAAGGCGGATGCCGCGGTCGGTCTGCTTGAAGATGCAGTTCGTGATGGCGACGTTCCGAATGTCCCCGCTCATTTCGCTCCCCAGCACCACCCCGCCATGGCCGTGGATCATCGTGCAGTTGGCGATCGCAATGTTTTCGCACGGTACGCGCTCCTGCGTGTCTTCGGTTCCGGATTTGATGGCGATGCAGTCGTCCCCGACGTCGATATGGCAGTTGCTGATGCGCACGTTGCTGCAGGATTCCGGATCGATGCCGTCGGTGTTCGGCGAATCGGCCGGATTCCAGATCGAAACGTTGTCGATCGTTACGTCGTTGCAGCGGATCGGGTTGATCGTCCAGCTGGGGGAATTCCGCAGCGTGACGTCCTTGATCGTCACCCGGGAGCAGCCGTCGAAGCTGATCAGCTTGGGCCGCGGGTATTCAAGCTCCTGCCGCCGGTTGCGGAACAGATCCCACCACGCCTGGCCGTTGCCTTCCAGCGTCCCGCTGCCGGTGATCGACACGTTGACGAGGTCTTTGCCGAAAATGCAGGAGGCGTGGACCTGGCGCCGGACGCCTTCCCAGCGGGATTCCACGGCAGGATAATCGCCCGGATCGGTCGTGAAGGAAAGCACCGCTCCCGGGCTCAGACGCAGCTCGATATGATCCTTCAGAAAAATCGCCCCCGTGCGGAAGGTTCCCGCCGGCACGTATACGGTGCCGCCGCCGGCCGCGCTTGCCGCGGCGATGGCGGCGCGGATCGCTTCCGTCGACGGCTCCGGGCTGTTGCGGTGCGCGCCGTAGTCGATAATGTTATGCAAGTGCATGTCAGCTCCTCTCGTTATGCTGAAGCTTCGGCGACCGGGCGACCGGATGCCGCCGGTTCAGTCTCTTCCATGCGGCGATTACGCCTTCGCGCGAGGCAACGCCTCATATTCGGCGCAGGCCTGCAAAAACGCGCCCAGTCCTTTTTGGTCGTTCGTCACGATCGGCTCGCTGATGTAATAAGCGTACGTGCCGTCCCGCTTGTCGGCGCCGCCGAGGCCTGCGACCTGGCAGTTTTTGTTCAGGTTGACCCAGCCTTCCTTCGTTTCCAGCACGAATTCGGCGATCAGCCCCCGGTACGCTTGATCGAGCGTCTCCCTCCAGCCGTCGTCCAGCACGCCCAGACGGATGCCTTTGGCCATGGCATACGTGAACATGCTGGAAGCCGATGCTTCCAAATAATTGCCCTTGCGGCCCCCCTGGTCGACCACCTGGTACCACACGCCGCTTTCGGGATCCTGGAATTTGCGGATGGCCGCCAGCGTATCGCTCAGGATGCGGACAAGCTCCTGATAATCGGCATGCTGCACCGGCAGCAGGGCGAGCACATCGACCAGAGCCATGACGAACCAGCCCAAGGAACGGCCCCAGAAATTTGCGGACAGCCCCGTCTCCGGATCGCACCAAGGCTGCTCCCGTTTTTCGTCCCATGCATGGAACAGGAGGCCCGTTTTCGCATCTTTCGTATGCCGCTCGCAAAGGATGAACTGCTTCGTGACGTCGCCGATGCCTTCCCCGTCCTCGAACGCAAGCAAATATTCGAGATAAAAAGGGGAGCCCATGTACAACCCGTCGAGCCAAATTTGATAAGGATAGATTTGCTTGTGCCAGAACGCGCCTTCGGACGTCCGCGGATGCGACCGCAGCTGATTTCGGAGGAGCTCCGCCGCTTTTTTGTATTTATCCTGCTTCGTTTCGGCATGCAGGACGAACAGCAGTTTTCCGTTGTTGATATGGTCGATGTTGTATTCGTCCAGGCGGTACCCCCGGATCGTGCCGTCTTCCTGAATGAAATCGTCCATGTTGTCCTGAATGAATCGATAATACGCACGGTCGCCGGTTTGGCGCCAAAGCAGCTCGAAGCCTTTTAGCACCACGCCGTAATCGTATGACCATTTGCCCCCGTAACCTTTGTCTTCATGCAGCTTCGGCGTTCGTTCCATGATCGATTTTGCCGTACGCGCGGCCCAGCTCGTATGTTCCATGATGACCTCCTGCGGAATAAATAGGTCCTAACCCCGGGTTAGGCGGATAGGACCCTATTTTTGTTATGGTTTTAATTCCTTACTTTTTGGCGGCTTTGTATGCTTCTTCGTATTCGGCGATGATTTTGCTGCCGCCGGATTTTTTCCAGTTCTCGACGGCGTCCTTGAACCCGTTCAGGTCGATTTTGCCGAGAATGTATTTGTAAGTGGCGTCGGTGATGATTTTTTGCAGCTCGGAGCCCTGCGTCGAATAGGTTTCCGATTCGAGCGAATAAGCCGGGTTCAGCACCGCGTACTTCGCGTTTTCCTTGATCAGCTTGTCGGATTCGGCCTTCAGCGGATCGGAGTCGTGGATTTTATAGCCGGTTTCGTTCGGACGGGAAGACGCAAACGGCTGCACTTCCTGCTGCCACAAATCCTGGTTGATGATCGTAGCCGCATCGTTTTCGTCCACTTTGTAGTGAACGTCTTTGATGCCGTACGTCATCAGGGCGTACATGTCGTCATCCATCAAGTCGTTGACGAATTTCAGCACCCGCTTCAGCTCCGCTTCGTCCTTCACTTCCGATTTCGGGAAGGCCAGCAGGCCGCCGATGCCGTTGTTGCCCGCCCAAATATGGCGCTCGGATTCGCTGCCGGTCGGCGTAATGTTATTGGCGAGGACGAGCTCCATGTTGTCCTGGACGCCTTTGGCCATGTTTTTCAGGTTTTTGCTGTCAAACAGTGCTCCCACGTAGATGCCGGCTTTGCCCTGCGCGAATTTTTGCTGCTGGTCGGTTTTCGCCGTCACGGCAAAGTCCTGGTTGATGTAGCCGTTGTCGTACAGCTTTTTCATGTAATCCATCGTTTTGACGTATTCTTCGGTATCGAATTCCGGCGTCATTTTGCCGTCTTCGCTCACTTTCCAGTAGTTCGGAACGCCCATGTAGGAGCCGAGCGTTTTGAATGCGCCGTACACGAGGTCGCTGCGGTCCATGAAACCGGTCGTATCATTTTTGCCGTTGCCGTCGGGATCTTTTTCGGTAAACGCTTTGGCGACTTCCATCAGCTCATCCAGCGTTTTCGGCACGGGCAGTCCGACCTTATCCAGCCAGTCCTTGCGGATGACAACGCCGTTGCGGGCCAAATCCTTCTGGAACGGGATGCCGTACAGCTTGCCGGCGATGGAAGCAGATCTGCGCGTGTCCTCGGAAATTTTGGCCAGGTTCGGGAACTCGTTGAGATACGGCTCGACTTCCCAGAACATGCCCGATTTCAGCGCATTGCGTACGGAAGAGTTGTCGAGAATGGTCAAGGTGACGATGTCCGCCAGGGAATCCGAAGCCAGCGACGTGTTGATGCGTTCTTCTTTGGATGCGTCCGGGATCCAGGAGAATTTGACCTCGGCGTTCGTTTTTTCTTCGATCTTTTTAATGATCGTGTCCGTCGGCGGCGAAGCCGTATGCAAAATGTTCAGCCAAGTGATGCTTGTTTTCGCGTTTGCGTCGGAGCCGCTTCCGGTCGTCCCCCCCGCCGCTTTTTCTTTCTCGCCGCATGCCGTCAGTACCAGCGCGGAGCAGATCGCAAGCGCGGCCATTTTTTTGACCATTTTTTTCATCTTCATTTCCCCTTTTTCAAATGATTGAGAGCATCCCGCCCGCATGATCAATAGACGCCGTCTTCCCCGAATTTTTTGGCGAGCCGATTGGAGAGCATGACCAGAATCAACCCTACCAGCCCTTTGAAAAGGCCTACGGTGGTGCTGAAGCTGAGCTGGCCGTTTTTCAGACCGGCGGTGTAAATGTAGGTGTCGAAAATTTCGGCGACCTCGCGGTTGAGGGAATTAAGCAGCAAGTACATATGTTCAAAGCCCAGATCGAGCGTGCTGCCGATTTTTAAAATCAGAAGCGTAATGATGACCGGACGGATGGCCGGCAGCGTAACATGCCATGTTTTGCGCAGCCTTCCCGCGCCGTCCATCTCGGCGGCCTCGTACAGCTGGGTGTCCACGACCGTGATCGCCGCCAAATAAATGATGGTGGACCAGCCGAGCTCCTTCCAAATGACTTGTCCGATATATACGGTCCGCAGCCATTCGGGAGAGGTCAGGAAGCTGATTTTCGGCAGCCCGAGCGCGGCAAGCATCTCGTTGAACACCCCTCCGTCCACGGTCAGGAACACGTAAGTAATGGAGACGATGATGACCCACGACATAAAATGCGGAATGTAAATGATCGTCTGGACCGCGTTTTTAAACAGCTTGTGCCTGACTTCGTTCAGCATGAGCGCCAAGATGATCGGAAGCGGAAAAAAAATGACGATGTTCAGCGCAAACAAAATCAGCGTGTTGCTCAGCAGCATAAAAAACGTCGGTTCCGTAAACAAACGGATAAAATGTTTGAATCCCACCCAGGGGCTGCCTGCAATGCCTTGGTAAGGCTGATAATCCTGAAACGCGATCACGAGTCCGCCCATCGGCAAATATTTAAAAATAATGAAGTAAAGCACGCCGGGCAAAATCATGAGGTACAGCAGCTTGTTCCGTTTCAGGCTATCGAGACGCATTCGCGCCGGCCGCTCCTTTTTGGCGGCTTTCATGTTCATGTTCACTGCGGCGGTACTTGAATCCTTCACCGAGTCGACCTCCTTGTCTTCATGTTGACGTCTACGTTGTTCAGCTTAAGGTCTTTTCGGCATTCCGTACATAATCATTTCATGATAGCGATTGCAAAACGGCGCGGTTATGCGGTTTCCGGCCTGTTCACCTCATCTGATGATCGCGATGCAACATAATGATTATGCCGCAATTCCGGCCCGGTTCGACTGCCGTTTACCGTCCCGGCAAGACCTTAGCATTTGATTATATACGTAACCCTTCCGGCTTGATAAAGTGTCCATGAAACCGACTACAAGGAGGACAAACTTATGGCACGATCCCTTAGAAAAAAACAATCCGCAGGCAGCATCGCATTTACGGTTGTGAACTCCACGTTATTGATATTGATCGCGCTCGCCTGCCTGCTGCCTTTCGTGAACGTGATCGCCAGTTCGTTTGCGTCGACGCAGGAAGTGGTGGCCAAAAAATTCATTTTGTTTCCGACCACGTTTTCGTTGGATGCATACCGGTACATTCTGTCGACGCCGACCATCTTTAAAAGCTTGGCCGTTTCGATCGGCGTGACCCTCATCGGCACGGTGGTGAGCATGGCCTTGACCGCGCTGATGGCGTACGGCCTCTCCCGCAAATATTTATATGGAAGAAACGCGATCAACTTCATCGTCGTATTTTCCATGCTGTTCAGCGGCGGCATGATCCCGACGTTCCTTGTCGTCAAAAGCCTTGGACTGATCGACTCCTATTGGTCGCTTGTCCTTCCGGTCGCGATCAATGCCTTTAACCTCATCATTATGCGGAACTTCTTTCAGGCGCTGCCGGACAGCCTCGAGGAATCGGCCAAAATGGACGGCTGCAACGACTTCGGGGTATTTTTCAAAATCATGCTTCCCCTGGCGCTGCCTTCCATCGCGACGATTTCGCTGTTCTACGGCGTAGCGTATTGGAATACGTACATGAACGCCATCCTGTACATCACCGATTCCGCCAAATGGCCGATCCAGGTGCTGCTGCGCCAGATCGTCATCGTCTCGAGCGGCATGCAGGCCGAAAGCACGTCGGTCGACGTCGTCCCCCCTGCGCAGACGATCAAAATGGCCGTCATCGTGATCGCCACCGTGCCGATGCTCGTCGCTTACCCGTTCGTGCAAAAGCATTTCGTCAAAGGCGCGCTGCTCGGATCGGTCAAGGGATGACGCAAGCCTGATGCATCGATCCAGCCGTCCGGTTGACGGGCATGGATCAGTAGCGGCCGGCATGGCAACGCGTCCGGTCTTTCCCGAAGCGCCCCACCCGTGTTGGGCCCTTGCCCTGAATCCGAACGTTCGCAACCCAAAAAAGTCTTGCTTTCCCGCAGGCATTCGATGCGCGAAAACAAGACTTCTTGACGACCGGCCCCGGCTACTGCGCCTGCTTCAGCTTGCGGTACGAACCCGGGGTAACATGTTCTTTTTTGCGGAACGATCGGATGAAATTTTGGGAATTGTGGTACTGCAGGCGTTCGGCGATGTCTTTGATCGTCATGTCGGTTTCCACGAGCCATTTTTTGGCCATTTCGAGCCGGTAATTCATCAAATATTCGCTGAACGTCATGCCGAATTCCTTTTTGAAGATGCTGCTTAAATAGTTGGGATTATAATGAAGGCGGTCGGCGATCCATTCCAGGGACAACTCCTGGTCGTATTCGGCCCGGACGATCGCGGCGATTTTTTCGGACAAGGAACGGAACTGCTGGTTCGTTTTTTCCTTCATGCTTTTGACCATCGGCAAAATGACTTCCTGCACCAAAATGCGTTCGATTTCCTCCGGGTTCCGGATGTCGAGCAACCGGTGGTACAGCGCGTGGTTGTCCTTCGTCATCAGCACCTCGACGCCCAGCAGCTGCTCCAGCTGGATCAGGTTGTTCACGAAACGCACGAGCGCCACTTCGAAATTCATCGAATTGTTGTTCTTTTTCATCATTTCCGCCAGCAGCGGATACAGGAAACGGGGCACCTGCTCTTCGTCCCCAAGCCGGATCGCGTCGAACAGCTGGGATTCCAGCTCGGTCGGATAATGGAGGAGCGCCGGGCCGGATACCAGCATGGCCATGTCTTCGTAAAAAATGATCGATTCCTTGCCGAGGTTCAGCCGATGGTGCAGCGCCTGCTTGCTCATTTCGCAGGCTTCCTTGCTTTCCCAGAGCCGGCCGTACGTTTGGCTGATGCCGAAGCTGACCGACACCTTCAGGTATTCGCGAACCGCTTTCATGATCGTCTTGGCGTAATCCAGAACCTGCTTTCGGATCTCCTGCTCGCCGGTGCCGTCAAAAACCAGAATCGTCGCCTGGGTTTTGTCGTTCAACAGGATCGGCAGCAGTCTCGATTCCTTCGGCACGATCTCTTCCACCATCTTGTTGATGGCAAACAGCAGCAAATCTTTATCCGCCGCCTCGCGTCCGCCGTAGCTGTCCATTTGGATCAGCATCGTGACATAACGCGGCTTTTCGATTTTTTCGTACCCGAACCGCGGCATGATCCGTTCCAGCTCTTCAGGGGTGACCCGGTTGCGGAACAGGTTCAAGATCAGCTGCGTTTCAAGCTGCGGCAGTTCGGCTTCGATCAGGTTCTCCAGGTTTTCTTTTTCGGTGACGATCCGGTTGATGGAGTGCAAAATCCATTCGACTTCGTTTTTGAAGGACGGATGCGGATGTTTGGGCAGGCTGCGCTGGATTTGCTGCAGCGGTTTGTTGAAGTAAACGGCGATCATATAGGCGATGATGACGATAAAGACGGTAATGACGAATCCCATCATGATCAAACCGAACTTGGTCGTCTTGAGCGCCTCGGATATTTCCTTCTGGTCGAGCAGCGTAACGTAAGTCCAGTTGTTGTAGCTGGATCTTGCATATATCGCTTTGACGGGGCCGTCCCCCGCGTCCGGTACCGTCACCGTCCCGGTCCGGTGCTCCGTGCCGACCGATTTGGCGATGCCTGCAAGCTGCTCCTTCGTCAGCCGTTTGTCTTCCGGGCCCGTCTCGTACATCAGCTCGCCCTGTTTGTTCAGAATGATGATCGGCGTGTTCTCTTCGGTTTTCAGCGTGTTGTCCAGGGTGGCGAGCGAAATGTCGGACAGGGCGATCGCCTGCTTTTTGGTCGAAAACGCGGGCAGCGTATTGACGAAACGGATGCCGTCCTTCGTTTTCATCCAGAAGAGCCCCCGCTCCTGGCCGTTAATGTAGGTGTCGTACAGCGCCTTGCGGTCCGCCTCCGTTAAATAGGAGAGCTTGCCGTTCGAGATTTTCCAGTTTTGGGCCAGGCTGATCAGCGAATATTCCGTGCCGTCCAGTCCCATTGTGGCAATGTAGTTCAGCTGGGTGTTGACGTTGCGGTATGCCTCGAAGTCTTTTTCGGTAATCGGGTTTTTGACGACGGATTCGAACGAGCTGGTCGTGCTGTATGTATTGAAGGCGTATTCGATCGTTTGGATTTTCTGCTCCAAGGAATTTTTCGTTTGCGAAATGAAGCTCTGCTTGCTGCTTGAAACCCTGTCCACGACGGAATGGGTCGTATTGACGTAAATATAGGCTCCGAAGCTGATGACAAGCCCGACGCCGAGTACCAGGATCGGTATGAAGGTTTTGTAAAACATGCGGCCTTTTTTCATCGAAATACTCCTTTAACTGCGTCTTTGGTTCCAATTATAGCGTTTACATCATGTTATTGACAAATGATTTTTCACGTGTGCATTTTCTTTGATTTTCCTTGACTTGGGAATGGCAAGAACTTAAACTGAAAGCGTGAACAAACGGGCAGCGCCTATCGGCGCCTGGATCAAGCAAGCGCTCGAAACCGCGGACGTGTTCTTGGGTTTGGGACGCGACAGGCTCCGATCAGGAATGACCCGATTCCATCCATTCAGGAAGACCAGAGGTAGCAATGATTACGATAAAAGATATCGCCCGCGTCGCGGGCGTTTCCCACACCACCGTTTCCAGGGCGCTTAACGGAAGCCATCTCATCAAAAAGGAAACCCGCGACAAAATCGAAAAAATCGCCGCCGAGATGAACTACATCCCCAACTATAGCGCCAAAAGCCTGGTGATGAGAAGGTCGTACACGATCGGACTGTTTTTCTCGAGCATCGACCAAGGCACTTCGTCAAGCTTTCTCGTCGACGCGATGAAGGGCATCCACCACGTGCTGGACGAAAATTACAACCTGACCGTGCACGGCATCGACGGCATCAAGCATTTCGACGCCATATTGCCGCAGCGCTTCGACGGCATTCTCGTCATGAGCCAAAGCGACGCGGACAACGCCTTCATTTATCACGTCAAAAAAATGGGCATTCCGCTCGTCGTGCTGAACCGGCAGCTCGAGGACCCCGGCATCATGAACGTCGTGGCCGGCGACCGCGAAGGCGTCAGAGAGGCGATCGATTACGCTGCGGCGCAGGGGCACCGGAAATTCGCCATCATCGAAGGGAAAGCGGGCTTCAAATCTTCATCCGAACGCAAACAGGGTTTTCTGGACAGCCTGATCGCCAACCGGCTGCCGCTCGTCCCGGAATATTTTGCGGCGGGCGACTACGGCATCGAAAGCGGTTATGAGGCGATGGCTTCGCTGCTGTCCCTCCCGGATCCGCCAACCGTCGTCTTTTGCGCGAACGACGACATGGCCATCGGGGCCATGAACGCTTGTTACGCCGGAGGGGTTTCGATTCCGGAGCAAATGTCCCTGATCGGGTTCGACGATATCGTGTTCGCCCGGTACACGAACCCGGCGCTGACGACCATCCATCGGCCCGTGGCCGAAATCAGCAAGCTCGGCACGACCAAGTTGATCGAGCTGATGAAGGAACCGGACCACGAACCTCAGCGCCTTTTCGTAAAAACCTCGCTGGTCGTGCGCCAGAGCGTGGCTTCTGTATGACCGATGCATCAGAGGCCTCTATTTTTTAATCAAAATGTTAACGTGTGCATAAACAACGTGACTTATCTATTTGAATAAGGAGATGATCTTTGAATGGCGCAGCAACTCTCCAGAAGCCTGCTCCCCGAACTGCCTGCATACCCCGAACGCATGATCCAATTCGGCGCGGGCAACTTCATGCGCGCTTTCGTCGATTGGCAGCTGCAGCAGATGAACCGCCAAGGGCTGTTCCAAGGCAGCGCGGTCGTCGTGCAGCCGACGCCGGGCGGGCAAGCGGATGCGATCAACAGGCAGGATGGGCTGTATACCGTGCTGCAAAACGGCATTTTCCAAGGGCAAACCGTCAATTCCCGGGAGATCGTCTCCTGCGTGACCCGCGTCATCAACCCTTATCAGCAGTTTGACGAATTCCTCGCGCTGGCGGAGGACGATTCCCTGGAGTTCATCACCTCGAACACGACGGAGGCCGGCATCGCCTACGATGCGCGGGATGAAGCCGGAGACCGCCCCCCCCTCAGCTTTCCGGGCAAATTGACGGCGCTGCTGTTCAGGCGTTTTGCGCTCGGCAAAAAAGGATTCGTGATCATCCCCTGCGAGCTTGTCGACCGCAACGGGGAGCAGCTCAAGCAGCTTGTGCAGCGGTATGCGCGGGAATGGCAGCTGGGCGAGGCGTTCATGGCCTGGCTCGATGCGGAAAATACCTTCTGCTGCAGCCTGGTCGATCGGATCGTCCCCGGGTATCCCCGCGGCGAGGCCGAAAGCCTGGAGAGCGATCTCGGCTACAAAGACGATCTCATGGTCGCATCCGAGCCCTATCTGCTGTGGGTCATCGAAGGCCCTTCGTGGCTGCCTGAACGGCTGCCGCTGGACCGCGCGGGACTAAACGTGCTGTTCACCGGCGACATGACGCCTTATCGCGAACGCAAAGTCCACCTGCTGAACGGTCCCCACACCGCCATGGTACCGCTCGGATTGCTGGCCGGCTTGGAAACGGTGGAGGACGTCATGAAGGATGAATGCTTCTCGGGGTTCGTGCGGGACCTCATGGAAAAGGAAATCGCCCCGATGCTCGATCTTCCGCAAGCCGATCTGCTCGCCTATGCGAAGGATATCCGGGAGCGTTTCAGCAATCCCTTTATCCGGCATGAACTGGCGTCGATCTCGCTGAACAGCATTTCGAAGTTCAACGCCCGCCTGCTGCCGATCCTCCGGAAATACGCCGGCGCCAAGGGAGAGCTCCCGCCGTTGTTGACGTTGTCTTTGGCCGCGCTGCTGCTCAGTTACCGGGGCGATCGCGTGCCGCGCAAGGATGTTCCCGGGGCGATCGCCGCCTTTGACGAGGCTTGGAGCCGTCCCGATACTTTCGCCGAGACCATTTTGAGGAACGAAAGCTTGTGGGGGGAGAACCTCGCGCTCATCCCGGGCCTGGTCCCCGCCGTCGCGGAACGAATCCGGCAGTTGGAGCAGGCCGGCAGCCGATCGGCATTACAACAACTGGTATAGGAATAGGAGGTTCCCAATGAAACAATGGCTGAAATTAAACCCGCGGGACACCGTTGCCGTCGCCCTCCGCCCGATTGCCGCCGGGGAAGCGATCACCGGCCTGGATCGGCCGCTGACGGCCCTTTCGGATATTCCACAGGGGCATAAAATCGCGCTTGCCCGGTTCGGGCCCGGCGACATGATCACCAAATACGGTTATCCGATCGGCCATGCCGCCAATGCGATCGAACCCGGCGAATGGGTGCACACCCATAACATGAAAACGAACCTGAGCGGCGAGGAAAAATATGAGTACGTGCCCGACCTGCATCCGATCTCCTATCCGCCGCGCGGCCTGACCTTTCAGGGCTACCGCCGCAAAAACGGCAAAGTCGGCATTCGCAACGATCTGTTCATCGTCCCGACCGTCGGCTGCGTGAACGGCATCGCCGAGCAGATGCTGCAAGAGTTCAAGGCGATCCATCCCGATTTGGGCCCGTTCGATAACGTCACCATCCTCAAGCATCCTTACGGCTGCTCCCAGCTTGGCGACGATCACCGGCAGACCCGCAGCATCCTGCTGGATGCCGTCAAACATCCGAATGCCGGGGGCGTCCTTGTGTTTGGGCTCGGCTGCGAAAACAACGTCGTAACCGAATTCCGCAGCCTGCTCGGCGATTATGACGAGGAGCGCGTGAAGTTCCTGGTGGCGCAGGAGGTCGGCGACGAAGTCGAAGCGGGTCTTGCGCTGCTGGAAGAGCTGCATGAAGCCGCGAAAACCGACCGCCGCGAGCCGGTGCCGATCAGCGAATTGAACGTGGGGCTCAAATGCGGCGGCTCCGACGGATTTTCGGGCATTACGGCGAATCCGCTGCTGGGCGCCTTTTCCGATTTCCTTATTTCCCAGGGCGGTTCGACGGTCCTGACCGAGGTGCCGGAAATGTTCGGCGCCGAAAAAATGCTGATGGCCCGCGCGGAAAACGAAGAGGTTTACCGATCCATCGTCGAACTCATCCAAAACTTCAAGCAATATTTCCTGTCGCACGGCGAACCGGTGTACGAAAACCCTTCCCCCGGCAATAAAGCGGGAGGCATCAGCACGCTCGAGGACAAATCGCTCGGCTGCACGCAAAAAGCCGGAACGGCGCCCGTCGTCGACGTGCTGCAATACGGCGAAAAGCTCCGCAAAAAAGGCTTAAGCCTGCTGCAGGCGCCGGGCAACGACCTTGTCGCCTCCTCCGCCCTGGCCGCATCGGACTGCCATCTGGTCCTCTTTACGACCGGACGCGGCACGCCTTTCGGCAGCTTCGTGCCGACGGTGAAAATCGCGACCAACAACGAGCTGTACGCCAAAAAAGGCCATTGGATGGACTTTAACGCCGGGCCGCTGCTCGAAACCCCGATGGCCGACATATTGGAGCAATTTATCGCATACGTAATCGAAGTCGCCAGCGGCCGGAAAACCCGAAACGAGCAAAACGACGTGCGCGAGCTGGCCATCTTCAAAACCGGGGTCACGCTATAAGAGACCCCACAAAGGGGAGCTTAAGCTTTGAAGGTTATTCCAATTACTTTGCGGGGGCCCCGAACGAAAACAAAGACACCCACAAAGGGGAGCTTAAGCTTCGATGGTTATTCCGATTACTTTGCGGGGGCCCCGAACAAAAACAAAGACACCCCACAAAGGGGAGCTTAAGCTTTGAAGGTTATTCCAATTACTTTGCGGGGGCCCCAAACCAAAACAAAGACACCCCACAAAGTGAAGTTAATGCTTCGAAGGTTATTCCAATTACTTTGCGGGGGCCCCGAACAAAAACAAAGACCCCTCACAAAGTGAAGTTAATGCTTTGAAGGTTATTCCGACTTATCCTAAATCATTTATTTGAGCGTTTTGCAGTAATCTGAGGCCTTGAGCCGTAAGGATTTTCGGACATAAAAAAGGGACTTCACCCCAACTTGGAGAAGTTTTCAAGTGACCAAACCCAAAAACCTCAAGGATGGAG